>CAZRTG010000001.1:0-65083 GCA_964602895.1 uncultured Wenzhouxiangellaceae bacterium
AGCACAGGATGTGCGAGAGCGATCAAAGGATGGTCGGCAGCATGGCTGCCTCCTATAGGTCCAGAATTTCGGCAACACGGCGCTTTAGCTTTGGCAACATCTCGGCATCGACCTGAGGGTTCTGTTTCAGCCAACGGATATTACGCGGGCTGGGATGCGGTAACGGCATGAGTTCCGGCCAGAAGGTCTTCCAGTTGGCAACCGTTTCTGTCAGATTTTTTCCACATTGATCTTTCAAATGCCAGCGGTTGGCATATTGCCCCAACAAAATTGTGAGTTGCACCTTGGGCATGCCATCGAGAATTTTCTGTCTCCAGGCGGGCGCGCACTCGGGCCTTGGCGGCAGATCACCGCCCTTGCCCGTCCCCGGGAAGCAAAAACCCATGGGTATCAGGGCAAAACAATCCGGATCGTAAAATGTATCGCGATCCACCCCCAACCAGGCGCGTAAACGATCTCCGGACGGATCATCAAAAGGCCGGCACCTGGCATGAGCAATTCGGCCCGGCGCCTGGCCGGCGATCAGAATTCGAGACTTGCTGCTCGCCTGCAGAATGGGATTGGGGCCAAGCGGAAGACCCACACACAGCGTGCAAGCTCTGACAGACTGCAGCAGCGTGGAGAAATCCGCTTCCATTTGTTCGGGGGTTCTGGCCATCCGGTCAACGGTATCACGATGCCCGGGGACTTTCTGATTGCACAGTCAGGGCCATACGTTTTGAACCGATCAAGTAACTGCCTGCCGGGTCTGGTACTCCGGCAACAGGAAAGACCGCGTGGTCAGGATCTCCCTGAATACCTCCACCCCTTTTGCAATATCTTCAACGGACAGGAACATTGGCGAGATTCCAAAGCGCAAATAGTGGGGTGCACGAAAATCCCCAATCACGCCCCGCGCTATCAAATTCTGCATGATGGCGTAACCGTGTTCATGCGTATAGGAAATATGTGCGCCGCGTTCCAGCACACTCGGCGGCGAAGCCAACTCAAGGCCAAAGCCACCGCACTCCTGATCAACCTGTTGTTGGAAGACTTCGCTCAACTGCTGCGACTTCTGGAAATATTCCTGCAGATCTACTTCCAGAAACAGATCAACCGCCGCTTCCAACGCGCTTGCCCCTATCACTCCGGGCGTCCCGGTCAACATACGGCGAATGCCTTCGGCAGCAACATAATCATCGGTAAACGCAAAAGGATTGGCATGCCCAAACCAGCCACTCAATGGCTGTTGCATGGCGGCATGATGACGCTCCGCAGCAAAAATAAAGGCCGGCGCTCCGGGACCACCGTTGAGGTGTTTGTAACCACACCCCACTGCAAAATCCACCTTGGCCTGGTTTAAATCCAACGGTACCGCACCGACCGAGTGACTCAAATCCCACACGATTAAAGCGCCAACGTCATGCGTGCGGCGCGTAATTTCAGCCATTGGAAAGACGGCACCGCTGACGTAATGCACGTGTGTCAGGACCACTACTGCGGTTGCATCATCAATCGCATCAACCAGGTTCTGCCGTTCTGCCAACTCGATGCGGTGATCCAATGCTGAGTTTTTTGTATAGCCATCGAGGATGTACAAATCGGAAGGAAAATTCCGTGGCTCGCTGAGTATCTTGCTTCGATCAGGTCGCAGGTCCGCAGCGGCGGATACCGCTTTATACAGATTAACCGAGGTGCTGTCGCATACCGTGGTCTCGCCGGGTTTTGCTCCGATCAGCTGCCCGATCTTGTCACCCAGCCGACCGGGTAGCTCATACCAACCGGCAGAGTTCCAACCGCGAATCAGCTGCTCACCCCATTCGCTCGCCACCACCGCATTCACCCGGTCACGCACATCACGACTCAAAGGTCCCAACGAGTTACCATTCATGTAAATGACACCTTCGGGCAGCAGAAACCGCTTCCGTATGGATGCCAGTTTGGTCTTCACATCGTCAGTCACGCTGCAATCACCATTCAATCCACAATGCCGAACTTGTCTTTGAGTTCCGCGATTTCTCTTAACCTTTCCTGGTGTTTTTGCGCTCGAATCTCCTGGTTGCGTATATTTTGATGTTTCAGTGACACGTTGATGAAATCGTGGATCCAGTCACCCAATATGAAAGCTTTGGGTGAGTCTGATGAAATGGAATAGGTTTTTCCCGAGCCATCCACTCTCAATTTCATCGGGATATTCATGAGGCATCGATCTGAATCGTCAAAAAGAAACAGATTGAATAATTTCATGTTGTCGGAAATTCCCTGTTTTTCTTCGTCGTCAACAAACTTGTACCTGGCTCCATTCAATTCAAATTCAAATCGGTTCAAATCATTGATGCTGCTGGCCTTCAGGGTTTTCAGCTCGTACCACTTGCCATCCTGACTGTAAGAATTCAGTAATTGCGGGCTGATGCGCCGAAAATGACTTTTATAGAGATTCCACAGGTGATATGAAATATCGGTTTCCCAGGCAATTTTCTTTCGATCATTGATGATCTTTTGCAGCCTCTCCAGTTCGATCTTGCTACTTTCTTCAGTTGTCAAAACTTGAGATTCAGTCGCGAAACCGGACTGTTCTGGCCTGTTTGAATTGCTTTGTTCAACTTCGGGAATGATGTGAGGTCGGCTCAAAGCCACACGATTGAGCCGATCGCCGCTTTTCCTTAGCTGTGCGATCGTAATCGCGATTACCACCCCCACAATGAGCACGATCACAAGTATGAATACATGTTCACTCGTCATACCGGCCCCTTCTCTCAGCTTTCACCAAGATTCTGCCTTGACTGCCGCCCCAAGGCAACCAGCCCAACCGGTTTTCAATATAAGGTCGAACCCACGCTACTTATAGATTTGTTAGGCTGGACTTCCCAAGATATTGAAGACATTTCCAGCCTTTAAAAAATTACCAACAGTATGGGTAACCTCGAATGACCTGCATTGGCTACTTGAGTGCTGGTCGCGCGCTCCCTGTTCCGCTTTGGCTAGCGACTCACTCGACCGGAAGCATCACCACCCATGAGCTTTTTCACTTCATCCACGGAAACACGATTGAAATCGCCCATAATGGAATGCTTCAGGCAACTGGCTGCTACCGCAAATTCCAAAGATTGCTGGCGGTCAGAGTAGGCATTCAGGCCATAAATCAGCCCGGATGCAAAGCTGTCACCGCCGCCAACCCGGTCAACGATATCGGTGATTTCATAGCGCTGTGACAGGTGAAAACCGTCAGCATCTCGCAAACAGGCTGACCAACCGTTCTGATCCGCGCTGTTTGATTCGCGTAAGGTTATAGCCATCACGGAAAGATTGGGATACAGCTGTAACATCTGCTTACTGAGCTGTTCGTATTTCCCGATATTCAGCTCACCACTGGCTACATCCACATCCGCGCTGACACCCAAAGACTTCTGACAGTCCTCTTCATTGGCTATACCTACGTCGACGTATTTCACCAGTTCGGACATGACTTCCGGAGCGCTTTTACCGTACTTCCACAGCTTGCCACGGTAATTGAAATCGCAGGAGACCGTTACGCCACTGGCCCTGGCAGCCTGCACCGCCTCCAGACTCAACTCGGCAGCCGAAGCACTCAATGCCGGGGTAATGCCGGTGATATGAAACCAGCTGGCATCTTTGAAAATGGTCGGCCAGTCAAAGTCGCCTACGCGTGCCTGACACATGGATGAACCGGCGCGATCGTAAATCACTTTGGAGGCTCGCTGGTTTGCCCCAGCTTCCAGAAAATAGATGCCTACACGCTCGCCACTGCGACGAACATGGCGGGTATCAACCGCGAAACTGCGCAGCTCGCGAAGCGCCGCATCAGCAATATCGTTGTCAGGCAATGCCGAAACAAAACCTGAATCCAGGCCGTAGTTGGCCAGCGATACAGCAACATTGGCCTCTCCACCACCAAAACTGGCTTCGAAACCGGATGACTGAAAAAAGCGTTCATGGGCAGGCGACTTCAGTCGCAGCATGATTTCACCGAATGACAGAAATTTTGACACTGCTTTATCCTCTGACTTGCGCGGCAATGACCAGCGCTTCCTTAGCGAGACCGGTTACTGCCTGGTAGTTTTTTGCCTGAATTTCAGCAGCCGGAGTCAACCAGCTGCCGCCGCAGGCGATGACTGACGGTACGGCCAGATATTCAGCAAGATTGCCCGCTGAAACCCCACCGGTTGGCATAAAACGCATGTTGCGAAATACGGCTGACAGCGCTTTGAGCATGGCAGTGCCACCCGATAAACCCGCCGGGAAGAATTTGACCACATCCAGGCCCAGGTTCCAGGCCTGCTGCAATTCTGACGCAGTCGCAATACCGGGAAAGACCGGTATGCCCGCTTGTTGTGCCACCTTGATCACCCCCTCGTCCAATCCTGGAGAAACAATAAAGGCGGCACCCGCAGCCACAACCGACTTCGCCTGGTTTGCGGTCAAAACGGTGCCGGCGCCAACTATGGCCGTTGCGACACGGTGTGCAGCAGCCTCCAGGCAGCTGAGGGCTTTGTCGGTACGCAGAACCACCTCCACCACACTCAGGCCACCGGCAAGCAGTGCTTCTGTTGTTGCGATGGCTGTTGCCTGGTCATCTGCCTGCACCAACGGCACAACAGGGGCTGTTTCCAGGCGCTGAGTCAACGAGTTATTCATGGTTCTGCAAAGCTCCGTATCTCCAGCACATCATATGTAAATGATGATCGTACCCAGTACACCATCACAATTGATCAAATTAACGCGTTTATGACGGATCTGATATCCATGCGGCCGCTTTACCAATTCGTGAACATAGGTACCGGCAAACAGGGTTTGTTTGTCCATGTAGTAGCTGACACACTGAAAATTTGAAGTAACCGTGCAATCACCTGTAGCTTCATCCATCTCCTTGATACGCACATTGGAGATGATATGGGATGCCCTCACTGTGTATTCTTTGGATGCGGCGCGCGGGTGAACAAAATTCCGCTTGCGGATTTCCATCATCACCCGATCGTCATACATCAAAGAGATGTGATTGAGCGCGTCCACCTGATCAACGATGGCGGGCATCCAGTAAACTCCGTCTTCAGTGTACAGCTCCAGCCAGGACTCCAGATCCGGATTGTCCAGAAATGATGCTTCCTGATAGAGAAAGTCTTCAATGGCTCGCAAAGTTTCAAGATGTTTCATCTGATCCGTCATATCAGGCCACCTCCGAGAGCATGTATTCACGCCAGGCGGCGTATTCACTGCGCATATCCAGATCACTGGTGCCGGTATTCGTCAGCCGGTCACCCTGATCGACATCACTGCCGTAATTACGATGCATTTCCACCCATTCGTTGGCAGGCGAGAGCAAGCCTTGCTGCATACGGCGATAGGCGGTCAGGTCATCAGGCGCAACCATAGAGCCATTGGAATTGATCAGGCGTGAGTACAGCAGCGTTCGCTGCAACATGGAGTCCGGCGCGCCTTTGAGGCGAAAAGACCAGGTTTCTACAATACATTTATCCACCGCGATGGGGCGCACCACCCGTATATTCTGTACCGCAGACTTGATGGTCAGGGAAGGATAATAAAGGGTGTTGTGGGTATTGAACGTCAAAATTTCCCGTGTCCGCTGCTCTCCATAAGCCTTGATCATCGCTGCTTCGTATTCGGGATCGACACTGTAGTCCGCATGAATACTGCTCTTCCCACCGTCATAGTGATGGCCATAGCGGAACCCGGTAATACCCGTGGCTTCAAAATTTTTGTACGAGGCTCCGAATGGCGGAATGATTTCTGCCTCTGCCCGATGTGGTGAATCTTCAGGCAATGTGCTGATGTAATCGTTGGCTGCATCGACAATCGATTTATGCACGATCATGGGATGCATGGTGTCGTTCAGGTTTTCGATGAACATTTTCCAGTTGCAATCATGCTCATAGCGCAACACACCACCGGCGACTTCAACCTCGCCTTCCGGCGAGCGGTCGCAGAGGTTGTCCAGCACGTCACCGGCACCGCCCAGCCAGGTTTTCAAGTCCGGTGCGTTCGGGTCCATGGTGGCAAAAACAAAACCCCGGTAACTGTCGTACTGGGCCAGCTTCTGCATGCTGTACTGCGGATCATTTTTATCAAAACCGGTATTTTTGTAACCCGCCGGATGTGGGACACCTACCAATTTTCCATCCAGGCGATAGCTCCAGCCGTGGTAACAGCAGGTAAATCCAGCGCCGGTATTGCCACAGGCTGTGTCTACCAGCTTGGCACCTTTGTGACCGCAGCGATTGAACAACACATGTACTTTTTCGTCCCGGTCGCGGACCATGACCACGGGATATTTACCCAGCTGCAGGCTGATATAGCTGCCTGGTTCAGGCACCTGGCTTTCGTGGCCCACAAAAATCCAGGCCTTGCCCCAGATGCGCTGCATTTCCAGCTCAAAAATAGCCGGGTCGGTATAAACCCTGCGGTGTATTTGCGTTGGCTTGACCAGATTCGCAATTTCGTCTTGCGTATAACTCATGCTTCTAACTCCCGAAAAATCATCCTGCAGGTTCTGTTCAGCCGCAACCATGGCGGTAAACATTGCCTTCCGTCATTCAAAGTGACAAAGCGCCGATACTCGCTCCGCCACAAACAAAAAGTGTTTGACCGGTCACAAAACCGTTGTCTTCGGCCGCCAGGAACATCACTGCCCTGGCCACATCATCAGCACGGCCCAAACGTTTCACGGGAATTGAGGCCGCGATCTGTGCTGCACGCCCACTGTCTTCCGGAATCACCTCCGTAAACATGTCGGTGACTATGGGGCCAGGTGCCACCGCATTCACCGTAATACCGTGCTCTCCCAGTTCCAGTGCCCAGGTGCGGACCAAGCCGATTTGTGCCGCTTTGCTGGCAGCATAGCCGGTACGGGTTTTAAGCCCCAGCATGCCTCGTGAACCAATCAATACCACGCGTCCGAAGCAGGCCTTTTTCATGGCGGGCAACACCGCTTGCAACAGCAGCACTGCAGCATGCACATGCAAGCGGTCCATATAGACCAGGTCATCCACTTTCACGTCTTCGATGAGGTCGGCCCGGATAACGCCTGCGTTATGCACCAACGTGGTCACATCATACTGTTCAGACAGGCCGGCCAGCACTGCTTTGGTGGCATCCAGGTCAGACAGGTCCACCGGCACATCGATGAGCCTGTCGTGACTTTTTGCTGCGGGTCGACGGGACAGATTGAGCACCGTATGACCCCCCGCCAGGAGATGCTGACAAATGCTTTCACCAATTCCGGCACTGCCGCCCGTGACCAGCGCGACCTTTTGTGCTGCCGATTGTGTGTGACTCATGATGCATTCCTCTCTGCCAGTGCAAGTTCACGTTCCAGGACCATCGGATCCTCACGGTAACGTTTCACCAGGTCTTCGGCTACCGGACCCAAAGTGACATGTTCAATTCCCTGTTGCAATGCATGCACGACTGCACCCGCCAGGCGCCGGGGAGCGACTTTGGGCGGTGGCACCGATTGCCACCGGCCACCCTCCAGCGGGCCCGACAAAACAGTGACGAGCTTGATGCCGCTGCCTGCCAGCTCGGCTCGCAGGCACTGACTCAGCGAATAGGCGGCCGCCTGACTGGCTGATGTTGTGCCAAAATCCGGGCGGTTTGACAAGGCATAAACGGACAGCAGGTTCACCCAGGCACAGGCTCCGGTTTCGCTGTCCGTGCCCCGGGATTTCATGGGCGGGCCAAAGGCCTGAATCAATCGCAGCAAGCCAAAGTAGTTGATCTCCATTTCATCACGTGCCGTTTCGACTTCCTGCCGGTCCATGCCGCCACCCGGGTGAACAAACTCGGCGGTATTGATGAGTATGTCTACCTTGTCACCGATCTTTGCAGCCAGTTCGTTGACCGACCGGGTATTGGTCAGATCCAATGGCAGCCATTCCACGCCAGGAACAGTGGACAATGCCGCGCTGCCGGAAAAAGGTTGCGAGTTCCCGGCGACACCGACAAAAATACCCAATGCGCCCGCTTTGGCCAGAGCCTGGGCCATGGCCTGACCGAGTTCGGTACGCCCGTCTGTAATCAAGACACGACGGGATTTGGGGTCACAGGTGAGGGTTCGAAGTTGTTGGTCATCCGCCATGTTCGGAGTCTCCTGATCGGGCAGGGCAAACAGTACACCCTGTCCGGATTTATCGGTTCTGGCTATCATTTTTACCCTTGCCAACTCGGCCACATCCCCATGCACATGTGCCAGCACGGTCGGGCCAACATCCAGTTGCACCGTACCGATACGCCACGGCAAACGCTCACTGAAATAGGCATTGCTGCTGCTGCGCAAAGTGGTTTCACTGATCAATTGGCCGCCTTCGGGCATTGCTTCCCAACGCAAGTCCATTGACCAGCATTTAGGGCAGATTTCGCGGGCTGGGTAGCTTACATAGCCACAGGCTTCACAGCGCTGTAACTTGAACAGACCTTCGGCTGCGGCAGTGGTGAAAACCAGCGCCTGGCGACTGCGCCTGAATGGTGGCACGCTGGTCTGCCCGATGCGTTCTTGCGGACTTTTGCGGGGCGGTCGTTGCAGCGGCTCGGTCATGTGTTTGCCCCTGCAAGTATGGCGGCTGCAGTACAGAGTCCGCGGTCAAAATTGATCATGCCAAAGCCGGAGACTGCTGCAATTCGGGCATCCGGCACCGCATTGTTGATGGCGGCCCCGGTGAGTTGCCGTATAGCCTCAACCAGGCCCAGGAATCCACCCGCTGCCCCAGCCTGGCCAACCGAAAGCTGCCCTCCGGAGGTGTTATGTGGAAAGCTGCCATCGAAGGTAAAACTGTTTTGCTGGATGAACTCGCTGGCACCGCCTTTTTCACAAAAACCCAGGTCTTCGAATTGCATCACACTGATAACCGGGTAATCATCGTAGGTCTGCAGCAGATCGACCTGTTCAGGCTGGATGTCGGCCATGCTCCAGAATTCGTCCCTGTCCAGTGCCCAGCCACCACGAAGCTGAATGGGGTCATCGGGGAATGCATTGTGGCGCTCAATCGTTGAAAGGATACGCACAAACGGCAGACCGCGGTCTTTGGCCACATCCTCGCGCATCACCAAAAAGCCTTCTGCTCCAGCGCAGGGCATGACACAGTCAAACAGGGTGATGGGGTCGGCAATACTGCGTGCGCCAAGGTACTGCTCTGTAGTCAGGCGCGACTTCATCAGGGCCGGCTCATAACACAGTGCATTTTCCCTCTGGGCCACACACAAACGCGCAAAATCTTCCCGTTGAGTGCCGTAAAGTCGCATATGCTCGCGTGTCATCAGGGCAAAACTGGCATTGGGGCCACCAGCGCCATACGGGAAGGACGCATCCTGGGAAAATCGGCTGAAGCTCGCCAACATGGTCCGAAATGAATCCACATGGTTCGTATCTCCAGCCACACAGGCAACGATTTCAGCGTCACCGCTTTGCACCGCCCGTGCGGCGCGGCGCAGGGAAACAATACCGCTGGCTCCGCCCGTAGGAATATGATCCAACCAGCGTGTGGTCAGACCAAAATGCTGTGTAAGTCCGACTGCCGTGTCCGGAAACAGGGAAAACGAAGCTGCACAAAAACCATCAAAATCACCCGGAGTGAAGCCAGAAGCCTGAGCCAGGCCTGATAAAGCCCGTGCAATCCACCAGTGTGCCGGCTTTACCGAATAGCGCTCATAGGGAATACTCACGGGAGTGGTTAATACGACTCCTTCATAAGACTGGCGGCGATGGTGTGCAGGCTTGCTTATGATGGCGGTCTCTTTTTGAAACTTCTCAAATCCAGTACCTGCCCCAAATCCAGCTTTTCCCGTGCCAGTCGTTTTACTTCTGCACGGCTGACTTTCTGTGAGGCGGTCAAAGGCAAGTCGGCGACAAATTCGATATAGGCGGGAAGTTTAAAATAGCTCAAAAGCGCCATGGAGTGATCAAAAATCTCCCTGGCCAGCTTCGTATCCGGTTCAACATCGTCCGCCAGCACAACAAACGCAAACACCTCGTCACCGCGCATTTCATCGGGCACGGCGGTAACGGCACAGTTGCGCACAGCCGGGTGGCGCAGCAGTGCTGCTTCAACTTCGACAGCAGCAATGTTCTCACCGCTGCGCCGTATCACATTTTTCTGCCGATCCACGAAAAACAAAGAGCCATCAGGCCCCTGCCGAACGATATCGCCGGTATGCCACCATCCACCGGCCCAACCCTGTTCGGTGGCTGAGCTGTCTTTGTAATACCCACTGAAAAAGCCCTTGCGTGGATGTGTGCCTTTGGCTCGCACCAACAACTCCCCATCAGCACCTTCCGGGACCTCATTTCCATCGCTGTCGCTGATGCGCAACTGCATGGATGGAATCGGTTTGCCGATGCAGCGTTGCCCGACATGCCTGGGCTCCGAACGGGCAACTGTCATGGCTGCGCCGCCGGTTTCCGTCATGGCCCATGCTTCGATCAGGGGAAAGCCAAAGCGCTCTTCAAACACTTGCTGATGGCGGGGATCCGAGCCGGCGCCGAAGCCAAACTTCACCTGCTTGCTGAAATCATCGCTGTGCTGTGGCGGCAATGTTAGAAGAATGGCTGGCATGACTCCCAGATAGTGGATCACTGTGGCCCTCTCTTCACGAACGGTTTGCCACCAGGTTTTTGGATGAAAGCGATCCAGCTGAATCACACAGCCGCCACACATGAGCATCGCCATGAATGATGTAGCCAGTGCATTCATGTGATTCGGAGGCAGCGGTGTGAGCAAGCGATCACTGGAGTCGATAGCACATAAATCACCAAGCCGGTTGTATTCATGGCCCATGATGAGAAAGTATTCATTGGACAACATGCAGCCCTTGGGCTTGCCGGTGGTACCTGAGGTATACAGCAATGCAACTTCGGTGGAGTGGTCTCCCACGGGTTCAGCCAATTCTCCATCACCCTGCAAATCGGCCGCTGAAATGAAGCGCAACGGTGCAGAACCAAAAGACGCATGTGCCAGTCGTGCAAGGTGCTCGTCGATACCGGTAACCAGGCAACTGTCGCTGTGATCCAGAACGTAGTGCAGTTCCTGATCACTACCTCCCATATTCAACGGGACAATACTGACCCCCAGCGCGTTGAGGGCCAATAAATGCAGATACACCTCAACCCGGCTGTCAAAAGCGAGCGCCACTCGCTGGCCACTACGAATTCCCTGAGCCTGGTAACCTTTCCGCAAATCATTCACTGCCGAAACCGCTGCCGCATAGGTATATTCAATCGCTTGCGGTGAATAGTTTTTTGTGGCCACAGCAGGCGCACGTAGAAAGGGCCTTTCACCGTGTGTTTCGGCCACTATCGAAAAGGCGGCAAATAGGGATGGTTGATGGATTAACTCAGTCACAGTTGCATATCTCTAATAATCTTGATCAAGCAGTTCTCAGGTTGAGGCCCACTATTTTTATGTATATTTTTATGAATAATGTATACACAAACTATCATCCCGACCGGGTACTGACAAGCGACCCACAAAACACTTTTGATCGTCAGCCAAACTACCCTTGGACAGCGTTCTGATAATCAACAGCCTGATGTCTGGCTGGAACGTTTACCGGACCCAGTCAGGATTGAACTCCGGGGATGGCCTCCTCTACCTTCTGGAGTGTCTCCTCCAGGCTGCGGGTGAGCGACTTGATCTGCGATTCGGATGAACCTGAAAGCAAGTTGGAAATGATTCGATCGTAATCCTGATGCATTTTGTCCCATAACCGGCGCCCGGCGGCAGAAATGGTTACTGACTGTATGCGCCGATCCTTTTTGGACGTGACTTTCTTTACCAAACCATCCTGCTCCAGACGCCTGACAACGCCGGTAATATTACCTTTACTGACTCGCAACATAAGAGCAAGGTCACCCATGGTGACACCCGATTTGTTCATGGCAAGTGCTGTCAGCACATCGTAACGAGGCAGGCTGGAATTATATTCCTGGGCGATGTGCTGCATCAGGACCCTTTCAATACTGCTGAAGGATCTCAATAAGGCAAACCAGGCTCGCAGGTGATGCGCTTCTGTGGGTATCGAATCCAAAACTTTATCGAACAAGGCTGCTTGTGACATTGGTTTTTTCTCAGCTCATTGGAATTGAAATTATAGTTTGCATACGACTGACTTTAACTCAGTAAAGGCCAATAAACCTTCATAACCGTTTTCCCGCCCCCAACCTGATTGTTTGTATCCCCCAAATGGCACGGCCATATCGGGTATTCCATGACAGTTGATCCAGACCAACCCGGCCCGTACTCCAGCTGCCATGCGGTGCGCTTTTGACACGTTCTCAGTCCAGATACTGGCCGCCAGACCAAAGCGGGTGTCGTTGCCCAAAGCAAGCCCTTCATGCATATCGGCGATTTTCGTGGCCGCCAGAACCGGACCAAAAATTTCCTCCCGGACCACAGACATGGTCTGATCCACATCCTGCAAAACAGTGGGCTCCATGAAATAACCCTGCCCGTTGTGCATCCTGTTGCCGCCCGTTGCCACTTTGCCACCTTGCGCTTTGCCGGACTCCACTGCTTGTAAAACGCTTTGCAAATGCGTTTCTGAAATCAACGGCCCCATGGTTGAGCCGGGCTCATGCGCCGGCCCTACCACCAGGTTCTGCGCATAACTGACAATACCATCAAGCACTTCCTGATAAACCGGAGCTTCGACATACAGCCTGGACCCGGCAACGCAAACCTGCCCTGAATTCGAGAATATGGCTTCGGCTGCACCCGGGATGGCCTCATCCAGATTGGCATCTTTCAAAATAATAACCGGCGATTTACCACCCAACTCCAGAGTCAATTTCTTGAGATCATCCAGCGCCACATTGCCGATGCTCTTTCCCGTATCGGTAGAACCGGTAAAAGAAATCTTGGCAATATCAGGATGACTGACCATCGCCGCTCCTACCTCTTTGCCAACCCCGGTAACCAAATTGACCACGCCATCAGGAATACCCGCTTCGGTCATCAGTTCAGCCAGTCGCAGCGTGCTTAAAGGTGTTTTCTCATCCGGCTTGATAACACAACAACAACCTGCTGCAAGCGCAGGTGCCAGTTTCCATGACGCCTGTACCAGGGGGCCATTGGACGGGACGATCAAACCGACCACACCAATGGGTTCACGCAGGGTGTAAACATGAAACTCGCCCACCGGCGCCAACGACATCTGCTTGGTGCTGCCTTCCAGCTTGGTACACCAGCCTGCATGATAACGGAAGCACTCAGCCGCAAAGGGTACTTCACCGTTGCGTGCAGCCGCATGCAGCTTGCCGGCATTGAGCATTTCCAATTCAGCCAATTCATCCACATGGGCTTCGATCAACTCGGCAATCCGCAACAGGATGCGGCTTTTCTCAGCCGGTGGCTTCAGTCGCCAGCGCCCATCGTCAAAAGCTGCCCGGGCTGACCGGCTCGCCCGATCCACATCCTGGCTGCTACAGGCCTGTAGTTCAGCCAGGGGCAGGCCGGTTGAGGGATTGATCAGCTTCAGAACCGCATCGGCCGTGCCTGGGCCAGCCTGGCCATCCAGATGCAAACCGTTACGTCGGGTCAAAAATTCCTGTACGGCTTTGCTGATTTCATAGTTCATGGTTAACGGTCTCCGCCGCACGCAAATGTTTCATTTTGGGAGGCTCTGATTAATTCAGAGTTTCCTTGGCACATGGATGTGACAATATTTTCAATGATTGTAAATCATTGAAAATGAAGCCAAACAAAAACCCCGCTTTTTGTTTGGCGTGCTCCAAGAATTCATGGATGAATTATTCAGAGCCTCCTCAGGATTCAAGATAGCGTCTCAGCGCATCGATTACAGCCTCATTGTCGCTGTCTGTACCGACGGTGATGCGCAGAAGCCTTTCATTGTTACCGGGCCTTGGGATGATGCCATTGTCTTCCAGGAATGCAGCCGCCGCCGTTGCCGTTTTGCCGGGCAAATCACCAAAATCCAACAGGTAGAAATTGGTCACGCTGGGAACAATCGTGATACCCAGCCTGGCAAATTCCTGCTGGAATCTCACCTGCCATTTGGAATTGTGCCGCCGACTGAGCTCCACGTGCTCGCTGTCAGCAATGGCGGCGGTGGCCGCAGCCAGTGCAGGCACACTGGCGTTGAAAGGTGTACGCAAACGATTAATGACCTCGATGATGGCTGCCGGGCCATAGGCCCACCCGATACGCAAGCCTGCCAGGCCGTGAATCTTGGAAAATGTACGGGTCATAACTACATTATCGTGCGACTCTACCCAGGCAATACCTTCTTCGTACTCGTCGTTTACAACATACTCCGCATAGGCGCCATCAACGATGATCAACACATCATTCGGTACATTGTTGATCAGGCGTTCCATTTCGGATCGAGGCAACCAGGTCCCGGTTGGGTTATTCGGGTTTGCCACCGAAATCAAGCGGGTACGCTCCGTTATGCGCTCCAAAATGGCATCAACATCGACAGTAAAACGGGTTTCAGGTGCCAAAACGATGTCTGCACCTTGCCCCTTGCCGTAAATGGAGCACATGACGAAATGATTTTCCGACAGCAGAAGCTCGTCACCTTCACCCACATAGCAACGAATGAGCAGGCCTATGATTTCCTCCGAGCCATTGCCACAAACAATCCGGCTGGGGTCGATTCCATATGCCTGGCCAATCGCTTCCCGTAACTCAGCCTGTGTACCATCAGGGTATCGATGAATGCTTTCTGCTGCCTGAAGATACGCATTGAGCGCGGCCTGTCCGGGACCAAAGCAACTTTCGTTGCTGGAGAGTTTGATCGTTTTACCTTTGCCCGGAATTTTGCTTTTGCCTTGCTTGTATTGGGCAAAGGTTTCCATTCGAGCCAGGGGACGTGGCGGACCCGGGTTTGGTCTGATGTCTGAAGTTTTTTCTGAGTGTATGCGTGTCATGCTCTGACTCCCTGGTCGAATTCACATTCGGGATGTACAGCAGAGTATACAGCCTGAATAAATTGGTTTATGTATAAACATTATAACCTGAACCTGCTCGTGTTTGAAATGTGCAGGATGTTCGATATCCACCTGATGGGTTCGCACACAGACAGCGGCCCATAGTGGATTTTTTAAAAGTTTATATATAAACTGGTTTGCCGCGCATCGCGGGCGCAGTTGTCTGCAGATGCCGTGAGAATAGTGCAACCGGGATGGTGGAAAGGCGATACCCTGAAATGAAAATTACCGAAGTGAAAGTCATAGTAACCTGCCCTGATCGCAACTTTGTGACGGTGAAAATCCTTACTGACGAAGGCGTCCATGGTATAGGTGATGCAACCCTGAACGGCCGGGAACTGGCGGTTGCAAGCTATCTGCAGGATCATATTGCTCCCTGTCTGATCGGTCGTGACCCACAGCAGAGCGAAGACATCTGGCAATACCTCTATCGTGGTGCTTACTGGCGTCGTGGTCCGGTCACCATGACAGCGATTGCAGGCATCGATACCGCTTTGTGGGATATCAAAGCCAAGATTGCCGGGTTGCCTCTGTACCAGTTGCTGGGGGGGCGTTCCCGCAACGGTGTTATGGTTTACGGCCACGCGAATGGTGACGACATATCTGAAACCTGCGACGAAGTGGCGCGGTATCGGGAGCTGGGTTACAAAGCCGTTCGGGCACAATGCGGCATACCGGGTCTGGACAGCACTTACGGGGTTTCCGAGGACAAAATGTTCTATGAGCCTGCTGATGGTGACATGCCTACTGAAAATACCTGGTCTACGGAACGCTACATCGATCATGTACCCAAACTGTTCGACAGGCTGCGTGAACAGTTCGGCTTTGACCTGCATCTGTTGCACGATGTGCATCACAGGCTAACCCCCATCGAGGCGGCCCGGGTCGGCAAATCGCTGGAAGAATATCGTTTGTTCTGGCTGGAAGATGCGGTTCCGGCTGAGAATCAGGAAGGTTTTCGGCTGATTCGTCAGCACACCGTGACACCCCTGGCCGTGGGCGAAGTATTCAACACCATCTGGGACAGTAAAACCCTGATCGAAGAACAGTTGATTGACTATATCCGCAGCACCGTAGTGCATGCCGGCGGTATTACCCATCTACGCCGGATTGCCGACTTCGCGGCCCTGTACCACATCAAGACCGGCTGTCATGGCGCGACGGATCTGTCACCGGTGTGTATGGGTGCGGCGCTGCATTTTGATACCTGGGTGCCCAACTTTGGCATTCAGGAATACATGCGGCACACCGAGGCTACAGACGAGGTGTTCCCACACGACTACCGATTCGAAGACGGTTATTTGCTGGCTGGCGAAACACCTGGCCACGGAGTGGATATCGATGAATCCCTCGCAGCCAAATACCCTTACAAACGTGCCTACCTGCCGGTAAACCGGCTGCAGGATGGCACCATGTGGCATTGGTAAACATTCAAAGTGGAGGTTCCGGAATTAATGGCAGATTACGACGTAATTATTGCGGGTGGAGGTCACAACGGCCTGATTTGTGCAGCCGTACTGGTGGGTAGTGGCTTGAATGTGCTGGTGCTTGAGCGTAATGACTGGGTGGGTGGCGGCGTACTGACCCGGGAACTGACCTTGCCGGGCTTCAAACATGACCCGTTCGGTTCTTCACATGTCTGGATACATTTGAACCCCGCATTCAGGAAACTCAAACCAGAGTTGGAAAAGCATGGTTTGAAATATATCTGGTCTGACGACCACATCACCGGTCACCCCAACAAGTATGAAGGCCAGGGCATCATTGTCTACAAAGATGTCGATAAAACCTGCGACACCATAGCCGAGTATTCACGTGCAGATGCGCGTCGTTACCGCGAGATTTACGAAGAATTCGGCGATATCCAGGACGGTGTGGTGAAAGGCATGTTCGCACCACCCGCTCCGCCCAGCTACATGTACCAGGGTCTGGAACGCAACCCCGAAGGCCTCAGTCGTTTGCGTGATTACCAGCTCAGTTCACGGCAATTTACGCTGGAGAACTTCGAGAACGATCACGTACGCGCCTTCATCCTGGGTTGGGCCATGGCACCACAAACCTTGCCCGATCAACTGGGAACGGCAGCAGGGTTCTATGTGATGATCCCCAGCATTCACTATTTTGGCCAATCCATACCCGAAGGCGGCAGCGGCATGCTGGCAGTTGCCATGCAGCGCTACATCGAGGCCAATGGCGGTACCGTACGCACCGGAGCAACGGTCAGCAGCTTTATTGCTGAAGGCGGTGTTTGTAAGGGCGTCAGGCTGGAAACCGGTGAAGAAATTCTGGCCGGTAAAGCCGTGGTCAGTGGGTTGGACCCATACCAGACCTATTTGAAGGGTTTCAAGGATAATGAACTGCCAGCCGGTTTCAAGGATATGGTGCGCAAGTTCAAATTTGGCGATATCACCATTGCCCGGGTGCACTATGCACTGCATGAAGCACCGGACTTCAAAGCCGGCGCTGACATGAACAAAACGGCATTTCAGCGGATTTTCGGTACCGTGGCGGATATCGACAAACAGTATCTGGAAATTGCAGCGCAACAGAAGCCGACCGATCCGTTCCTGTGGACCGCTGCCTGGACCACCATGGATCCGACCCGTGCGCCGGACGGCAAACATACACTCATCATGGATACCTTTGTGCCGGTAGACCTGGCCAGTGGCGAAGACTGGGAAGCCATCGGACCCGCCTACTGCCGTGATGTGCTGCTGAAACAGTTACAGAATTACACTACCAATATGACCGCCGATAACATCATGGCAGAGTATGTAGAAACCGGACCCAGTCTGGAACGTGCCAACAAATGCTTCCATCGTGGCGTCACCACGGGCGGCGAACGCACTTTGGCTCAGATGGGTGCCTTCCGACCGTTTCCGAATTATTCAGACTACCGCGGACCATTGAAGAAGCTGTACATGACCGGCCCTTCCTGCCACCCCGGTGGCGGCATTTGTGGCATGGGTACCATTACTGCAGATGAAATTCTGCTTGACCTCGGCGTTCGTGAAGAAGACGACGATTTTGATTTTTAGCCAATTGCAATTTCAGCATGAGTTGATTTGGCCGAACCACACCTATTGATCAGGAAAAAGATATGAAACAAGCACGCATAGACCCGTATACCGCACTGATTGTGCAACCTGAAGTTACTGTCGTAAGCGATCGCGAAGGGATCCAGAAAAACCTCGATCGCATCAAAAACCTGATCCACTTTGGTGTGGGCTATTTCTGGGAAGTGCCTGTACGCCTGGTGGTGCTGCCGGAATATTTCATGCAGGGCGTGGGAACACCTGGCAAGGGTGAAACCGGCATTGCAGACGCCATGAAGAAAGCCGTGACCATCCCCGGCCCGGAAATCGACCAACTGGGTGAAATCGCCCAGCAGTACGGCATGTATATCTGTGGCGGTGGCGTCATGGAAAAAGTACCTGAATTCCCGGATCGCTGGTTCAATACCAACTTCATCGTTGGCCCATCCGGCGACGTGGTGTTGAAATACCACAAGTGGCACATCCCGGCTTCCGTCGGCCTGGGTACCAGCCCACACGATATTTTTGACGAGTATTGCGAGAAACTGGGCGGCGACATCAAGGATCTTTTCCCGGTGATTGATACCGAGATTGGCAAATTGGGTACCATGACCTGCCATGATGGCTGCACACCGGAAGTATCCCGCGCACTGGGCTACAACGGTGCGGAAATCATCTGCCACCCGGGCGCCATTCAGGAAGTCGAAGGTGTAAGCGAACCCTGGGACTTCTGGATGTTCACCCGTCGTACCCGTGCCCATGACAACATGGCCTATCTGCTGGGTTCCAACTGGGGATCGGTGAACTACGACTACTATCCAAAGGCTTTTTGCCCTGGTCGTTCCTTCGCCATCGATTACACCGGCATGGTGATGCGCGAAGCACCTTATCCAGCAGAACAGGTCCTGGCTTGCACTATCGATATTGAAGCACTGCGCCAGTACCGCACACGCACCAACCACAATTGCTGGGTAGACATGCGTACCGAAGGTTTCCGGCAGATGTATGAAAAGCCCATCTATCCGCCCAACCGATTCCCAAGTGGCAGCCCGCCCCAATCACTGACTGAGAAAATTACGATTTGCAAAGAGGTATTTGACGACCTTTATGCCCGTGGGCAGTTCACGCCACCGGCTGGCTTTGCGCCCGAGGATATTTCCAAACTGTTGCAAAAGCGTATTGACTACGCTCACTCAACCGGCCGTTTACGCAAAAGCTGAATGAACAGGAAAACGCCATGAAGGTCAGAAGCAAACTCGCCGATATTGATTTTGTATTTGGCAGATTCGAATACAAAAAAGATCACTTGATTGTGCATTCAGATCCTGACCAGGCCATGCAAAGCAAAGTCTACGTCAGCCCGGATGATGTTCTATCCGGGCTGGCAAAGGCACTGGTGAATCCCATGGTGTGGGTCTATTTTCTGGGCTTTCCGTTTTTCCTGATTCGTTATCGCCGCCGTCACCGTGCCAAACAAAAAAATACCGGCCGATAGCCCCATCTCCGGCGCTGAATCGGGCCGTTGCCCTTGCATTGGGATGTGGCATTTCACCAGTTCCGGAACGTGTACGGCACACATCAGTTTGCTGACCGGACTTTGACAAGGTGCCCTGATTACAGATATTCTGTTTACATATAAACTATCCTGCCTGGCAAGCAAAACCAAACCAAGCTCGTCAGAATTTCAATCGACATTTTCTGGTAAAGCACTATGAACAAAATAACCGGCGCCGATGCGATTGTTGAATCGCTAATCGCAAACGATGTAGAAACAGTATTCGGCCTGCCTGGCGGTCAACTGGACCACTTATTCGATTCCATTTATCGTGCGGGTGACAAAATAAATTTGATCCACACTCGTCACGAGCAAGGCGCCGCATACATGGCCTTCGGCTATGCACAAAGCACGGGTAAACCGGGTGTTTATGCCGTGGTGCCCGGGCCTGGCTTGTTGAACTCAAGCGCTGCCCTGTGTACGGCCTGGGCCTGCAACTCGCCGGTCATGGCACTGTGCGGCCAGGTGCACCTGGCAGGTATCGACAGCGGCTATGGCCACCTGCATGAAATTCCCGACCAACTCGGCATGATTCGCCATATCACCAAATGGGCAGAACGCATCAATCATCCTGCCGATACGCCAAAAATAATGCAGCAGGCGTTCAGCGAGCTTCAGTCCGGCCGGCCCAGACCGGTAGAAGTTGAAATGCCCATGGATGTCATGGGCGCAGAGGCCATGGTTGCAAGCACTGCAAAAGCTTCGCTTGATGCACCGCCGCCCATCGATCCGGATCAGATCAAAGCTGCAGTAGAAATTTTGCTTGCGGCCAAACGGCCCATGATTGTGATCGGCTCGGGCGCATTGGATGCAGGCAAAGAGTTACTCGCAATTGCCGAGCGTTTGCAAGCACCCGTAATGTCAAAGCGCAAAGGCAAAGGCGTTGTTTCTGACGAAAACTACCTCAGCCAAAACCTCGTGGCAGGCCACACTCTGTGGGGCCAGTGCGATGCCGTGCTGGCTGTAGGTACCCGCCTGAAGATGCCTTTGACCATGTGGGGCAAAGACGATGACCTGAAGCTGGTGAGAGTGGATATTGATCCGGTAGAACTCAATCGAATCTGCACAGCCGAAGTGGGCATAGTGGGAGACGCTGCTACGGTGCTGAACGCGTTGCTGAAAGAGCTGGAAAAAAGTGGCACAAAGCGAGCCAGCCGGGAGCAGGAACTGAGTGAGTTGAAAGCTACGACAGGTAAAACCATGCGCGAAAAGATCGGGCCGCAGATGGCCTATCTGGATGTTATTCGCACCGCCTTACCTCGGGATGGCTATTTTATTGATGAAGTTACTCAGGTAGGTTTTGCCTCATGGTCGGGCTTCCCGGTATATGAACCGCGGCATTTTATTTCGGCCTGTCAACAGGGCACTCTGGGTTACGGCTTCGCCACCGCATTGGGCGTGGCTGCAGCACATCCTGATAAAGCCGTCGTACAGGTCAGTGGCGATGGTGGTTTCATGTTTACCATGCAGGAGTTGTCAACCGCGGTTCACTATCAACTGAACCTGGTTACGATTATCTTCAATGACAACACCTTCACCAATGTGCAGCGCCAGCAGGATGAGTGGTTTGATGGACGTCGTATCTGCTCCGACCTGACCAATCCGGATTTTGTGAAAATGACAGAGAGTTTTGGTGCCAGCGCTTATCGGGTCAATTCCCCCGCTGAACTGGCCAAAATTCTGCCTGCCGCATTCAACGAACAGGGGCCGACTATTATTGAAGTCAGTCTGACTGAAAGGATGCCAACGCCATGGCAATTCATATTGATGGAGCAGAACCGGAAGTCGCTGTGTCCCTGACCTGAAGCAGGTAACGCGATACGACTCCGGCAACTCGTTGACGATCCGTTAAAAGCCGTCTGAACTACCATAAATCAGGAGTTCCCCATGCCCTTGATCTCCGCCGATAATGTGTTCGCCATGGGTACCATCCTGTTCGGATTGGCGTACCTGGGTTTCTGGATCGACAAACATCCGATTGGGAAGAAAACCTCCGGGGTTGTTTGGGTACTGGTTGCCGGCATGATCCTGTCGAATTTCCAGATCATCCCTTACCACTCCCCTGCCTACGACTTTGTTGGCAACTATATGGTTTCCCTGGCGATCCCGTTGTTATTGTTCAAGGCTGACCTGCGTAAAATCATCAAGGAAAGCGGCAAGGTCATGATCACGTTCCTGGTTGCCACTGCAGCTACAGTAATCGGTGCAGTGGCCGGGTTTTTCCTGATTGACCTCGGTGAAATAGGCGCTAAAGTTGCTGGCGTATATACCGGCGGCTATGTCGGTGGCGCAGTAAACTTCCTTGCTGTATCACAGGTTGTGGGCATGTCCGAAGCCGAGTTCACCACAGCTATCAGTGCCAGCAGCTTCGTCAGCATTCTGGCCCTTATGATGCTGATTGCCATTCCATCCATTCGTTGGATAGTCAAATTCCTGCCGTTAGCCCGCACCGAATCTTTGACAGAACAAGAGAAACAGGCCCTGCAAGCAGAGAAGCGTCCAACGGTCCGCTTGCGTCATATTACCGGCGTTTTGACGCTCAGCTTCGGCATTTGTGCCATATCGGCTGCCATTGGTGATTTCACCGGACACCCGCAGTACAACATTCTTTACGTCACCATCCTCACCCTGGTGGTAGCCAATATGTTTCCGCAGGTCATGGCCAAACTCGAGGGTGAGTTCGAGCTGGGCATGATATTCATGTACCTGTTTTTTGCCATGGTGGGCTCCAGCACCAACTTCTCTGATTTTGCGGGTGCCGCTTTTACTTTATTCCTCTACGGCATGTTGATCATTGTCATCCATATCACCATCGTACTTTTGGTGGCAAAACTGCTGAAAGTTGACCTGGCAGAGGCGATCGTCGCATCGGGTGCCGCACTGGTGGGCCCTGCAGTTACCGCAGCCATCGCCATTTCCCAGGGCTGGAGGACACTGGTCACGCCAGCCATCATGGTGGGTATTTTTGGATATGTGATTGGTACGTTTATCGGTGTCGCAGTGACATCATTCCTGACCTGAATAGTCACTGTTTTCTTTATGCCTGTAATAATCTAACCGGGTGTTATCTTTTATGAGTGAAACCAGGAAAGTTGCAATCGTTACCGGTGCCGGTTCTGGTATAGGTAAAGCCTGCGCAATCCGACTGTCTGAAGCGGGTATGCGCGTCGCCGTTACCGATATCAGATCAGCCTCAGCCGAAACCACTGCGCAGCAGATCATTCAGGCTGGCGGCCAGGCCCTGTACTTCCGGCACGATGTAGCTGATGAGTCAGCCTCCCACAAACTGGTACAGGAGCTGATTGCCCAATGGGGCCGGGTCGACGTGCTGGTAGCCAATGCCGGAGTGCAAATAGCCGGCAGCCTGCTGGCCACGACCGAAAGTGACTGGGACAAAATCCTGGCGGTAAACCTGAAAGGCGTAGCCTATTGCTGCAAGGCGGTGATTCCGGCGATGCAGCAACAGGGTTCCGGCTCTCTCGTCCTTGTTTCTTCCGTCAACGCGGTGGTTGGTTCCACCGGCATGGCCGTGTACGACATGAGCAAGGCAGGTGTGTTGGCGCTGATGCGCAACCTGGCCGTGGAGCACGGCTTGCAGGGTATTCGAGTCAATGCAGTCTCTCCGGGCAATACCCTGACCGAGTTCCACCTGGACAAAATGATGGCGGAAGGCATCACGACGGAGCAGATAGAGGAAATGACCCAGGGCTATGGCTTGTTGGGCCGGGTTGCCCGTCCACAGGAAATTGCCAATGCGGTGTGTTTTCTGGCGGGTGATCAGTCCTCTTTTATCACCGGACACAATTTAATCGTTGATGGCGGCTTTTCCATAACCGGCCGTAATTAGGAATTCATAATGGCTGAAAAGATCTGCTTGGGAATATTGGGTACCGGCAACATGGCGCGTGCTTTTGCCTTGGGTTTACAGCACGCGCCCGCGGTTGATCTGGTGGCTGTTGCGTCACGTACCAATGAATCCGCTGAAGCGTTTGCGGGCGAGTTCAATACAGTCCGATATTTTTCAGACTACCGGCAGCTGGCAGCGGAACCGGATATCGATCTGATTTACATCGCAACACCGCATTCCTGCCATATGGAAAACAGCCTGATGTGCCTGGATGCCGGCAAGGCTGTGCTGTGTGAAAAGCCCTTTACGATCAATGCGGCGCAAGCCCGGGTCGTCATAGAAAGTGCCCGGGAGAAAGGCCTGTTTCTGATGGAGGCCATGTGGAGCCGCTACATTCCGGCCATGGTGAAGCTGCGTGAATTGTTGTCTCGGAAGGTCATCGGTGATGTACAAATCATGCTGGCTGGCGGTGCTTTCATGCCGCCTTTTGATCCGAATGCCTATTTGTTTCGACCGGACCTGGGTGGAGGTGTGCTGCTGGATGCAGGTGTGTATCTGGTTTCCATCGCGTCCATGGTGCTGGGAACACCCAACAGGATCCTCGCCACCGGTAGCCTGGGCCCGTCCGGTGTGGATGACCATGACGCCTTCATTCTGCAACATGACAACGGTGCCATTGCCTCCTGCTATGTGTCATTGCGAGCCAGTGCCTCCCCGGAAATCACCCTGTTGGGTGACCGCGGCAAGCTGCAGGTACATGCCCCCCTGTTCGCACCGCCCCGTTTGACGCTCAGTCTTTCTGGCAAAGCGGACGAGGTAATGGACTTTCCTTTTGCAGGTAATGGCTATCAGTTTGAGGCCCAGGAGGCCGCTGAATGCCTGCTGGCGGGTAGCCTTGAAAGCAGCATCATGCCGCTGGATGAGACCCTGACCGTCATGCAAACCATGGATGAAATTCGCCAACAATTTCATCTCAGATATCCCATGGAACTTCAGATGGGGAAAAATTGATGTGGAGAATTAAATGGCTGTAGTAATCATCACCGGATCAAACAGCGGCTTTGGCTTTGAAGGAGCATTAGCATTTGCCCGCAACGGCGACACGGTCTACGCCAGTATGCGCAATACCCATAAATCCGAGCCCCTGTTGACCGCGGCACAGGCTGAAGGCCTGACCCTTCACATCAAAACGCTGGATGTGACTCAACCGGACACTTTTCCGGCTTTTCTGCAGGAGATCGCAGATGAAGCAGGCCAAATCGATGTACTGGTCAACAATGCCGGCATGGTAATAGCCGGGGCGCTGGAAGATGTTCCTGAAGCCGATTTACGTACCGTAATGGAAACCAATTTTTTCGGCCCCCTGCTGTTGACCCGAGCGGTTTTGCCCATCATGCGCGAACAAGGCAAGGGCACGATCATCATGATGAGCTCACTTTCCGGAGTGGCGGGCTTGCCTGGCGATTTGCCTTATTCAGCCAGTAAATTTGCCCTCGAAGGTGCGACTGAATGCCTCCGCCATGAGGTGGATCGTTTTGGCATCAAAGTGGCTTTGGTTGAAGCCGGCATGTACTCCACCGGAATTTTTGACTCCGCCCTGGAAAACGATGCCGTACTGCCTGCTGATTATCCAAAGGATTCGCCCTATCGCCTGCTGGTCGAGAACAAATTGCAAAGCGTACGGCAAAGCCTTGGCAAAGCCTTCCACCCCCGCATTGTCGGTGACCTGTTTGTCGCCATCGCGCAGTCAGATGGCAGCCGGTTACGCTGGCAGGCTGATGAAGTGGCTACTCATGTGATCGGGGCCATGTTGGGTCATGATGACAAAGGCCGTGATGAGTTCCTGCGCATGGCCTCCGGGACCGACTGGTGGAGCGAGGGCAAAGACCATGCGGAGTAGACTGGCTCACGTTTGCATCGAAACAGCCGATCTGGAAGCTACCGAAACATTTTATCGTGCCCTGGGCTTGCAGCGGCGTTTTGATTTCCACAATCAGCACGGTGACCTGGTGGGCTTCTATCTGGCCTTCAGCAACAATACTTTTGTAGAGGTTATCAAAGTCAAAAAGCCCAGGCCGGAAGGAGCAGTCCGGCACTTTGCAATTGAAGTGGACAATGTTGACAGCTGGTTCGAACGGTTGAAGCAACAGGGTATCAATGCCACCGAAAAGGAATTTGCCGGTGATGACAACTGGATGATTACCTGCACGGATCCGAACGGGATTTTTATCGAGCTGCAACAATACACTGACAAAAGCATGCAAAAGATCGGTGGCAGTTGCAAAGTCAACTACCTGCCCTGAAGCCCGGACCTCAACCATCCGGGCTGCCTGTGTCCAACACATTGGTCAACAAGAGTAGGCACAAGAGCAGCTTCAGATTGCTCGTGGTGCTTGCGGTAAGCAGTTCGCTGGCGCCTTTCTCCATGGACTTTTTCGCCCCTGCGATGCCAGACGCCACCCGCGACCTCGCAGCATCGGTGGACGCTGTCCAGTCCACCCTGTACGTGTTTCTCGTTGGCTATGCTCTTGCGCCATTCATCTGGGGCGCATTGGCAGATCGTATAGGCAGACGCAAAGTCATGCTGGCAGGGCTTGGCGTGTACATCATCGCCTCGCTGGGCTGCTTCCTGGCCACAGGCATAGCGGGGTTGGCTTTCATGCGGATGCTACAGGGCATAGGTGCAGCCTGCGGCGTTGTGCTCGCCCGTACAGTGCTCCGGGACATTCACGGCCCCGGCGGGGCAACCAAAGCCATCTCCAGTATGTACATGATCATGGTATGGATTCCCATTTCAGCACCCGTTCTGGGAGGTTACCTGAGCTCACACCTTAACTGGAGAATCAGCTTTCTGATCATGGCCCTGCTGGCTCTGCTCACACTGATCGGCAGCCTGTTGTGGCAAACGGAAACCAAACCACTGCCCTCTGCAGCAAACTACTCACCATCAATGACAAAGAGCTGGATCTCCATACTTTCAAACAGCGTCTTTTTACGTCATTCTCTGGCGAATACCTTTTGCCTTACCACCATGTTGTTGTTTCTGGCGAACTACAGTTTTCTGCTGGAAAAATATTACCAGCTTGGTGCCCGTGAAAGTGGCTACATACTGGCCACCTTCAACGCCAGCCTTTCCGCCGGTGTGTATCTTGCCCGGGTGGTGGTTACAGCTTTGGGTGTAGAAAAAAGCATTCAAACCGGGCTGGTTATGGCGTTCACCGGTTGGCTGGGTTTGGTCGGCGCCAATCTGGGGCCTCCATCGCCCGGTCTTTCTCTGATCGTGATTGCACTGGCTTGCCTGGGTACCGGTATGGTGATCAGCCTAACCATCGGACAGGCACTGGTACCGTTCAGCCACACCACGGGTACCGCATCAGCACTTTTTATCTGTCTGCAGTCGATAGGTTCGGCACTTATCGCCTTCCTGGTCGGGCGCTATCTTGAGAGCACGTTGGTGTCCTTATCCATCATGTTGGCGTTTTGCTCGCTGTTGGCCTTGCTCAGCATATTATTGATTGGCAAGCCTCAAACCGTGTCACCAAAAATCCGCTAATGTGAAGGATTAGAAAATATACATTGTGAACGCAATTCCGAGCAGGAAGACTGTTAAGCCATAAACCACTTTTGACATTGAAAATGGTTTAGGTATAAACTTTAAATTGTGAAAGGTTGTGAATGACGGTGTTCAACCTGTTTTTGAACAGCCTCTGAATCAACATTACAACAGACTCTGTTAAAGAGCCGCCAGTTCCAGTCAGCCCAACTCGGAGACCCACTCGATGAACAAATTTTTTCCGTTGTCGAAGTTATCATCCCTCACGCTTGCCTCCTTTATTCTTATTCCACTCACCAGTGTTGCCCAAACTGCAGACGACGGTGCCCTGATGCTGGAAGAGGTAGTTGTAACCGCCCAGCGACGCGAAGAGTCATTGCAGGACGTTCCGATCAGTATCTCCGTATTTGGCAATGAGCAATTGGTCAAAACCAATATAACCACTGCTGCCCAATATTTGGTAATGACCCCCAATGTCGGCTACTCGGAAGACGGTGAAGGCGGCAGCCGCAGCATCAATATCGCTATTCGCGGCGTCAGCAACGTAACCCTGGATGGTGTGGCCTCTGCCAACTCCATCGGTTACTACATTGATGAATTGTCTGTTGGCGCCATGGCGCAGGGCACGATTAACCCCCAATTGCAGGATATAGAACAGATTGAGGTTCTGCGTGGCCCACAGGGCACCTACTACGGTCGTAACGCAGTCGGTGGTGCACTCAACATTACGACCGTCAAACCCAACGACGAATTTTATTTTGAAGGTTCTCTGACGGGCGCAAATTTTGGTACCTTTGGCGCCGAAGCGATAATCAACGTTCCATTCAGTGACCGATTTATGGCACGCGGCGTATTTGCTTATGAAGAGTCTGATACCCCAATCAAAAATGTGAATGAACTGGGTAATGACCCTTTTTATGAATACACCACAGGTCGTGTCTCTTTCCGCGCTCTGCCGACAGACAATGTGACCATGGATCTGTCAGTCACCGTCACAAACGAAGATGAAGGTGGCGACATCGCCATTCCGTCGGGCATAGTCGATCTTGATACGCAATCCATTTTTGGCTTCGGCCCCTATGATGCCATCGATACCGGCCTGGGCTTCTATCCGACCAATGATGATCGAATCGACCGGGATACCATCGAAGCGAACAATAAAGACTTCACCATTATCAATGGTCGCATCAATTGGGATCTGGGCAATGTGCAGCTGACGTCGGTCACTGGCTATATCGACAGTACATTCTTCCGCCAATCCGATCTGGATGGTATTTCTTTGACGATCGGACCATTGCCGTTACGACGTGAAAATGATTACGACGCAAAAACCTGGAGCCAGGAATTCCGTCTGATGTCCAGTGGTGACTCCAAGACAGACTGGACCATTGGTGCCATTTATATCGACGATGACATCAACCGCGCAAATCAGATTCAAATCATGCCGAAGGATGCACCGAGCGGTGAAGAAATTGGCTATATCAATAACGACGTGCAGAATTTCGGATTCAAGAGTACCGCTGTATTTGGTGAAGCGACCATTCCGGTAGTCGGTAATTTCGATTTGACTGTTGGTGCCCGTTTCTCACAGGATAAAGTTTCCGCCACTGCTTTCGACACAAGACAAACACAGCCCTTATCCGGTAGCGAAACGTTTAAAGACTTTTCACCCAGATTGGTATTGCGCCACTTGACCGATACTACAACCTGGTACGGCTCTGTTTCAAAGGGTTACAAATCCGGCGGCGTGGACGTTTCCGGTGCTTCCAGAACACAACCGGCCCCATTTGAATCGGAAGAATTGTGGAACTATGAAGTAGGTTTTAAAACACAGTTTGCGGGTGGTAGAACTACACTTTCCGGTGCCGTTTTCTACCTCGACTGGTCAGACTTCCAGGTTCAAACCATGCGCCTGGATGACCCGAACGATATCGGCTCATCAATCTCCACCACCCAGAACGCAGACTCTGCCAGTTCCAAAGGCGCGGAACTGGAGTTCAGCACTCTGCTGACACCTGGCCTTGTGTGGACCGCTAACGTCGGTTATGTAGATGCTCAATTTGATGACTATAAAGACGCAGCCTTGCGTGGCGAAACCAACGGCATTCCTAACATGCTCGATGTTTCAGGTCAGCCGCTGCCCAGAACGCCTGAGTGGACCTTCAGTACTGCTTTGCAGTATGACTGGGACATTGGCACCAATAGCGCTTATGTACGCGGTGAATATGCCTTTACTGACAACCAGTACAGCGATATTGAAGCCATCGGCTCACTGGTCGGTGAAACCGTCAATGGTGATCCGTTCGTACTGCCTTCCTTCCCGTACCAGATACCGGACTACTCAGTAGTCAACCTGTTCGCAGGGCTTGAAGGTGACCGTTACCGCATCGTGGCCTTTATGAAAAATGCCCTGGACGAGCAGTACTACACCGGTACTGCAGACAACTTTGGTGCCGCGGGTATCCGCTTGAGACCGCACTTCCGTGAGTTTGGCATCAAGGTTACATTCAAGACAAACTAGTATCAGGTAGTACCCCGAGCATAATGATCTGTGCCTGTTACCGGGTTGGTAAGTTTAAACACTTCCAACCCGGTTTTTTTTACCTTCCGAAAATACCAAAGCTGTTTTCAGGCTGGCTTGAATTATGTGCCCGGCAGGTACTTGGTGATGCGCACAACACTACACCATACGCTGTAAGCTGTAGTGTGCTGACATGCTGTTAAGTGGAACACGATCATGAAGCAATTGCAGATTAAATGGCTAGGCGGAGTCCTGTTGTTGTGCAGCACTGCAGTGATGGCCGCCAACAATCCCGTAGACGAGAACTGGTGGCCCGGCGAATTTGGCGCTGAAGATCAACGTGGCGCAGTAAATTACATTACTCCGAAGAAGCGCCTGGAAGCCGTTAAATTGGTTAAGCAAGGCAAAACCCTGACCTTGGGCATGCCCTATCACAACGGCATGCCGCTGGTCCCCGGCCGCACTTACAGCCTGATGATACCGGGTGCCGGCAAGCCCATGCACGGTCCCGCCCCCTGGCAGGGAGAGGAGTTCAAACACACCTTCAACGATGAGTTTCTTGTCTCAGAGCTTGGGCAGGTTGGCAGCCAGTTCGATGGCCCCGGACATCCCATGATCTGGGTGGCCGGGCAGGAAGGTTGGAAAGAGGGCAACTACCTCTATAACGGTCGCCGTTTTGAAGACTATGGCCACGGTCGGGGTTTACAGGTCAACGGCGTGGAACATGTCGCAGAGGTGGGGTTTTTCACACGCGGCATCCTGATCGATATGCCCGTATTGAAAGGTGTAAAACGCTTACAGAAAGGTGAGGAGATCACCGTTACCGATTTCAAGCAGGCCCTGAAGCAGCAGAATATCGATAACGCCAGCCAGGGGGATGTGGTACTGATTCGTACCGGCTGGATTCAACTGTGGAAGAGCTACCTGGATGAGACAGGGCACATCACCGGCTCGGCGGAAGAGGTGTACGCCGCCAATCAGGAATTCATGTCCGGAGAGCCTGGCGTGTCGGCCGAGCTTTGCGAATACCTTGCTCAAAGAAAAATATCCATGCTGGTGACGGACCAGGGAGCTGTGGAGCCACTGGGTGGTGAAAATCAATCTCCTGACGCACCCTTCGGCTATTGCCACATGAACCTGCTGGTACGTCGGGGCATTTATCTGTTTGAGAGCCTGGATATGGAAGCTTTATCCCGTGAAAAAGCATATGAATTTCTTTTCACCTGGGCACCATTGAAACTGGTTGGCGCAACCGGTTCTCCTGGCAATCCCATTGTGGCTTGGTAAAGATCATGACTCATCCTGAAAAGCAACTGCTTCGTTTACACCCCGATGACAATGTGGCGCTGGCCAGACAGCAACTGCCAGCAGGAGAGGCTGGTCCAGGCTTCAAACCCGTCACGGAAATTCCGGCACTACACAAAGTTGCTTTGACCGATATCCCGGTTGGTGGTCGTATCATCAAATATCAACAAACCATCGGCATAGCCTCACAGCCTATCCGCGCCGGGGAGCACGTACATAGCCATAACTGTGTGGTTGCCAGCATCAACAAGAACTATGCTTTTGACACTTTGGTAAAACCAACCGACTACATACCGGTGGATCAACAGGCTGCATTCCAGGGGTACAGACGTGCGAACGGTAAGATCGGTACACGAAATTATCTGGGCATACTGACTTCAGTCAATTGCTCCGGTACGGTGGCGCATCAGGTTGCAAACGCCATCAATAACTCGGCTGAGTTACCCGCGCAAGCCAATATCGATGGTGCGGTGGCGCTGGTGCACGGCACCGGCTGCGGTATGCGCGGCAGCGGTGACGGTTTCGATAATCTCAAACGCATTCTTCGCGGCTATGCACTGCACCCGAATTTTGGTGGTGTTGTATTGATCGGACTGGGCTGTGAAGTCATGCAGATCAACGCGCTACTGGCCGAATTCCAGATGGAGGAGTCTGACACGTTACGCTATCTGACAATACAGGAAGCAGGTGGCACTCGGGCAGCCATAGCCAATGGTATGGCGTTGCTACAGGAAATGTTGCCTGTCGTTGGCAAAGCGCAACGAGAAAGCTGTCCGGCCAGCGAGCTGACGTTGGCATTGCAGTGCGGCGGCTCCGATGCCCTGTCAGGGGTTACGGCCAATCCCGCACTGGGCGCCGCCGTTGACCGGCTGGTCCGGGAAGGCGGGACCGCCATTCTGTCGGAAACACCGGAAATTTATGGTGCCGAACACCTTTTGATCAAACGTGCCCGTGATCGATCTGTCGCAGACGCGCTGATAGAGCGCATCGAGTGGTGGGAAAAATACACCCGTGCCACCGGTGATGAACTGGACAATAACCCGTCGCCGGGAAACAAGATGGGTGGCCTGACCACCATTCTCGAAAAATCCCTGGGTGCAGTGGCAAAGGGTGGCAGTACCGAACTCTGCGGGGTGTATCGATATGGCGAGATCGTTGATCGCAAGGGCCTGGTTTTTATGGACAGCCCCGGCTTTGACCCGGCCTCGGTTACCGGTCAGGTAGCTTCCGGGGCGAATGTGATTTGCTTTACCACAGGCCGCGGTTCTGCCTTCGGCTTCAAGCCCGTGCCTTCTTTAAAGCTCACCACCAACACTCCCATTTTCCAACGCATGAATGAGGATATGGACATCAACTGCGGCGATATCGTCGATGGATTGATTGACGTGCAGGGCAAGGGTGAGGAGATTTTCCAGGCTGTTCTGAATGTGGCTTCAGGGCAAAAAACCAAAAGTGAATTGTTGGATTATGGCAGTAATGAATTCACCCCCTGGCAAATCGGGGCGGTCGTTTAAAGCGCGAAGAGCACTCCGGCCTGGTGAAATGCTTTCGATTTAATTCTTACTGAACTCCAAGGAAACTCTGAATTATTCAGAATTTTCCTGATTCAGCAATCCCCGCCTGGCCAGATTGGTCATCAATGCCGTAAGGCCAAACTGCCACTTCGGCGCTTCGTCTGACCAGGTGACTTTATTGACCAGGCTACCCAACTGCGCGGATGCAACCGTTACCACATCACCGGGCTTATGGGTAAAGCCCTGTCCTGCTTCGCCTCTGTCCTGTGTGGGCGCAATCAGCGAACCCAGATACAGGGCAAAACCATCCGGATACTGGTGATTGCTGCCCATGGTTTGTGCCACCAGATCCAAAGGATCACGGGTCATCAGTTCCATGCTGCTTGCCTCGGTAAACCGGAACCCGTCTTCACCACTGACCTGCAGGGAAACCCGGGCCTGACGCACCGAAGACATATCGAAACCGTCGTCAAAAACCCGTACAAAAGGGCCGATACTGGCTGAGGCATTGTTGTCCTTGCCCTTGCCCAGCAACAGCGCACTGCGGCCTTCAAAATCTCGCAGATTGACATCATTACCCAGGCTGGCACCCACCACTTGCTGCTGACTGTTACACACCAGCACGACCTCCGGCTCCGGATTGTTCCACGCCGAATCACGACGGATGCCGACCCAATCACCCCAACCTATGGCCGACAGCGTGGCGGCCTTGGTGAACACCTCGGCATCGGGACCTATGGCGACTTCCAGGTATTGAGACCACATGCCTTTCGCGATCAGTTGCTGCTTGAGTTCGGCAGCCTGTTCGCTACCTGGCTGCACTTCCGCCAGTAAATTCCCAAAGGAGGCCTGCAGACTGGCGCGTATGCGTTCAGCAGCGTGCAGGTCACCCGCCGCCTGTTCTTCAACCACCCGTTCCATCACCGATACCGCAAAGGTCACACCACAGGCCTTGATGCATTGCAGATCGATAGGCGTTAACAGCTTCAAGCCCCGCCTGGCTGCTTCCCAGCTCAGGCCATCGAGAACCTCTGTTGCCTTGCCCAGCTTCGTGCCTTTGAAAGTGCGCAGCTGGCTGGCCACATCGGGTAATTCAAACAATTGGGATACGGTAGCGGCTAAACCACTGATGTCGTACATCACCGAATCGATCACCACTACAGGCACAGGGCCTGATGCCGCATTGCTCCAGACGCGCCCTACCAGCAAGGCATCAGCGACGTCTTCAGGCAAGAGGCGAGACAGGGGGTTTGAACGGCTCATAACGGCACCTTGCTCAATGCTCCAACACCTGTGAAAGAAAACGCTTCACCCGGTCGTTCGCGGGTGCATCAAAAAACTGATCCGGTGCACAATCTTCAACGATGCAGCCTTCATCCATAAACAACACACGATTGGCAACCCGTCGTGCAAAGGTCATTTCATGGGTGACGCAGACCATGGTCATGCCGGATTGTGCCAGCGCAATCATGGTTTCCAACACCTCGCCAATGGTCTCCGGGTCCAGAGCCGACGTAGGCTCGTCAAACAGCATCATGCCGGGCTCCATGCACAGGGCACGGGCTATGGCAACACGTTGCTGTTGGCCACCCGACATCTGTGCCGGATACTTGGCGCCAAAGCCCGTCAGCTTGACCTTGTCCAGATAATAGTTGGCCCGATCGATCGCAACCGCGTTGGGGCACTTGTGTACCACCCGCGGTGCCAATGTGAGGTTTTCCAGTACGGTCAGATGCGGGAACAAATTGAATTGCTGAAATACCATGCCGACGTTCTGCCGCATCAAGCGAATTTCTTTTGCCGTCCGGGCTTCCTTGCCCTGTACTTTCAGACTGCCGGATTGGTGTTTTTCCAGTGCGTTGATGCAACGTATCAGAGTGGATTTACCGGAACCGGACGGCCCGCAAATCACCACCTTTTCACCGGTATGAATCTGCAGGTTGATGTCTTTCAATACATGCAGGTCACCGTACCACTTGTTCAAACCGGTGATCTGTACCTGCGGTACGTTCCCTGCTGCATCAGGTTGCTGGTCTTGCATCTGCATGTTCAAAACTCCACTCTGGACCTTGAGGCTCATTCTACCGACGACTTGTCTCCCGCTACCCACCACGCAATATCGGCCAGGCGTGTAATCAGTGTCTGACGCTCGATGTCGTCCAGGCCAGTCAATACTTCCTGCATCAACAAAGCCTTTTCGCCAACAATGTAACGAAACTCCGGTGCATCATCTGTGGCGATCTGCCGAATCAATGCAGCCACTTCCTTTGGGTCCCCGCCTTCGGCCACCGACTCACGAACCTTGTCGAAACGAAAAGCCAGCAGTGCATGATAGGGTGAATCAACCGCAATCCCGGCAGGCATGGTCATCTTGTGCCCGATATCGGTTCTAAAGGCGCTGGGGCAAACCACGGATACCTGGATACCGAAACGATGAACTTCATATTTCATGGCTTCAAATGCGATTTCCAGTGCCGCCTTGCTGGCGCAATAGGCCCCGTCAATAACGCGCCCCACCATGGAACCGATGGATGAAACGGTGATGATACGGCCCCATTGGCGCTCACGCATGGCGGGCAATACCGCTCTGGCCATGTTGATGGCACCAAAAAAATTGGTTTCAAACACCTGTCTGAAATCACCATCGGGCATATCTTCCATGGCGCCCAGCAAATGGATCCCGGCATTGTTGACCAGCACATCGATCCGCCCATGGTCGGTCAGCACCGCGGCCACACACTGCCGGATGGATTTCTGATGGGTGACATCCAGCGCGCGAACATCCAGGTTTTCATCTGCAGTAAAATTGCTTTTGGTCGGGTCCCGCATGGTGGCAATCACCTGATCACCCGCCTGCAGGAATTCACGCACGCACAACTCACCAAAGCCGGAACTGCAACCCGTAATCAGAACCACTCTCCGGTCTGGCCCAAGGCTCATTGCAAACTCACAACCACAGACTTCAATTCCATGTACTGCTCCATGCCTTCCCAACCATTCTCACGCCCCCAACCGGAAAGCTTGTAGCCCCCAAACGGGATGGCCGGGTCAGCAACCGCATGGCAGTTGATCCACACCAGGCCCGCCTGTACCTGGGCGGCAAGGCGGTGTCCGCGCGCCAGGTTCCGGGTCCAGATACTGGCTGCCAGGCCGTACTCGGTGTCGTTGGCGCGCTCCATCACTTCGCTGGTATCATTGAATTTCATGGCGCAAACCACCGGGCCAAAAATCTCCTCACGTACCACGGTCATGCTGTGGTCCACATCAGCCAGAACCGTTGGTCGCATGAAATAACCGTTCTGATCCAGGCGCTTGCCACCTGCAACGACCCGTGCGCCCTGGCCATGACCGTGCTCGACCATGGACAAGACTCGATTCAACTGCTTTTTTGATACCAGCGGACCCATTTGGGTCTGCTCATTCAGCCCGGGCCCCACGCGCATGTCGTTGGCTATTTTGGCTATGCCAGCCAACACCTCATCGTAAACCGCCGCTTCGATATACAAGCGCGAACCGGCAATGCACACCTGCCCGGCATTGAAGAAAATCGCATTGGCCGCAGCCGGAATCGCCCGCTCCAGATCGGCATCGGCACAAATAATCACCGGGGATTTACCACCCAGTTCGAGTGATATTTTTTTCAGGTTACCACCGGAGTTCCGCACAATTTGCTGGCCAACTTCGGTAGAGCCGGTAAAGGCGATTTTGCGAATCCCATGGTGAGCACACATGGCTGCGCCAGCGGTATGGCCATAGCCGGGAATGATGTTCGCCACGCCTGCCGGAACGCCCGCTTCCAGCAACAGCTGGCCCATATACAAAGCGGTCAGTGGTGTTTCCTCAGCCGGTTTGAAAACCGTTGTGCAGCCTGCAGCCAGTGCCGGTGCCAGCTTCCAGGAAGCAGACACAATTGGCCCGTTCCACGGTACGATTTGCCCCACCACACCGATGGGTTCGCGCCGGGTGTATGCATGAAAATCAGACGGGGAAGAGGATACCTGCGGGGTTTTGCCTTCAATCTTGGTACACAGGCCGGCATAGTGGCGGAAAGTCTTTGCTGCGGCCGGAACATCTCCGGCAATTGAGGCACTCAAGGGCTTGCCATTTTCCAACGTATTCAACCGCGCCAGGTCGCCAACATGCTCTTCCAGCAATTCGGCAACGCGCCAGAGTATTTTACTGCGTTCATAAGGCGTGATCCCGGTCCAGGCACCGTTCTGGAAGGCATCCGATGCCGCTGTTACAGCCGCATCCACCTCAGCCTGACCGGCTGCCGCCACCGATGCAATAACCGTTTCAGTGGCGGGATCAATCACCTCAATCTGTTCACCCGACTCCGCCTGCACCCATTCGCCACCAATCAGCATGGGGCGGCTGGCAGCGAGAAACTTATCAAGCGACTGCGCCTTGGACGACTGGCTCACGGGCGGCCACCTTTTTTCTGCGGCTTGCCTTTGAACTTGCCGAACCAGTAAACAAAGGGAAAACTCAAAACAAAGCGAAACGCAGCGCCGCTACTGAAAATTGCCTTGGCAATCGTCATGGCGTCTTCAGGTGTGATGTGCACCTTGGTAGCCATGGATTTGGTTGGGTCGTTCAGTACCACGATGCCATGCTTTGTTTTCTCAATGCGATGCACCTCAAAATCCAGTTCTACCAGTTTGCTGACCACCTTCACTGCATTTTGCTCCTTTATTGCCCGTTACGTTCAGACCATTGCCTGAACGCAATACCTGTCTGACCCTATCAGTCCTTACGCAAAGTACCCATTTTGTGCGCATGGGCTACCCGCTGTTCAAGCTCACCCGACATCTGTTCCGGGGTCATGCCGGCAGGCGGCGTGAAGGTGCCCTGCGCATACAACCGGTCCAGCGCCAACTTGGCACCTTCGATTTTATCGGTCAGATTGCGTGGCGGCTTGCCAACCGGGAACGTATTGGGCGGGTAAATGGGCTTTTCATACATTTCCGCAAATATTTCCGTACGCATATCCACCCAGGTGTTATGCGCAATACGTGAACGGTGCTCCCGCAAGGCCTCGATATCAATGGGTGCCGCCAGTACCTGCTCGGCAGGATAGGGGGCAATCCGGTTGACCACGCCAATGTAATCGATAATCAACGAGTGGCCGGGGCAGAATGCTTTCGGATAATAATCATAGTCACAGGTGCCCCAGTTGGAACCCAACAGGTAACACATGTTGTCATGGGCACGGGCACGCCGGGTGAAGGTCCAGAAATCCCAGGGATCGGAAATGCCTTCAAACGACTGGTTCGCAGTGGGATGGCAAATTACTTCAGCGCCGTTATAAGCCAGTGCACGGGAAATTTCCGGTGTGGCGCCATCGTGACAGGTCATGGTGCCCAACTTGCCAATTTCGGTGTCCACTACCGGGAAGCGGCTTTTCAGATCGGCGCCGTATACCGGACCGTATTCGGCAATCATGTCATGCGGGCTGGTGCCCAGACCAATATAGGCCGGCACATGCCACTTGTGGTATTTGAGAATGACATCGCCATCGGGGCCTATGATAAAAGCGGTATTGAACCAGCGATCCGGGAATTCAGGCAGCTTCTCAATTACACCACCACCGGCAATGTACATGCCATACTGTTTGGCTTTCTGGCCCAGAATTTCGGTCTCGGGTCCGGGAATGGTAATGGCCTTTTTCATAAAGCCTTCCAGACCGTCCTCACCTTTACCTGGAGTGGTCACACCCTGCAGGAAATATTCAGGCAACACCGCCAACCGGGCCGGTAATTCCCAGTAATAGCCCACACCAAAGTCGATCATATTGCACACCCGGTTCAGGTTGACCATGATGTCATCCCGGTTCTGGGCAATTTTCACTGCGGGCTGGATTACAAGTCCTGTATAGGTTTTGATTCTGCTAGCCATAATCATTCTATTCCTTAATAAATTGAGCGTTTGGGTATTCAGTTCCTGAGTATTAAAAAACCGGTCACATTGCCATGTCTTCCAGCATTTCATTGGCCGTCACCATGCCCATGGCAGATATACCGCCACCGGGGTGACAGGAGGCTCCGGTCAGATAGAAGTTTTTCAAAGGACCGCGATACTGTGAATAGCCGGGCATGGGGCGAAAGTAGCCTGACTGCGACAAAGTCCGTTCGCCACCGGTAGTAGAACCACCAATCAGACAGGCATTGGCCCGTTCAATACTGATGGGCGTATCAATATACTCGCCAAGGATGTTTTCGGGACCCATATTGCTGGTGTACTCGCGCAATTTGCTCAACACCAGAGCGGCATATTCGTCTTTGATATCGTCCCAGCTCTCACCACTCTCCAGCCGGTTCGGCACAAAGGTGTCGATGATCAGCGTGTGTTTGCCCTCGGGAGCACGGCTGGGATCCTGCAAGGTCCAGCAAGCCGTCCAGATAAAAGGATTGCGCGGCGGTACGCCCAGTGTGATATCGGCAAAATGTTCACGGGTGGCATCCACCGAATAGAAAATCCGCTGGAAACTGGTCTGGCTCATCTCTTCGCCATTGAGAAACTTGGGCGCCTCATTGAGTGCATAGTGCGCGCGAAACACGCCGATATCGCCGAATGAAAAGGCTTTGGCCATACGCGGTATCGATTCGTCCAGGTGTTCCTCGTCTATCAGCTTGAGGAAATTCTGTTTCGGATCCAGTGAGCTGACTACCGCTTTGCCTGCATACAGCTCACGGCCATCTTCCAGACGCACGCCGCGGGCCTTTCCGTCTTCAACCAGGATTTTTTCCACACCACTGCCGGTCAGCACCTGACCCTTGCGATCGCGTACATAGGCGGCCAGGGCTTCTGCCAACATCTGGCTGCCGCCTTTGGGTATGGCCTGGCCGTAAACGTGTATGCCCGGGATCATGATGTAGAACGTCTGGCCCACAGCCTCCTGATCCGGTCCGATTTGCGGTGCCAGCGCCCAACCCAGGATGACGTTTTTAACTTCGGGATGCCGGAAATTTTCCTCGACAAAAGCACGAGCACTGAGATTGTAGTCACGCAGCATCTTCAGGCCTTCGGTACTTTTCTCCATCACCATGGGCAGATAGCTGGGCGGTACCGGCGTAGAAAACATGCCTTTGATAAAGCCGTCTTTGATTTCAATAAAGCCATCAAAAATTTCCCGATAGCGTTTGGCATCTGCTTCGGAGTACCGGGCAATGCTGGCACAGGTTTTGTCGACATCCCTGTAAATAATGATGCCGGGGCCTTGCCTGGTTGGGTGACCGGTAATCTTGTCATCGGCCCAGATGTACTCCAGACCATAAGCCTCGAGATCGGGCATGATTTCCTTGAAGTAGGGGTTGGCATGCAGCCAAACGTGGCTGGAACCGTACAGGTCATGCTTGAAGCCCGGTAGCGTGACTTCACGGGTACCGGTGGCGCCACCCAACCAGGTATTTTTTTCGACGACGATGGTGGTCAATCCGGCCTTGGCCAGGCTGGCACTGCAGGCCAGACCATTGTGCCCACCACCAATGATAATGACGTCAGCGTCTGCGACGTTGCTCATGTATGAGTCTCCACTGCGATCAGGTTGCCAATTAAAGCGCGGTATGCAGGCGGGGATGTAACGGGTTGCCACTTGCGACACGCCTCATTGTGCTGATCCATCGTGCCGTCTGGCGTGCAGAATCGTCAAACCAAACTTTCTCATACAAAGCATGAAATATGACGGCCGCACCGGGCACTGCCAGGCAATCAGTCCTGCGGGCTGTACTCAGCGCACACCCGGAGAACGATTGTTGTGTTCCAGGAAGGCGCTGTAACGTGACATGCCAAAGCAGAATGTCCAATAAATCAGGGCGACAAACAGATAGCCGGTCGCTCGCGCAGAAGATGAGTGCCACTCGGGGTCGCCCGATACGGCCTGCACCATACCCAGCAGGTCAAACAACCCGATAATGACCAGCAAGGACGTTTCCTTGAACAGGCCAATGATGATATTGGTAATTTGTGGCGTTGAGATATTCAGGGCCTGCGGCAGGATCACGTGCAGATAACCCGAACTCCGCTTCAAACCCAAGGCGCGGGTCGCATCAAACTGACCGGCCGGCAAGGCACGCAAGGCCCCCCGCACGGCTTCGGCAATATGACAACTCATCAGGATGGACAAAGCCACCAGTGCACGAAGCAGCTTGTCGATTTCATATTCCTTGGGCAAAAACAGCGGCAGCATGATAACCGCCACAAACAACACCACCAGGGTGGGCACGCTGCGCCAGACCTCAACCCAGGTACCGGCCAGCATGCGAATAACCGGAATACGCGATTCCCTTCCAAGCGCCAACAGGATGCCTGTGGGCAGTGCAAACACAAAGGCGAATACACCAATTACCAGGGTCAGGAACAAACCGCCCCAACTGCCTGTTTCCACCTTGCTCAAACCCAGCACACCACCCGAGAACAATGCCACCGCTACAAAGGGATAAACCGCAATGAACAGCGTGATCCAGATGGCTTTGCCTTTAACGCGCGGAATCATGATGGGTACCATCAGGGCGAGGCCGATAGCCAACCCCACATTGACCCGCCAGCGTTCTGCTTCCGGATAACCGCCGTACATCAACTGGTCAAAACGCTGGGCAATAAACGGCCAACAGGCTCCTGCTTTGTCCGGACAGGCACTGCCACCCGTCCCGCTCCAATAGGCATCAATGACGGTCCACTGCAGCACAGGCCACAGCAGTACCGCAGCCACCATCAGCCCCAGCAAACTGATGGCAGGCCGCCAGAAGCGCGTTATTAAAACCCCGAAATCCACAGGGCGGGCTCTGACCTTTGGTAAATTCCTGTTGCTGGCTTCAGACATGATCGCGTTTCAAACCAGGTCGAAGCGGTTGTAATGGCGATTGACCAGGCCCATCAGCCAGATCCCCACCAATGACACCAGGGAATAAACCGAGAAAGTCAGAAACATGATTTCAACCGGCCGGCCGACAATGTTATTGGTCGTACCCACCATCACCGACACAATCTCCGGATAACCCACCGCAGCGCCCAAAGAAGTTGACTTGAAGATGTTCAGGTACACCGTGGTCATGGGCGGTATGATGACGCGCATGGCCTGCGGTGCAACCACGGTGCGCATGATGGTTGTTGCCGAAAGGCCCAAAGAACGTGCCGCCTCCCATTGGCCTTTGGGCACCGCGTTAAAGCCGGCACGAAATACTTCTGCTACCGAGCTGGCGTTATACATCGAAAGGCCCAGTATCAGTGCGCCCAGCTCCGGTGTAATCACCCAGCCGGACACATAGCCGAACTTCTGCAGTTCCGGTTGTGACCATAAAGTAGCGTTGCTGAACCAGATCACCACTGCAATCAGCCAGGCCAGAGCTGCCAGACGCCTGAGCCAGGCTGACCGGGGCAAGACCTGCGCCTGCCGGCGTCGATACCACTTCAGCAACAGGCTTGCAATCGCAAGCGTTGCCAACGCCATGCCAAAAATCAGTTCTGCCGTACTGACCGACCAGCTCATACGCGGCAAAAACAGGCCGCGGTTATTGAGAAAAACCTGTTCTCCGAATTGCCAGCTTTGAGCCGAGGCAGGCAGGGATCGCAGCACCACGTAATACCAGAAGAAAACCTGCAGTAATGCCGGGATATTACGGAATGTCTCGACAAAGACCAGGCCCAAAGCCCTGAAGAACCAGTCGCCACTGATGCGGCACAGGGCCACCAGCAAACCGATCACCGTAGACAAGGCAATAGACAGAACCGCCAGCAATATGGTGTTACAAATGGCGATCGCAAACGCCATGTAAACGGGCGAATCCGATGAATACGCGAACAGGGTCTGGTTGATATCAAATCCCGCCCGTTTCTGCAGAAAATCAAAGCCGGACTGAACACCCAGGCGGTCCAGGTTTTCCAGTGTGGTCTGAGCAATACCTGTCAATAGCCAGAAAATGCCGAACAACACGAGAGCCTGAATGGCCCAGGTGCGGACCAGACTCCAGGACGGTTGGTAGCGCGGTTTCATGAGCGGACGAAACCCATCAGACCGGCTTCAAAGCCTTGTTCAGCGCCTGGTTCAGCCCGGCAATCACTGCAGTAACAGAGCTGTTTGGGAGTATCATTTGCCACCAGTCCTTCAATACCGGATGTTGCAATCTGAAGTCGGCTTGTCCCTGGCGGGCAAGAAAAAGATCCAGATAAAAGCAGGCCGGAATCAGGGCGCAATCCGCCAGATTCAGATCATCACCGCACACATAGGAGCCCTGTCCGGACAAGCTTTCCAGACCGGAAAGTGTCTGGTGCAACTCAGCCAACAGGCCAGGCAAGGCAGCATCACCCGCTTGCAAAGCACGCAGGCGAAACATCAGGGGATACAGGTACAGATCAACTGCTCGAATGAACGCCCGTATGCGGGCTGTTGCAAGTGCGTCTTTCCCACGCATGCCGGGCTCCGGATAACAGTCTTCAAGGTATTCAGCAATGGCACCGGATTCGACAATGCTATCCGTTCCAACCAGTAGAATTGGCGTTTTGGAAAAGGGATTCAGGGCTCCATGTTCGGCCGGAGTGGTGCCGGCATCCGGGAACTGCGTATCGATTTTCAGCCCTTTGTGCCAAATCTGGATATGCAAACGCGCTGCAAAAGGTGACGTAGGCAAGGCAATCAGCTGCAGCTTTTCCATGGTCATGCTTCGGCCTGCATATACTCGGTAATTTTGGCCAGAAAGACTTCATTTTCATGCGCTGCCCCCACCGTTACCCGCAGGCAATCGCCGGGTCCGGAGACGCCGGTAGGCCGTAATAATATCCCGTTCTCAGTCAGAAACTTTGCAGCACCCAGAGCGGTGTGGCCCCGGGTTTCCGGTATTTGCATCAGCAGGAAATTGGTTACGCTGGGCGGTACCTGAATACCGAGGTCCATCAAATGCGCACGCATGCGCTCACGCCAACTGATGGTGTGATCACGTACCATATCGGCAAATTCATCATCCTGCATGGCCGCTGCCGCAGCCACCTGTGCCGGCCAATTGGTATTAAAAGGTGTTCTGATGCGCTGGATGGCGTTGACCACGCCAGCAGGTGCATACGCCCAGCCGATACGGGTTCCCGCCAGGCCATATAATTTGGAAAATGTACGGGTCATGATCACGTTTTGTGAACCACGAACCAACTCAAGGCCACTGTCGAAATCAGCTTCCACCACATAATCCGCGTAGGCACCGTCCAACAGCAACAATACCGTGGCAGGCAAGCCGGCATGCAAACGCCGGATCTCGTTTGCCGTGAGGTAAGTCCCGGTTGGATTGTTCGGATTCGCTACCGCAACGATACGGGTCTTGTCGGTTACCGCAGCAAGAATATTGTCAACACTCTGGTCCCAGCCTTGCTCGGCAGCGACAACCACTTTTGCACCCTGGGCAAGAGCATGTATTCGCGTCATTACAAAACCGTTTTCGCTTACCAACACCTCATCGCCAGGATCAACAAAGGTGCGGATCGCCAACAGAATCAATTCTTCACTGCCATTGCCGCAAACGATGCGCTCTTCCTCAATACCGAATTTTTCTGCAATGACCTTGCGTAAAGCAGATTGCGTACCATCGGGATAACGGTGCAAGCTTTCCACTGCTTGCCTGAACGATTCCCGGGCACGCGGGCTGGGCCCGAAGGGTGACTCGTTGGAAGAAAGCTTGATGGGGTCGGCAACACCGACTATGGCGCTTTTACCCTGAACATAGGCCGGACAACTGTCCAGCGCCTTGCGGGGAATCGGATGGCTCAAAACGAGTACTCCTTAACAAAACCTGTAAAACTGAGTCAGTCTGCGGCGAAGAATTAACGGAACGGCAGGGCAAACATCAAGCCCCCGTCTTTCCACAAGCGGTTGGGACCTCGTTTCAGCCCAATCGGGGCAAGATTCCGCTCCCACATATCTTCATAATTTCCCACCAGACGAATGATGTCGTAGGCCCAGTCGTTGGATAAACCCAGAACTGCGCCAAAGTCACCGTATACGCCCAACAAGCGCTGCACTTCCCGGTTACCGGACTCTTTGCGCTGTTGTTCAACATTGGCCTGGTTTATGCCGTGCTGTTCGGCCAGTAAACGGATATTGAATGACCATAAAACAATGTCGTGCCAGCGCGAGTCGTTCTGCCGTACCAACGGCCCCTGAGGCTCATTGGAGATGGTTTCTTCAAGTATCATGTGTGAATCGGGGTCGTACATGCCGGCCATGCGTGTGGATAAAGCGGCACGCTGCATGGTTAAAGCATCGCAGCGATCGGCTTCGTAAGCTTCCATCGCCTTGTCTGTATCGTTAAAAGTGATCAGCTGATAATCGAGGCCTATACTTTCAAAAAGATCGGCCAGGTTTTGTTCCAGCGTTGTGCCCTGGGCCACACAGATCGTGGCTCCGGCCAGATCTGCAACTTTGCTGACGTCTTTGTCCTTTCGCACCATGAAGCCCTGGCCGTCATAAAAATAGATACCGGCATAATCCAGGCCCAGTGAGGTATCGCGCAAATAGGACCAGGTCGCGCCTGCAGGAAACAGGTCGATGGCACCGGATTGCAATAGGGTAAACCCGGTTTGAGGTGTAGCCAGCACATATTCGACTTTGAGTTCGCCAAACACTGCAGCGGCGATTGTTTTACAGTGATCCACTTCAAATCCGGCCCGCTCACCCCGGGCGTTCAGATAGCTGAAACCCACACCCGACTCGGTAATACCGCATTTCAGAAAACCGCGTGCCCGGACCTCATCCAGCGTGTCCGCACCAACCCAGGGTGTCGCCAACGTTGTGACAACAGCCAACAACCAACCTAACTGCTTCGCTCTTGCGACAGGTGTAGCCATATTTCTATGTCCTTGGCAAAGGTCGATTAAAATTCATCCTCCAACATCCCGAAATCTTTCAGCATTTCATGAGCTGTAATCACGCCCATGCCACTGATACCGCCTCCCGGGTGACAGGACGGGCCTGCCAGATACATTTTCTCCAGCGGACCACGGTACTGCGAATAGCCGGGAAACGGCCGGAAATAGCCTAACTGGGCCAGGGTACGTTCGCCACCCGATGGCACACCACCCACAAAACAGGGATTGTGCGCTTCCATGTCTTCGGGCGAATGCGAGAAGGTTGCAATGATATTGTCATCCGACATATTGGTGGTGTAATTGCGCAGCGTTTTGACCAGTTCTTTGGAGTACTCGTCCTTGATGTCGGACCAACTGCCGCTGGCCAGTTTGCTGGGCACAAAAGTATCAATCATGAACGTGTGCTTGCCTTCGGGTGCCCGCGATGGGTCACGCAAGCTCCAGCAGTGGCCGTGCACCGGCGGTGTTGCCGAAGGCTTACCCACACTGAGCTCGGCAAAATGCCGGTCGATATCTTTCATGCTGGTGATGGTGCGCTGGAACGGCGCTTTGCTGATGTTCTCGCTACCAATATAGTGCGGTGCTTCATGCAGGGCGAAATGCACGCGGAATGAGGCAACATCACCAAAAGTGAAGTTCTCTACCTGTTTGCGGAAACCCGGATCGAGTTGCTCCTGATCCATCAACTTGAGGAAAGTCTGTTGTGGCTCCAGTGCACTGACCACACCCCTGCTGGCGGTGATCTCGGTACCGTCTTCGAGGCGGATACCTTTGGCCACACCTCCATCCGTCAGTATTTTGGCCACCGGACTGTTGGTCAGGACCTTACCGCCATTGGCATTGACGTATTTGGCAAGCGCATTGGGCAGCGCGATGCTGCCACCTTTCGGTATGGCCTGCCCGTACACGTGGATGGCCGGAATCATGATATAGAAAATATTTCCGGCACCCTGCTGGGTGGGTTTGATATTGGGTCCCAGAGCCCATGAGGTCAGAAAGGCCTGTATGTGCGGGTTCTCGAAATTCTCCAACACAAAGGCACGTGCACTGAGGCTGTAATTGCGCAGCATCTTCAGGCCTTCAGTACTGTTTTCCATTGCCGCCGGCAAATAGCTGGGCGGCGATGGCGGGGTGAACATGTTCCTGGTAAAGCCATCCTTGATTTCTACAAAGCCATCGTAGATCTCACGATAGCGGGCGGCATCTTTTCTGGAATACTCTGCGATGCTGTCACAGGTTTTGTCCAGGTCACGATAGACAATAACCCCGGGACCTTCCTCCATGGGATGACCCATGACCTCATCTTCACCCCATAGGTATTCAAGGCCGTACTTTTCCAACTCGGGCATCAGGTCCTGAATGTAGGGATTGGCATGAATCCAGACATGGTTTGAACCGAATAGATCGTGTTTGAAGCCCGGTACGGTCAGTTCCCGGGTGACGGCGCCGCCCCCGACCCAGTCGTTGCGTTCAGCCACCAGCGTGCGCAAACCGGCACGACACAATACCGCGGCACAGGCCAGGGCGTTATGACCGCCACCGGCAATGACTACATCATAATCAGACATACGAAGACTACCTATTCAGCGTTTTGTGACTGGAGCATGCGATTGGAGCGGTTTTCGCCCAACAACAGGAACTTCCAGGGAAAGTCGGTTTTTCCGAGCGGCATTTCGATCACCACCGGGCCATCCTGCTCAAAGCCAAGACGGATTTTTTCTTCCAGTTCTTCAACTGAGTTTGCGGTATAGCCGGTGGCGCCAAAACTCTCGGCCATGGCAGCAAAATCCGGGTTGGTCAGATCGGTGCCAATTACGCGGCCACCAAAGCGCTTGGTCTGTGCGCGGGCCACATTGGTGTAAGCACCATCATTGAAAACGATAATGACCATATTGAGCTTGTAGCGGACTGCGGTAGCCAATTCACCACAATGGAACAGGAATCCGCCGTCACCGCTCAGCGCTATGACCTTTTTCTCGGGGTTGGCTACTTTCACCCCGATGGCCGTGGGCAAGCCATAACCCAGGTTACCGGCATAACCGCTGGTGATCAGCGTACGCGGTGCATATACGGGATAACCGTACCAGGAGGCATAGCCCACCTGGGTGATTTCATCCACCAGAATGCCATCATCGGACAAAGCTTCCCGAATCACGCCCAGTATCGATAACTGGGGCTGCACGTGATCGGAGAACTCCTGGCGCATTTCCTGCTGGAATGCCTTCAGTTCCTGTTCACGGGACGGTCTTGGTGGCAGCTGTCTGGAAACCAGAGTGGCCAGCAAAGCGGCAACCGAAGGAGCCGCATCGCCGACGATGCCCACATCGGGTTTGGATATCCGGCCAATTTCGGTGGGGTCGATATCAATGTGTATGGTTTTCAGATTGACGTCCGTGCCCCAGTGCATACGCGGGTACTTGAAGCGCGTGCCAATGGCGATCGCCACATCAACTTCCGGCCACATGCGATGCCCCGCCGGGAAGCTGTGTGCCAGATAATGCTTATCGCTGAGCACACCACGCCCGCCTCGCTGGGACACGACGGGCGCCTGCAGCAGTTCGGCCAGTTGACGAATTTCTTCACAGGCATGGATCGCCCCGGTTCCCACCAGAATCATGGGCTTTTTGGCACCGGCCAGTAATTTGGCCGCCTGTTCGATCAATTCCGGATTGGCCACCACGGTTTCGGGATGATCAACGGGTTCCAGCATCTCGACTTCAGCCTCTTCCGACATGATGTCCAGCGCCATTTCCAACGAAACCGGGCGCCTGCGGCCGGTGGTGAGTTGCCTGAAGGCTTCCTTCACTGCTTCAGGCGCATGGGATGGGTGCTCCACTCTTGTGGCCCATTTGGTCATGCGTTGCAATATACCCAGTTGATCAGGAACATCATGCAGGTAGCCCACACCTCTGCCGATGCCATTGGAGGGCACCTGGCCCGTCAAACAGAGCACCGGCTCATTGCAGGCGTAGGCAGTGCTCAATGCGGCAGCAGAATTCAACACACCCGGTCCAGGCACTACGGTATAAACGCCTACTTTGCCAGTAGAGCGGGCATAGCCAAAGGCCATATAGGCGGCGCCCTGCTCGCTGCGGGTGGTGATCAGGTTGATGTCTTCACCTTTGGCGTACAGGGCGTCAAACAGCTCATAGGTCTGTCCACCGGGAATGCCGAAGATCGTGTCAACTCCGTGATTCAACACGGAATCCATCAAGGCCTTTCCGCCCTTCAATTTGGCCATAGGGGAATTCTCCTCAATGCGGTACGCTGACTGCCGGACTGCGGTACGCAAATTGTCTAACTGCGGGGCGCAGATGATAAACTTACAGGGACAGAACTTAGTGAAGTTCATTGAACACTACAAACGAAAGATATTGATGATTGCCATTAGGCCCCTGATGTCAGACCCGGACTCTGACCTTTGATTTTCATTACCCACTGCTTTAGCCAGCAGGTTGTGGTTTGTGTCGTATCTCTCCAGGGGCCGAGGTGGAATGTCACTTTGAAAGGTATTCGCTAACAGGACTCATTCGTGCAAAACCCATCATCACCACGTCGATTACCCCCTTTGAACGCCGTACGGGCTTTTGAAGCAGCTGCACGGTATTGCAGTTTCACACGTGCAGCCGATGAACTTTTTGTAACCCAGGGTGCGGTCAGCCACCAGGTGAAGCTGCTGGAAGAGTGGTTTGGATTTCTGCTTTTTGATCGCCACAAGCGTGATCTGCAGCTGACCCGAAAAGGCGAGGAATATCTGCCGGCGGTGCGCATCATGTTGAATGATCTGCACAATGCCACGCGCACTTTGCTGGATGAGGACAATGAGCGACTGTTGTGTGTCTCGGTCGCCGAATCATTTGCCGTGAACTGGTTGATCAATCGATTGGGAAGCTTTGCGAAACAGCATCCCGACCTCGATATACGTTTGGCTTCGCAGAACCAGATTGACGACCTCGGCAACGTCATCGGTGAAGAAGGCCCGAATTGGGTTGACCTCAGAATCCGCTATGGTCGGGGCAAATGGCCTGGTCTGCACATCACCAAACTCTTCGATGAAGAGGTGTTTCCAGTCTGCAGCCCGGACCTGATCCAGCCGGACAAACCCATTTCCAGCCTGGATGATCTGGCCAACTACACACTGATCCACGACGACATGCAGATGTCATGGGAGTCCTGGGTACGGTCGGTGGGTTATTCCCAGGCAATCAGTTCCAGAGGTCCCAAATTCAGCCACTCTCACATGGCAATACAGGCCGCTCTCAATGGTGAGGGCATCGTATTGGGACGCAGTGTTTTGACTCTGGATTTCCTGAAAACCGGGCAGTTGGTCCGTCCTTTGCCAATATCCGTTCCTGCCGAACACTCCTATTTTCTCCTTTGTCAGGAACGCATGATTGGCGATGCCAAAGTCAAAGCGTTTACTGCCTGGTTGCAGAAAGAAGCGAAAGAATTCACCGCTAGCCAGTAGCGGGAGTCTGCTTTGCAGGGCTGACCACGTCCCGCAACAGGCGCATGTCTGCACTGCCGGGCGACTGGTGAATGCGCAGATCAAAATCACCAACGATTGCGTAAATGTGATCAAAAATATCGCTTTGGATCTGCTCGTATTCTGCCCAGGCCGTGGTGTTGGTAAAGGCGTAGATTTCCATAGGAACACCTTTATCTTCAGCTGCCAGCTGCCGCACCATCAAAGTCATGTCCTGATGAATACCCGGGTGCACCTTCAGGTAACTGACCAGATAAGCCCGTAAAGTACCGAGATTGGTTAATCGCCGGCCATTGATCTTCAGCTCCATATTGAAATTTCCGGACTGATTGTACGATTCCAGCTCCTGTTCTTTTTCAGTCAGATAAGGCGCCAGCAGACTGGCCTTGTTGAGCCGGTCGATCAATTCCTGATCCATGAATTTCACACTGGTCACATCAATATAAACGGCGCGCTTGATCCGGCGGCCACCCGACCGGGTCATGCCCTGCCAGTTCTTGAAGGAGCCAGAAATCAATGCATAGGTGGGAATGGTGGTAATGGTTTTGTCCCAGTTCTGTACCTTGACCGTGGTCAGTCCGATTTCAATCACATCTCCGTCTGCCCCGTAGGTGGGCATCTCCAGCCAATCACCTACCCTGAGCATGTTGTTGGATGAGAGCTGGATCCCCGCCACGAAACCCAGGATGGGGTCCTTGAAAACCAGCATGACGACCGCCGTCATTGCACCCAACCCGCTGATGATCAGCAACGGCGAGCGATCCACAATGATGGACACCATCAACACGATTGCGATGACGGCAAAAAGCAGTTTCAATGCCTGGATGAAACCCTGCACGGGTAAATTCTGTGAACGCCGGCTTCGGGTCGTGATGTAGGCAAAAGCGTCCAACAGCGCAAACACGGTCAGCAACAGGAACAGAACGATGCTCAACAGGGCCGTTGTTTGCAGAAAGATCCGCAGCAAAGAATCCGGATTCAACCAGAGCACCGCCTGCAGATAGACAATAAAGCTCTGAACCGTGAAGGCCAGCCGGCTGAACAGCTTTTCCTTGAACAACACCACTCGCCAGGTCTTCTGACGGCGATGCGTCATCTTCCTGACCAGGCCGCTTAAAACACGGTGCAACAACCAGTGAACCACCAGGGCAGTAAGAACAATAACCGCCAGCACCCCCAGGGCTATTTGAACCTGGGTAAGCTCAACTCCCCACTGGGAGAGTAAATTCTTGATGAAATTTCTCATGGCGACATTATCCTACAAACAAGCGACTTGGGCTTGGGCAAGACACTCCTGCCTATTTTCTAGGAATTTGTACCCGTACCTGCAATTGGCGCACAGGGATATGTGCAGTCGCACTCTCCAACACTCTATATTTTTCGTAAAACACTCAGTAGCGAATGGCTATCAACATTGTTACGGCCATAAAACTGCCGAGCTATTCCCTGTGGAATCCTTGGCCATGGCGATTATGCCCATTTGAGAGAGGTGGGATTCTGACCCTGCCAACCCGGAGTTTGACCAACGCGCGGTCCAGTTCATGTTAGACCTGATTACCGGAACCCGTTGCCCGTTCACATACACACGGAGGTCGATCGCTGACGCCGTTGATACATTGTTATCCGCAATTCCCGGAGCAAGTGTTCCGGTTATGATCAGTTCGGATGAGTTCATTTCCTGGCTGACGCTCTCGATTGTGACATGGGGTGGTTTCTTTTGGTTGCGTATCTCAGGCCGTTGAAAAGTGCCTGTCAGAGAAATCGTTTCGTCAGGTAACGCAGGGGTTGAAACGGGAAGGACTCGCGCTTGCAGGACGGATTCGATGGCCGCGCCAAGTCGTAGCAATTTCTGTTCATCGAAGCGTTTGCCGACGATGGTCAGACCCACAGGATAAACAACATCGGGTGACCCAGCGGCCTTATCAACATAGCCCATGGGAATGAAAAGTCCGGGGACACCGAGTTCGTTCAGGTAGTTAAACCCGTATAGCGGATCAGCATCGACATCACTGCTGGCGGGAAACAAAAGAGCATCAATTTTATGTTGATCCATCCAGCCTCCGAACAACGGACCATCGGCCAGTGCCGCAGCATTGCGCAAGGCGTCACTCGCGGGAGAACTGGTGATTTCTAGACCCCTACCGTCGCGGAGAGCCTCGAAACGTTCCCTGAATCCCTGACCGTTTATCAGTGCCAGAACATCAAGCATGCGATCGGCCGGATCGCCGCACCAACCGCGGCAGAATTTTTCGAAAGCCCAGGCGAAGACGCGAATATTGGCAAGGGCGACACGAGCCGCATAAATGTCCTCGGCCTCAGGCCCAGCGTCGGAAACATCTCGATCTTCGTACCAGGTGTCGTCCAGAACCTGATCGACCGGAACGTCGATTTCAATAACTCTGGCCCCGGCACTAATGAGTTTCTCCCGGGTCACGGCAAAGACATCCAGTATCGGTTGCCCAGGTGAGAGATAGGCCGGCGGAGCAGATTTTTGTGCTGCCAGACGCTCTGGGAATGCAAAGGTTACGCCATGCAGGATGTCAGATGTATCATCTATGGGCGGTGGCATATAGCTTGCCGGTCTACGTTCCATCATAGGCGGAAGAAACGGTTCCAAAAAGTTTTCCGGATCCTGAGCAACCACCACATCGAGCACCAGGGCTAGATCCCGTACTGTTCGCGCCATCGGACCAACAACGTCGAATAATGGGTCAGCCGGGCAGATTCCGGCTGTTGAAATCAGTCCCAACGTAGGTCGAATCGAGACAATATTGTTTCGCGAAGCGGGCATTCTCAAGGAGCCCGCAGTGTCGGTGCCAAAAGATAGCCCGGTCAGACTTGCAGTCACGGCCACCGCAGAGCCGCCGCTGCTGCCGCTTACGATCTCGGAGCCATAGGGATTGGTGATCGCTCCGAAAGCTTCGGAAACACCGGTCATATCACCGGCAAAACTGTCCAGATTGGCTTTGCCCATGACGATGGCGCCCGCCTGACGCATTTTGGCAACGAGGAAAGCATCCTCAACCGGCATCATGTTTTTCCACGCTTTCATTCCCACCGATGTTGGCAGGCCGAACACATTAATTGAATCCTTGAACAGGACGGGAATGCCATGCAGTGGACCGAGCAGGATGCCGTCAGCGCGTAATTTGTCCGCGCGTGCTGCCTCCTGCAGCAGGCCGGGATTGAGAACCGGAACGGCATTCAGCTCTGGTCCATTATGGTCGTAGGCAAAGATGCGATTGAGGTAAAGGGCCGTGAGTTCGACGCTGCTGAGAGCGCCGGAAGCCATGGCGGTCTGAAGCTGTTCCAGCGAAGCTGTGCTGAGGGTTATGGTTGTGTTTTCTGTTTGCTTTTGAACTGTCTGATCGGGGACAGTTTGTGATATGGCTGTAGTCGCCATGATGGCGAAGGCCACGCCAGCCAATAATTGAATTCCAAATGTCGTGACCTTCATTTCGCGGAGACTCCTTTTTCAAACTTGTGATGATGTTAGGGGAAAGCAGCCGCTATATACAGTGAGGCTATTAGTTCCAACGTAATTTAGCGCATAAGGGTGCATAAAGGGGGCGGTGCATAAAGGGGACGGGGCAAATTAATTCGTATTAATTTGCCCCGTCCCCTTTTTTCCTTGGATAATGAAGTTTTAGTGATGTGAAGCAGGAATACCGTTGAGTCTGTCGTTTGCCACCCTCGTTCAATTACGCAAGAGCCATCCTGGCTGGCGCTTGTTGTTGGCTGACCACGCTGCCCTGATTGCCAGCTTCCTGCAGCACACCTTCATCGAGTCGAATGTTCGGGTCATGTCTCAGCCGGAGCTGGAATTGCGTCTGGAGGACTTGCTGTTCCAGCTACGGGAGACCGAGGGCGAGGGCACTTTTCCCCGCAGTGCTCGTGACTACCTTGACGACTGGGCACAAACGGATCGCGGCTGGTTGCGCAAATTCTATCCACCCGGATCGGATGAGGCTCACTTTGACCTCACACCCGCCACTGAGAAGGCCATTGCCTGGCTCGAATCGCTGGCACAGCGGGCTTTTGTAGGCACCGAATCACGTTTGATGACGGTATTTGAGCTGCTGCGTCAGATGGTTGCCGGCAGTGAAACCGATGCCGCCAGTCGAATTGAAGAACTGGAGCAGCGACGGGATGAAATTGACCGCGAAATTGAACGTGTCCGAGCGGGCGAAATCAGCGTGCTGGACGATACCGCGCTGCGGGATCGCTTCCAGCAGGCCAGCAGCACGGCCAGAGAACTGCTCAGTGACTTCCGCGAGGTCGAACACAACTTCCGCCAGCTGGATTTACAGGTGCGCGAGCAGATCGCCCGTTGGGAAGGCCGCAAGGGTGAACTGTTGGGGAAAATCCTGGGCGAGCGGGATAATATTGCTGACTCGGACCAGGGCCGCAGTTTCCGGGCCTTCTGGGATTTTCTGATGGCACCGGCGAGTCAGGATGAATTGACCGAGCTGTTGCAAAAGGTGTTCGAGCTCGAAGCCGTGAGCAGCCTCAATATTGATGGCCGTTTCAAGCGCATCCACTTTGACTGGCTCGAAGCCGGCGAGCATACCCAGCGCACCGTGGCGCGGTTGTCACAACAGTTGCGCCGTTACCTGGACGATCAAGCCTACCTTGAGAACAAACGCATCATGCAACTGCTTGACGGGATCTCAGCCCGGGCGCTGGCCATTCGCGAGCAGTTGCCTGGCGGTGTTTTTTTTACCCTGGCCGCCTCGTCCCCGACGATACAACTGCCAATGGAGCGTCCGCTCTACAACCCGCCGCTGAAACCCGTGCTGGATACCATGATCGCCATGGCTGATATCAGTGATATTGATACCGAAGCCCTATATGATCAGGTCGCTATCGACAAGCCCCTGCTAAAAGCGCAAATCCGCCAACTGTTGCAACAACGCTCCCAGGTTACGCTCGCAGAAGTGGTGGGCAAACACCCCTTGCAGCACGGACTGGCGGAACTGGTTGCGTATCTGACCCTTGCAAGCGAGGAGAAGCATGCTTTGTTTGATGATGACCACCCGGAACAGATTGGCTGGCATGACCCTGATGGCCTGCTGCGCCAGGCCAGGCTGCCCCGTGTGATATTTTCCAGGCCATGAATTCAAACCCCAACACCCAGGACAACCGCTTGTCACTGCTGCTGATTGCGCTTATGAAAGGTGTGTTATATCAGGAGCAGGACGCCAAACTCTGGCAACATCTGCTTGAACTCCAGGCAAGGGTGCGCGACTACGTTGCTGTGCTGGGGCTTGAACTGATGCTTGACGAAGCCGAAGGCTATGCCTGGCTGCGCAGTCGCCCTGTCGAAGAGAATGAGACCGAGCTTCCGCGACTGGTGGGCCGGCGTCAGCTGTCCTATCCGGTGAGTCTGCTGATCGCGCTGCTGCGGCGTAAATTGGCGGAGTTCGACGCGGGTGGTGGTGACACAAGGCTGATTTTGTCGCGGGATGATATCGTCGAACTGATGCGAACCTTTCTGCCGCCAGGTTCGACTGAGGCGCGTTTGGTTGATCAGATCGAGGCGCATATCAACAAGGTGGTTGAGCTTGGCTTTGTCCGACGATTGCGTGGTCAGGAACAGATGGTCGAAGTGCGACGTATACTCAAGGCCTTTGTCGACGCCCAGTGGCTCAATGAATTTGACGCCCGGCTGGCGACCTATCAGACACAACTGTCCAACGATGAGGAAACGGACTGATGCAGGAAGGCTTACTGGATTTCGCTTCCAGCGATGAGCTGGCCGGATTCCGTCTGCATCGGCTTGAAGTCTACAACTGGGGCACCTTCGATCAGCGGGTATGGACACTGGACCCCAAAGGTGAAAACAGCTTGCTGACTGGCGACATTGGCTCCGGCAAGTCGACTCTGGTGGATGCCATCACCACCCTGCTGGTTCCGGCGCAGCGCGTCGCCTATAACAAGGCTGCCGGTGCCGAGTCACGCGAGCGCACTTTGCGCTCTTATGTGCTTGGCTACTTCAAGTCCGAGCGCAGCGAAAGCGGCCATGCAGCCAAACCCGTTGCCCTGCGCGACCAAAACAATTTCTCCATCATTCTGGGGGTTTTTCGCAACACCGGTTACGACCAGGACGTGACCCTCGCTCAGGTCTTCTGGAGCAGGGACAGCAGTGGCCAGCCATCGCGATTTTATATCGTTGCGGATCAGATACTGAGCATTGCCACCGATTTTGCCGATTTTGGCAACGACATCAAACAGCTGCGCAAACGGCTGCGTGAGCGGGCCGGTATTGAAGGGCCTTTCGACAGTTTTCCACCCTATGAAGCCGCCTTTCGCAGGCGCTTTGGTATCGACAATGCCCAAGCCCTGGAGTTGTTCCATCAGACCGTATCAATGAAGTCAGTCGGCAACCTCACCGACTTTGTGCGCGAGCACATGCTTGAGGTGTTCGAAGTCGAGCCACGAATTGAGGCCCTGATCAGTCACTTTGAGGATCTCAACCGCGCTCACGAAGCGGTACTCAAAGCACGTGACCAGGTCGAACGCCTGACACCCCTGGTACAGGATTGTGAGCGCCACCGCAAAGTCGCCGAACAGAGTCGCTATTGGCGCGATTGTCGCGACGGTTTGCGGTTCTACTTCGCCGGACTGAAAGCCGGTTTGCTCGACAAGCGCCAGATCAGGCTGAAAGATGAAGCCGAGCGATTGCGTACCCGCGCCGCGCAACAGGCCGAACTACGGCGGCGTCAGTTGGGTGATCGGGACCAGCTCAAGAGCGCCATTGCTGCCAATGGGGGTGACCGCCTGGAACGGCTCAAGACCGAAATCGGCGCACGCCATTCAGAATTACAAAAACGCCGCACACGCGCTGACCGATACGCCGAGTTGGCCGACCGCCTTGAACTGCCCCGCGTCACATCGCTCGATCAATTTCTCAACAATCGCAGTAGCGTGCAACAACGCCTGGCCACGACCGATGAGCGCGAAACGGAACTGCAGAACAGCAGCGTTGACCAGGCTGTTGAACTGCGGCGCCTGAAAGCCGACCACAGCGCTCTCGACACCGAACTGACCTCGTTGCGTCAGCGCCGCAGTAATATCGAAGCACGTCAGATCCAGATTCGCCGCCTGTTGTGTGATGCACTCGGGCTGGACGAGGCCGAAATGCCATTTGTCGGCGAACTGCTGCAGGTGCGTGAGTCTGAATCCGCCTGGGAAGGTGTGGCTGAAAGGCTGTTACACAATTTCAGTCTGTCACTGTTGGTGCCCGATCCGCATTACGCAGCCGTTGCCGAATGGGTTGATCGCACGCAGCTCCAGGGCCGCTTGGTGTACTACCGTGTACGCTCCGATCACAGGGCCGCACCGGCAGCAGATACCCAACCCGACTCGCTGGTACACAAGCTTGATATCAAGCCGGACAGCGAATTCTACTCCTGGCTGGAGCAGGAGTTGGTCAGGCGCTTTGACTATGTTTGCTGCGACTCGCTGGAGCGTTTCCGTCGGGAACATCGTGCGGTGACTCTGGCCGGCCAGGTCAAAACCGGCGGGCAGCGCCACGAAAAGGATGATCGGCACCGGCTTGATGATCGCAGCCGTTATGTATTGGGCTGGAGCAATGAGGCCAAAATCGCCGCATTGCAAAATCGATCGCAAGGACTGGAGCAGGAGATCCAGGCTGCAGCCGATCGCCTGGCTATCGCGCAGCGCCACATTCGTGAGCTCAGCGAAGAGAAATCCAGTCTCGTGCAAATTGAAATGTTTATCGATTTTGATGAACTTGACTGGCAGCAGTTGGCCCGCAGCATTGCCGACCTGGAAGCGGACCGGGCTGCTCTGGAAGCCAGCTCGGATACACTGAAAACCCTCAACGCCCAGTTGCTTGCGCTGGAAGATGACATGGCCAAGGCCGAACAGCATCTTATGGCGCTGAATAACGATCTGGCACGCAACGATGAAAAGCAGGCCCAGGTCAGTGCCCAGCTTGAAGACTGCCACGAACAACTCGCTGCCTGTACTGAAGAAGTCCGTGCCGGTCTCGATGCCGAACTGGAACCACTGCGTGCCCGGGCGCTGGGCGAGCATCTGTTGACGGTGGAATCCTGCGACAACCGGGAACGCGAAATGCGCGAGTGGTTGCAAGCCAGGATCGACACTTCAGATAAACGTATGCAACGACTGGAGCAGAGCATAGTCGCCGCCATGCAGGATTACCGTCACGCGTACCCACTGGACACCCAGGAGGTCGACGCCCGTCTCGAAGCTGCTGACGAGTACGGTCAGATGCTGGAGCAACTAAAGGCGGACGATCTGCCGCGTTTTGCCAAGCGCTTCAAGGCATTACTGAACGAGAATACGATTCGTGAGGTAGCCGGATTTCAGTCCAAGCTCAAAAGTGAGCGCCAGATCATCCAGGAGCGTATCGACCGCATCAACCAGTCGCTGGCTGATATCGAATACAACCCCGGACGCTATATCGTGCTTGAAGCCCAGGCCAACCAGGACGCCGAAATTCGTGACTTCCAACAGCAACTGCGCGCCTGCACTGAAGGCACTTTCACCGGTACGGAAGAAGAAAATTATGCCGAAACCAAGTTCCTGCAAGTCAAGGAGATCATTGATCGCTTGCGCGGCCGTGAAGGCACCACGGAGCTGGACCGGCGCTGGACCCGCAAGGTTACTGATGTGCGCAACTGGTATCAGTTTGCAGCCTCGGAACGATGGCAACACGACGGCAGTGAATACGAACACTACACGGATTCCGGTGGCAAGTCGGGTGGCCAAAAGGAGAAGCTGGCCTACACCGTGCTCGCTGCCAGCCTGGCTTACCAGTTCGGTCTTGAATGGGGCGCTGTGCGCTCACGCAGCTTCCGTTTTGTAGTGATCGACGAAGCTTTTGGCCGCGGTTCCGATGAATCGGCACGTTACGGCCTGGAACTGTTCAAACGTTTGCATCTGCAACTGTTGATTGTCACACCGCTACAGAAAATCCATATCATCGAACCGTTTGTTGCCAACGTCGGCTTTGTGCACAACCCTGATGGCCGCGACTCACAACTGCGCAACCTCAGCATTCAGGAATACCGCGCCGAACGAGAAGCACGTTCGGCATGAATCGCTGGACCACCGCCGATGACCTGCGTGGTCAATTGCTTAAATTGTGGAACCGGGGACGCTTGCTGGCCGATCCTGAAATTCTTCCGTTGCGTTTGCCACTGCGAGGCCCACAGGCAGGCGAGCTCGGTGCCCGTTTCGCCGCCGTCCGCGACTGGGTGCAATTGTGGGCACAACAGGAAGAGCAAAAGGGTTTGACTGTCGAGTGGCGCGAAGTCAACTACCGCGAGATCGGCCGCAATCGGCTACCTGCAGCGGTATTGTTTCAACAGCGTGATCAGGCCTTGGCTTATATCGGCAAACGCCAGTCGGGACGTGATTTTGATCGTTTGCAAGAGCAGATATTGCCATTGTTTCCCGAATTGCGGGATTGGTTGGTGCGTAAACCGTTGCAAGCATTGGAACTGAAAGAACAGTGGCCGCGCCTGCTGATGGTATTGGATTGGCTTCGTGCACACCCACGACCTGGCCTGTACATCCGCCAGATCGAACTACCCGGTGTTGATACCAAATTTATCGAAGGTCACCGAAAGGTGTTGGCCGAGTTGTTGGATGGTGTGCTCGAACCGGCGCACATCGACTTTGCAGCGCGAGGCATTTCCAGTTTCGAACAGCGCTACGGTTTTCGCGCCAAGCCGGCGCAGATTCGTTTCCGATTGCTTGATAGCAGGCTGTATGTGCAAAGCTTGAGTGACTTGCAAATTCCTCTGGAAGACTTTGCCCGGCTTGAGTTTCCGGTCGAGCGGGTATTTATTACCGAGAACGATATCAATGGCCTGGCTTTCCCCGACTTTCCAAATTCATTGGTGGTCTTTGGCCTGGGTTATGGGCTTGACAGCCTGAAGGGCGCGAACTGGCTGGCGAGCACTGATATTCACTATTGGGGTGATATTGACAGTCATGGATTCGCCATGCTCGATCAATTGCGCAGTTATTTCCCGCACGCCAGCTCACTGTTGATGGATCGACCCACTCTGCTGGCCCACGAAGCCCTTTGGGGTTCTGAATCCATCCCAACGCGCAAGCCCTTGCTGCGACTAAAGCCTGAAGAACAGGCGCTGTATCAGGATCTTAGCCTGGACCGAATTGCTCCATCGCTGCGTCTCGAACAGGAACGGATTGGAATCGCCTATTTGCAACAAGCCCTCCACGTACTTAATGGTACTTAAAGGGGACGGGGCAAATTAATTCAAATTAATTTGCCCCGTCCCCTATTTCCTCGCAGTTGATGGGTGTCCGAGCTTTTCGCAGTTGATGGGTGTCCGGACTTTTCGTTTTTAACGAATCAGGCGACGTTCAAGCAATGAAGGTATATCCCTGCGGCCATCCAGGATGCAATGAACGAAAACGTCCTGTCGGGTTATCTCGTAGATGACACGATAGGGTTTGAAGTGAACCTCTCTGTAGCTTGATACGCCGATTCGTTCCAGTTCGGGTGGAATATGTCCTCGCTCGGGCAGATTGGTTAACCGTGAGCACAAAGACTCCAACTGATTCAACACATGATCTGCATTCTCTATGCAGTCATTGAGAACAATGTAGCGGTAGATATCAACCAGATCCTGTTCTGCGTCCTCGACAATTCGGACACGATAGTTTTTCACTCAGCCAGTTACCTGCCGTGTTTGCTTACGAACATCAGAAAAGGCCTTTTTAAGGGGTTTGCTGCGACCTTCCTGGATACTTTTCGAGCTTTGGGCCAACATCTTGAGCAGCGCCAAAGATTCCTGGGTTTGCTCATAGCTGACAATATCCTGGAGCACAGCCCTGACTTCGCCATTTTGTGTTATCACCATGGCCTGCCGTCCTTCACTGACATCCCGTAGAGCTTCGGCAGTGTGACTTTTCAAGTAGCTGATGGGCCTGACCGATTTGCTCAGCTTCATGATCTGTATTCCTTCGTTGGGTTAGTAGTACTAAATATAGTCCTTATTTGGGTCTGTTGCCATGCGCAACGAGAAATGGCTGAAGTACAACAGGCCGCCCCGGCAGGGAGGCGGCCTGAGTGCATGTGAGGTAGTCAAGTAGCCTATTTCGCCACGACGGAGCCCGGTGATTCGGCTCAGTTAACCGGCTCGACTTCACCCGGCCGCCAGGTCTTGTTGAACCAGGCCTCCTCTGGCCCGTAAAGCCGCAGAGCTACACTCCAGCCCTTGCCCGGCACCGTCTGTGCCCAGTTGGACTCATGGCCCTTGGGCGCAGTCGGCCCGAACCAGACATCCACCGATCCGTCCGAGTTAACCACAACTCCCTTCTTTTGGCTGCCGATGCTCGGGAATTGCTGGTCGGTTTGTAGCATGGAGCGGGTCTGGTTGTCGTAGACCACGAACGACCAGAAATCTTTGGCCGGGATGTTCGGCGGCAGATGCACCTTGTAGGTTTTGTTGCCATCGAGCGGCGCGCCACTGGAATCGGTTGCTGCGATCGCGTATTGCGAACCCTTGCCCACCAGCTTCAAGGACATCGCCGGGGTGATCCCGGTGGCATAGTAAAGGAAGTGGACCATGGCATCGGTGTTGTCCACGCCCGGCTGCGACTGGAACTTGTAGTTGCCGCCGATAAAACCCTGGAACCAGGCACTGCCCGGATAATAGGCAACGTCCTTGTCGGGGTACTTGAATACCAGTGCGCGCGCGGTGGCATCGCCGACTGCTGCCGCTTCAGTGAGGATCTGCTTCATCCGTGCATCGGGATTGAAGGTTTTGCCTTTCTCGATGCCCAAAGCGGCCAGTTGGCCCAGGATCTCCGGGCTGAAAGCGTCGTTGGGCTCGTACTGGACGATCTCATTGATGTCCTCATAGAACTTGTAGGTGCTGGCACCGATGGTGTTGAAGTGCTTGCCGGAGGCATTGATGAATTTCATTGGCGGCGGGTTGCCGGCATCTTTCAGTCTATAAATCCTGGCGTACTTCTTGGTCGCTGCCACCGCCGGAGCGGTGCTGCCGTTCTCGAGGAAACCGCGCCAGAACACCAGATTGCCGTAGGTTTGGGTGTGGTAGACAAAATAGCCTTCCGGTACATCGCCCTCGTAGCCAGGCGGGAGCAGCAGGTATTTGCCGCCCTGGCCCTTGTCGGGACCCACCCGGCCGAAATCCGCCACGTAATGGAACCAGTGGTCGTCGATGACGCCAAGCACGTCCGGTGGCGTCTCCAACACGACCGGACCATCCTTCACATCCACCCACATCACGCTGTAGATGCTTTCGGTATTGGGCGTGAGGAAAAGCGACTTGGAATCCATCAGGCTTTCGAACAGCGCCACCGACTGGTTATCGTTCACGCCAATGCTGGCCAGACCCTGACGCAGACCTTCGGTCGAGCCGCCAGGCATCGCTGCGAGAAAGACGTTTACGCCACGCTGGAAGGCCAGGTTGTCGTAGACCTTCTGCACCGTTTCGTCGGTCGGGAAACCGTCGTGGAACTTCAAGGTACCGATGCGTGTTTCCACGGTATCCGGCGTGGTGATCTCCGCCGGTATCGGGGTGGTCATCTTCATCTTTGGCGCGTCCTGCGCTGTTGCGATACCTGCCGTCAACGCACAGGCAAACACAGTGGCCAGAACAGCCATGGTTTTCATGGGGGTTTGCATAGTGTCTTCTCCGATTAATCTACGATATCGCTGGTGATGCATTCAATGTCGGTTGCCAACCCACAGGTTGTTGTATCCCGATCTTCTTGTCCCATCCACACTGCCGCCAGCAACAGCAATTATACAGAGCAGGTAATTGAGCCCACTTGTTTATTTGTGACACACTGTGCCGACTGGTACTGCTTGGCTGCAGTTCTGGCTGGCAATACAGACGCATCGGATGTCAATGATTCAGACCAGACTATCATCACCCATTACGCGCGCGACCGGCGTCGTTCCGGGCGGCTATGACCGTGTTGCATCGACGATGGCGTTGGTGCCGTTGCTGGAGCAATTCGGGGTGGGCCTGGACAGTTTGCTGGCCGAATCCGGATTGCCAATTGGCCTGTTCGATCATCCCGACAACCTGATTCCCTTCAGGGAAGGCACCCGCCTGCTTGGGCTTTGTGCAGACCGTACCGGATGCCCGCACTTTGGCCTGCTGATAGGTGATGGGACGCCGTTGGAGGCCTACGGCATCGTGAGCGAATTGATGAAGTGCGCGGCGGACGTACGGTCCGCACTGCAACTGATGTGCCGATTCATGACGCTCGCCGACGGAGGCGGGTTGCTGATGCTGTCCGAAACCCGGCAGTTCGCCCGTTTCAGTTATTCGGTCTACGAACCGGGTGTCGAGCGTACCGAGGTGCTCGGCGACATCGTCCTGGGCGTGTCGTGCAACGTGCTACGCGCACTTTGTGGCAGCAAGTGGCAGCCGCACGAAATTCTCTTTTCGCGTAGCCGACCGATCGACATCCGACCCTACGCCGAGACCCTTAAAGCACCCTTGCGCTTCGATGTCGAACAATCTGCAGTGGTGTTCGAGCGCTCGTGGCTGGATGCTCCGCTAGCCACAGCCAATCCTGCTCGATTGCACAGCCTTGAGGCCAAAGCCCGTGCGTTGGAAGCCAGTGAAACGGGTGATCTGGTTGCGCAAGTGCGTCGTGTCGTGCGCCGACAACTACTGACTGGAACCTGTTCGATGCAATCCATTGCCAACGAGTTGGGTATGCACCGACGCACCCTGGACAGGAAACTGCATCCCTTTGAAGTCACATTCAAAACGCTGAGTGACGAGATCCGCTATGAAGTATCGCGTCAACTCCTGGCCGATACCGCGATGCCGGTGACCGCGATCTCACAAAGCCTCCACTACGCCGACCCCAGTGCGTTCACGCACGCATTCCGTCGGTGGTCAGGCACCACACCCACACAATGGCGCGAATCCGTAAAGGGGACGGGAAAAGGGGACGGGATAAATTAATCCGGATTAATTTGCCCCGTCCCCTCTTTCCATGAATCTTAAGTTTATGGCGCGCCCGACAAGATTCGAACTTGTGACCCCTGCCTTCGGAGGGCATTTTTTCCTGTTTTCTATTCAAGAACATAGATAGCTATCTATATGTTTTTATTCTGTATAAATCTGACAATATCGGCTATTATCTACCCAAGGTGGCTAAACTTTCACTTGGGTTGCACTTGCAAACATGCCGAAGCGATCAAAAACAAGAATCTCTGACAAAACTGTAAAGCGTAAACCAACCGACCGGCCACAAGAGTTCCGGGACTGTGACCTTCGTGGTTTCATTCTCAGAATCGAACCAACGGGAACCAAGACTTTTTACTGCGAGTGGGCAAGGGGTAAGAGGAGCCGGATCGGTGATGCCAGCCTAATGACCCTGGAATTTGCCAGGGATACTGCGCGAACTCGAATTAATGAAGCAAAGAATGGCGAAGTTCCGGAACCTCAAATTCGATCCCGCATTCCAACACTGAAAAGATTGATGGACGATCACTATCGTGATTGGGCAGAGACTCACCAAAAATCAGGCAAAGCCAATTGCAAACGCACAAACGCTGCTTTCAGTGAGTTCCTCTCTACCAGGATTGACAAAATTTCTCCTTGGCAGATCGACAAGTGGAAATCTGAACGAAAGAAGTCGGGCACAACTCCAGCAACAATAAATAGGGATCTACGTGGGCTTCGGGCAGCTTTAAACAAGGCTGTAGAGTGGAATTTGGTTAAAAGCAACCCGATCCGTTCCGTCAAGCTACTTAAAGGTGCGGATATTCCACGGGTGCGCTACTTATCAACGGAAGAGGAAAAGCGGCTAATGAAGGCGTTGGACGCAAGAGAGGTCAGAAAAAGGACAAAGCGTAATAGCGGAAACCTCTGGCGATCAGAACGCAATCACAATCAATTGCCAATCATCAAACACGAGGAATTTGCAGATCACATAAAGCCGATGGTGATCCTGTCTATGCATACGGGTTTGCGATTCGGGGAAATCACCAACTTGGTTTGGAAAGATGTTTCACTCGATGGCCAGCAAGGAATAACGGTTCAGGCAGCCTACTCGAAGTCAGGCAAACTCCGCCATATTCCGCTTAACATCATTGCAGCAGGAGTTCTCAAAACATGGAAGAAACAAAGCGGAGAAGCTACGGGTTTGGTATTTCCCTCGCCTTCCGGTGAAAAGCTTACAACTGTTAAGACTGCCTGGACGAAACTTCGCAAAGATGCCGATTTAAAAAACTTCAATTGGCATGATCTACGACACCACTTTGCAAGCAAGCTGGCAATGGCTGGTGTTGACCTCAATACCGTTCGAGAGTTGTTGGGGCACGGCTCGCTTCAAATGACTATAAGGTACTCACACCTTGCCCCAGAACATAAAGCTGCCGCAATTGAGTTGATATGCGCCAATGAATGATTCAGCGAATGGTCCAGAGCATTCTGCTTTCAA
>CAZRTG010000002.1:0-2154 GCA_964602895.1 uncultured Wenzhouxiangellaceae bacterium
GACACTTTTTGTTTTGCGTGCTCTGATAATTCAAGGATGAATTATTCAGAGCTTCTTTAATTATCAGGTATGTTCGGTAACGCACAGACCCGTGTTTTCACTTTGTCTAAATTGGCATTCCATAGGTTGCGTAGTTTGTTAGGCCTTGAACCGGGTAGAGTTTGCCCTCCGTATCCACTCATTTCCCCCTTTGAGTTCAGGTACGAACCCGGTTCAAGCTCGTAGCCACCGGTATTGGTGATGCATGCCGGTGGCTTTTTTTATGCCCTTGAGTAGCTATTCAGCCACCTGCATCAACGAAACGATCGAATCAATAAGTCCAGGTGCAGTACGTCGGGCCCGGAGCCAATGGCCGGTAACAGCCATATTGAAAGCACCTCACTCGGCCTGGTTCATTTAACCCCGGCTTTAATCCTTTTCCCACATTACTGCCTTACCGGCAGCTTCAGCATGTTCCAGAATCTGGATCAACGGCCCGGCGCGCACCGAAAGCGGGATCGGCGCCTCATCGTCTTCCTCATTCTTGCCGGCTGCTTTGTCCGGTGCACCATCCTCTGCCTTCGCGACAAGGTCCAATTGCTCTCGCAAGCGTGTCAATGCTGACGGAATATCTTCTGCACTGATGGCTCCCGGAACTTTACCTGTTGCGCCCATCATCCTGATCAATGAAACCGCAATGTCGCCAAACATCAGCACAGACCCTGTTTCAACACAACTGAAACGAACCAGCATTTCTATTCTCCCTTTCTTACCAAACCTGGATTCTACGGTAATTGTGTAATTAATCGGTGTCTACCTCCCTGAGGCTCGCTACGTTCGTTACCGAACAGACGGCAGATATTGAGCCTGCTAGCCTTGAGCAGAAGTCCGACTTTCGAATGGTATCAGGGCTGTTGCTGACTTGTATTTTGTAGATACAAGTCGGCTACAGCGTCAGCTTGTGCTGATTGCTGTTTGTCCAATTTAAACACTAATGCTGTTGCCAGCCTGGCTGGTGGCTCCAAGGATGACTATGAACTTCCACACAGGATTAACTCTATTTCCCAGAGGTACCGAGCCCAGCGTTTGCAGAATCAACTCAAACCAGCGACCGCAAATTGGTTTGCGCATAGTACTGGGCTTTGCAGCGTTATTCCTTGGGTCTGCACCAGCACTGGCTGCTACCGCACCCGATCTGGGTTCGACCAACCCCTACGCCATTGTTTCGTCAACTTTCACCAATACAACAGCCGGAACTTCCATTGCCGGCGACGTATGTTATACAACCCCTCCTGCAGTAGCTGCTGCTGTCACCGGTGCAATCGCTGTGCCTTGTCCCCCTGTGACCGAGGGCGATCAAAACGACGCCCGCAACGATCTGATTTCGCAGGCCTGTACACCCATCGGCGCTGCGGTCGCTCTGAACGCAATCAGTATTGGCGGTGGTCTGCCCGGAGTATTCCCTCCCGGTTGCTATTCCAGCACTGGAGCAATGAGCATAACCGCAAGCACGACTGTGACGCTTAGTGGCAGTGGCGTCCATATCTTCCGTTCAGGTGGTGCGCTTGATTCGGGAGCCAATTCAAACGTTGTGGTGGCAGACGGGGCTTGTGTGGACAATGTATTCTGGGCTCCGGAAGGCGCCACGACGGTTGGAGCCAACAGCAATTTTCTTGGAACCATCTTCCGCGGTACCGGTGACGGTCTCAGCATTACTTTCGGAGACACTTCAACCCTGATAGGGCGAGCTCTGGCGTTTGGTTCTACCGTTACAACCGCAAACACAACGATTGCCGTACCGGAGCCTTGCCTGGCGCCCGCTACAATTACGGTCAACAAGAATTTCAGTCCGGACAGTAACGCGACGGTGCCGGTGTCTTTAAGTTGCACCTCAGGTACCGTAACCACTTCACCGATAAACGTATCCGAATCGACCCCGGCCGTATTCACCATAACGGGTGCGAGTCCGGGAGCGACCTGTACTGCAATTGAGACTGTACCGGCTGGCTACACAGCGAACCAGACGAATTGCGCCGGTGTGGCGCTGGATGGCAGTTGTACCATCACCAACACACTCAACAGTGATACGATCGTGGTCAACAAGGACTTCATTCCCAACAGCACCGCAACGGTACCCGTAGCGATGAGTTGTACCTCGGGTACCGTGACCACCAC
>CAZRTG010000002.1:2254-58724 GCA_964602895.1 uncultured Wenzhouxiangellaceae bacterium
CGTGACCACCACACCGTTGAACGCCTCCGAGTCGACACCGGCGGTGTTCACCGTAACCGGTGCCAGCCCGGGAGCAACTTGTACCGCGACGGAAACCGTACCGGCCGGCTACACAGCGAACCAGACGAATTGCGTCGGCGTCGCATTGGGCGGCAGCTGCACCATCACCAACACACTCAACAGCAACACAATCACGGTCAACAAGGACTTCATCCCCAACAGCAGCGCAACAGTACCCGTGTCTGTGAGCTGTACCTCGGGTGCCGTGACCACCACGCCACTGAACGCATCTGAGTCGATCCCGGCCGTGTTTACCGTGACCGGCGCCAATCCGGGAGCGACTTGTACCGCGACCGAGACCGTGCCTACCGGCTACACAGCGAATCAAACAAATTGCGTTGGTGTGGCGCTGGGTGGCAGTTGTACCATCACCAATACGGTCAACAGTGACACAATTGTGGTCAACAAGGATTTCAGCCCGGACAGTAACGCAACGGTGCCCGTAACCATGAGCTGTACCTCAGGTACAGTGACTACCTCGCCACTGAATGCCTCTGAGTCCGCCCCGGCGGTGTTCACCGTGACCGGTGCCAGCACGGGAGCGACCTGTACCGCGATCGAGACTGTACCCGCCGGCTACACAGCGAATCAGACGGATTGCGTCGGTGTCGCATTGGGCGGCAGTTGCACGATTACCAACTCGCTCGATAGCAACACGATCACGGTCAACAAGGATTTCAGCCCGAACAGTAATGCGACGGTGCCAATGTCTTTGAGCTGTACCTCGGGTACGGTGACCACCACGCCGCTTAATGCATCTGAATCCACTCCGGCCGTGTTCACCGTGACCGGTGCCAGCACAGGAACGACCTGTACGGCGACCGAGTCCGTGCCTACCGGCTACACAGCGAACCAAACAAATTGCGTTGGTGTGGCGCTGGGTGGCAGTTGTACCATCACCAATACGGTCAACAGTGACACGATCATAGTCAACAAGGACTTCATCCCCAACAGCACCGCAACGGTACCCGTGTCTGTGAGCTGTACCTCGGGTACGGTGACCACCACGCCACTGAATGCATCCGAGTCGACACCGGCCGTTTTCACCGTGACCGGTGCCAGCCCAGGAGCGACCTGTACCGCAACCGAGATCGTACCGTTTGGCTACACTGGCAACCAGGCGAACTGTGTCGGTGTGGCACTGGGTGGCAGTTGTACCATCACCAACACGCTTAATAGCAACACGATCGTAGTCAACAAAGACTTCATCCCCAACAGCACCGCAACGGTACCCGTAGCCATGAGCTGCACCTCAGGCACCGTAACCACCACGCCGTTGAACGCATCCGAATCCACCCCGGCGGTGTTTACCGTGACCGGCGCCAGCCCGGGAGCGACCTGTACCGCGACCGAGATCGTGCCGGAAGGCTATACAGGGAACCAGACAGATTGTGTCGCTGTAGCATTGGGTGGCAGTTGCACGATTACCAATACTCAGGACGATTCGGTGGACCGGGCAACGTTCCGGGTGATCAAGGATTTTACTGATGGTAATCCGACGCTGGTTGAAGTCACACTCAGTTGTAATACCGGTTTAATACTCACACAGACCAAGAATATAAGTGAAAGCCAGGACGTTGAGTTCGTGGTCACCTCATATGATCAGGGTGAATTGAATTGTGATGTGACCGAGGAACCTTTAACCGGCTACACACCGGACTATACAGCGACTACGACAACCGGGCTTGGACTGTACTCGAGTGATATTGAGGGCTGCCACTTTGTTGAAGTCGTAACCGGCCAATTCGTTTGCACCATCGTTAACAGTCCGGACCTGGTGGATATCGAGATTGAAAAACTGTGGGTAATTGATCGCGGAGATGATACCGACATCAACACAAACTTCAAATTGAGTCTCTACTGTGATGACTCGATTGGCCTTGTTGATGTTTTCTACGGGGATGCTTCTGAAACATTTATTTCTCAGGTGCAACCACAGTACCCCAATACTCATTGCTGGGTAATTGAAAGCGTATACGACAGTGGAGTGGAAATTGACAACCAATGCCAGGATCTCCAGATCAGCTCTGCGTCCGGTGGTGACAGTTGCCTGATTACCAACACCATGTTCTTCGAAGGCATCCCAACGCTGGACCGGTACGGCTTGGCCATGCTGATCCTACTGGCACTGGGTGTAGGCCTGGTCGGTTTCCGACGCTTCACTTAAAGGGGACCCTTAAAGGGGACGGGGCAAATTAATTCTTCACTTAAAGGGGACCCTTAAAGGGGACGGGGCAAATTAATTTGGTGTTAAAGGGGACGGCGTTAAAGGGGACGGGGCAAATTAATTCCAAGACCGTTAAAGGGGACCGTTAAAGGGGACGGGGCAAATTAATTCCAAGGCCCAAAACCTTTAGTCGCCCGGCGCCCGGTGTTGAGCCGGGTCGGCCACAGACTTTCCGTATTGCCTCCCTGCCTGAAGCGCGTTCAACCATTGGGCGCGCGATTGACCGGCGATAGGCCTCCGCAGGAGCGGTGAGTGCGGATTTGACATTTAACCGGTGGCACCATCACAGCCTAAGTTTGCTACACAGTATGAAGCTTAATAGACTGGCTGACGCCTCTGCCGCCGATAAAAGCGGCAGTACTTAATAGTGAGAGATAGAAAATATATGAAAAAATCAGTTATTTACGTGATTATTGGTGTAGCCATTGTGATTGGCGGCATCGCTTATGTACGACAAAGCAACAATACATCGTCGGACGAAGCTAATTTAAGCGCTGATAATCAATCGCAACTCAAAAATAACAGCAAATATTCAAGCAATTTTCAGAAAATAAAAGACGAAAAGCTCGACGGCGAACTGGTAGACAGCTTTCCAAAGGAGCAAGTCCCGCTTTATCCTGGCGAAGTCGTCAGCAGCCTGGGCAAGATGGATGAATATCTGGACCGGGCAGAATGGAACGTTGCGATCACAACAAGCGATACCTTTGCAGCGGTAGATGCGTCTATTCGCGAAGCCTATGAAAGTGGTGACTGGTCAATAGCAACTGACAACAAGAGTGGTTTGGGCGGCACCATGCTGATTGCCCGAAGTAACAAATATACTGCAGCCATCAGCTATGACGACATGGGGACTGATGGCATCAGCATAAATTACGGCGTAAGCCAAAGATAAAGGGGACGGAGCAAATTAATTCAGCGTTCAAAGGCGTTAAAGGCGTTAAAGGGGACGGGGCAAATTAATTCCAGAGGTCAATACTATTATTTATTCACCCGACGTTAAACCAGGCCGGCCACGAGCTCTCCAGGTTGCCTCTCTGCCTAAAGCGCGCTCAACCATAGCCTGAAACAGGCGGCTTCCGAGAGCCTTCTCTTGCTGGAGGTAGGCTCTGACGGTCTCCAAATCAGCATCGCTTGAGCCCTGTTTCAACCATAGGGCATACGCTTTCGAGCTTTTACCATTATTTTTAAACGCCTGAAATACTGAGTGTGGCGACAACAACGGATCTACTCGAATGCCAAGATTTCCTCTTGCGCTTGACCAGCGATAGGCCTCCGCAGAGTCGGTCATCGCTGCCCTGACCGGGTTCAACTCGATGTAGCGATATACCTTGAGCAAGTATTCTTCGCTGTCCACCAGGCAAGACTTGAAGCGTCCATCCCACAGGGTTCCCGTACGCTTGTGTTTACGGTTAAATGCCTGCACATAACACTGACCAAGGCGGTGCATTGCAGCTGAGATTGACATAGCGTCATTGGCGGTGACCAGAAGGTGGACATGGTTGCTCATGAGCACATAGGCGTGAATACCGATGTTGTTATGCTCAGCGGCATGATTCAGCAGGTACAAATAATGTCTTCGATCGTCCGAGTCCAGAAATATTGCGCAACGATTTACGCCGCGCTGGACGATGTGAAGCGGGATCTCCGGGAGAACGAGTCTGGCACGACGTGGCACTGATGCTCAACCTTGGAATAGGGATTGCAAAACATTGCCATAAAATCGTGTGGAGAACATGAGGTAAAAGTCTATCTGGCTGTAGGAAATTGTCGTGTGCTTCAAGTGAAACGACGACATTAATTTGCCCCGTCCCCTTTTAACACTTTAATTGAAATTAATTTGCCCCGTCCCCTTTTAACAATAGAGATGGATAAAGGAAATGCCCAAAGTTAATCGTGAAGTAGATGTTGTGGTAATTGGCGCTGGCACGGCCGGCCTTAATGCGGTGGCCGAGGTGCGCAAGTCCGGGCGCAGCTGGGTGCTGGTGGAATCCGGTCCCTACGGCACAACCTGTGCACGTGTGGGCTGTATGCCATCCAAGTTGCTCATTGCCGCATCGGACCGGGCCCATCAGGTCGCAACAGCGGGCGTTTTTGGTATCACCACCGGACCGATGGCAATCGACCCACAGACCCTGTTTGGCCGGGTACGGGCTGAACGTGACCGGTTTGTCGCAGGGGCCGTAAAAAGTACTACAAAACTTCCGGATGACCAGCGGTTGCAAGGTCGGGCGCGTGTGACCGGCCCCGCAACGGTGCTGGTTGAGCGTGACGGCCAGGACGATATCGAGTTAAAAACCAAGGCCATTGTGGCCGCGGTGGGTTCAAGCCCCAATGTTCCGCCACCTTTTCGCGACATCATGGAGCGAGTGTGGATCAGCGATGAGGTGTTCGAGCTCAATGAACTGCCTGAATCACTGGCCGTTATCGGCACCGGTGCCATAGGTCTGGAATTGGGCCAGGCACTCAGCCGACTGGGCGTAAAAGTCAGTTTCTTTTCCATCGACAACTTTATCGGACCACTGCGCGACCCTGCCATACAGCAAAGCGTACAGCAGGTATTCCGGGGCAACGCCACTGAGGATGCGATGGCCTGGCATCTGGAAGCAAAGATCCAGAAAGCACAGATCAGTGGTAATGGTGCCATCGAATTGCAATGGCAGGATGGCGATGGCAATTCCCATCAACAGTCATTTTCAAACGTTTTGCTGGCCGCAGGCCGAACGCCACGACTGGCCGGGCTGGGCCTGGAAAACGCCGGTGTGATCATGAACAAACGCGGCCTGCCGGCCGACTGGGACCCGCTCACCACGCGCTGTGGTGACACGGCCGTGTTTATTGCCGGTGATGCCAGCCACTACCGTGCTGTATTACACGAAGCGACTGATGAAGGCCGCATTGCCGGCCAAAACGCGGCACAGTATCCGCAGATCACAGAGCTGACCAGACGCACACCGCTGGCCATTGTCTTCAGCCATCCGCAAATGGCCTCGGTAGGAACGCAGTTTGCGGATTTGAATGAAGATGAAATTGAAATCGGCACGGTGACTTACGGCAATCAGGGACGGGCGCGTGTGCTGAACCAGCACGCTGGCCAGGTAAACCTCTATGCGCAGCGCGGCAGCTGTATACTGGTCGGCGCAGAATTGTTTTGCCCCGGGGCTGAACACCTGGCCCACCTGCTGGCCTGGGGGGTACAGCAGCGGCTTAGGGTAGAGGATCTGCTGGGCATGCCCTTCTACCACCCGGTACTCGAAGAAGGCCTGCGCACCGCGCTGTGGGATCTTACAAAGGCATTGAAAATCGTCGATAGCTGTCGCAGTACAGACTTCGCCAAAGCCGCTGGCAATTGAATTCGAGCCGCTATACAAGAGACATGAACATATGAATATTCTGGTTATAAACAGTGGTAGTTCGTCAATCAAATGGGCGCTTATCGACAGTGCTACGGGCGATCATCTTCTGAATGCGCAACTTGAGGGTATCGGTGAATCCCGTGCCTCGTTGCATGTGGGTGATAAAGTCACCAAACTGCCAGCTTGTCGCGACCACGAGTCAGCCTTGCCACATGTGCTGGCGCAACTGGAAACTGCGGCCGTTGAATTTGCTGCCATCGGGCACCGTGTGGTGCATGGAGGCGAGCAGTTTGTCCAGGCTACGCTGATCGACGCTCAGGTCATAGCCGCCATCAGCGAGCTTACCGAGTTGGCACCTTTGCACAATGCGGCCTGTCTGGCCGGTATTGTTGCTTTCGGTCAGCAATTTCCACAGCTTCCCCAGGTTGCCGTTTTTGATACCGCGTTTCATGCAACCTTGCCGCCACGCGCCCGACTCTATGCATTACCCGCACAGGTCAGCACTGACCTGGGCATCAGACGTTACGGTTTCCACGGTATCAGTCACGAGAGCGTGGCCAGGCAGGCTGCGAGCTTTCTCGGCACTGAACTGGGGCACTTACGATTGATCTCCTGTCACCTCGGTAATGGTTGTAGCGTCACGGCGATTGAAAACGGTCGCAGTCTGGAAACCAGTATGGGCATGACGCCGCTGGAGGGTCTGGTCATGGGCAGCCGTTCTGGCGACCTGGATCCCGGTATCATAATCCGGCTGATACGGAAACTGGATTTGACCGCCGATGGCCTGGAGCATTTGCTCAACCACGAATCCGGTTTGCTCGGTATGGCCGGCTCCAAGGATATGCGGGTCATTGAAGATAATGCTGCAGCCGGTGATGAACCCGCCCGGATGGCCATCCATGCTTTCACTCATCGTGTGCGTAAATACATTGGTGCCTATGCCGCAGTGATGGGTGGTGTTGATGCCATTCTGTTTACCGGTGGGATTGGACAGAACAGCCCGATGGTTCGTCACCGGGTGGCGCAGCGTCTCGATTTTCTCGGCGCGCAACTGGATGAAGACCTGAACCGCGACGCACGGGTGCGGCGGGAACATCCGGTGGCGGACATCAGCTTTGCACATGCCCGCACCAGATTGTTGGTAGTAGCTACCGATGAGGAGCGCTTGATTGCAGAGCGAACGGCTCAAGCTGTTGAAGCGCTGGACGATGACAAATCCAAATCAAAGCGTTTGGAAAGAACGGTACCGATTGCGATATCGGTGCGCCACGTTCATCTCACTGACGAAACCATTGCAGCACTGTTCGGTCCGGGTTATCAACTCACGGTAAAAGCGGAACTGTCACAACCAGGACAATTTGCCGCAGAGGAAACCGTTACCCTGGTGGGACCCCGACGTTCGATTGAAAATGTCCGCATAGTGGGGCCGACACGTGCCGAGAACCAGGTTGAAATCTCGCGGACAGATGAATTTCACCTGGGCATGGATGCACCGGTACGCGTTTCTGGCGACCTGGCGAATACACCCGGAATTACCCTGGCCGGCCCGCAAGGAACGGTGCAACTACAGCACGGCGTAATCTGTGCCAAACGCCATTTGCACATGACGCCACAGGAAGCCGCCGAGTGGGGTGTCGCCCATGGCGACAGCGTGAATATTTCCATTGACAGCGATGGCCGGGATCTTAAATTTCGCGATGTACTCATCCGGGTTAGTGCCAACAGCCGGCTTGAAATGCACATCGATACAGACGAAGCCAATGCCGCCAGGCTCAACAACGGCGACCAGGGCGTCCTGGTTATAAAAGGGGACGGGGCAAATTAAATTCCGTTAATGTATAAAAGGGGACGGGGCAAATTAAATTCCGTTAATGTGCCCCGTCCCCTTTTTGATAATTGAGATAAACTGTGTGAACCTGATTCGAAAAATCACTTTCTGAAAAGCGCTCTAAATAATGCGAAAGGTTCTTGAAGAACTGAAAGAGCGAAAAATCTGGCGCACTCTGATTGCCTATCCGAGCGTGTCTTTTGTTCTTTTGCAGGTCGTCGAATTTTTCATAAACAACTATGATCTGGACGCCCGCTATTTAAGTGCGACCTTTATTGCCTGCATCGCATTTTTACCCGCTGCACTGATCTGGAACTGGTTTCACGGCGAAGTGGGTCAGCAGCATTACCGCAAAGCTGAAGTCGGCGCATATGGTCTTTTCACATTGCTGGCAATTTCATTGGTGGCCTGGTTTTGGTCAAGCACAGATCGGGCGACACGCCCCCCGGTATCCCTGGCAGCTGCCGTACACTCGATCGCAGTCATGCCATTTTTGAACCCGGGTGAAGATGCGGGGGTGCAGTATCTGTGCGATGGGATTGCAGAAAGCCTGATCAACTGGCTGGCCGCCCAACACGCTGTAAAAGTGAGCTCAAAATCGGCCTCTTTCCATGTTCGTGAAGATGCTGATGATGCAATGAAAATTGGTGAACGCCTTGGCGTTGATAGTGTTCTACAGGGAAAATTGGAACGGATTGGTGATCAAATCGTGATCTCAGCCTCTTTGGTAGACACACTTGATGGCAGCCAGATTTGGGGCGAGCGCTTTATGCGGCCCGACAATGAACTGTTGTACCTGGAGCGTAATATTGTCGACGCCATTACCGCCGGACTGGAGTTAAAGGTCACCGATTCCGGCTCCAAATTGGCTGCATCCAGCGGTACAAATAACCCCGAAGCTTATGAAAAATACCTGCGCGGGCACTTTTTAATACAGGCAACTGAAGCAGGTTCTATCGATGAAGGCCTGAAAGAACTGCGTGCCTCAATTCGCCTTGATCCGGGCTTTGGTTTGCCCTACGCAGATATCGCCGATGCGCTGGTGCAGAAAATTTACTATGCGATGGATCGTTCCCCGGAGTTGGTGGGAGAGGCCAAGACTGCAGCCATGTCTGCAGTAGCACTGGCGCCGGATTCGGCCGAAGCACGCGCGGCGCTGGCCGAAATTTACGCGTATTTTGATTTTGATTGGGCCGCGAGTGAGCAGGTATTCGAAGAAGCCATCGCGCTGAAGCCAAACAGCCCTGTTCCCTATCATCGATACGCCGACTTTTTATGGGTGACGCTGCGCCCGCAACGCGCACTGGAAATGGCCAAAAAAGCGGTCGAACTGGATCCGATCGATTCGAGTTCTTTGCATGCTGTGGGGATGTCCAATCTGGTTGCGGGTGATTACGACGCCTCGGCCAGGGCCATGGCCGAATGGAACCGTTTTCACCCACAAAGCACCTGGTCCTATGTGAAATACGCGCTTGCACTTTCACTTAACGGGCAATGTGATGTCGCCATGGAACGACTCGCGGCAGTCCGGCAAATGACCAATGATGAGGCCCCGATGTTAAGGGAGTCCTGGATGGCCTTCTCCTATCACTTGTGCAATGAGCAGGCCCTGTTTGCACGCTCGGCAGAACGGCTTGAGGCTGACCTGGCGGAGGATGGTGTGGGAGAGCCGGCCGCACTTATCTTCCTGAGGTTGATGCAGGGCGATATCGAAAGCAGCATTAAAATGCTTCAACAGGCTATTCAGTCGCGCAGCGACCTGGTGCCGTTTATTCAATTTTGTGGGCTTGGAGTTTGGAAACTCGAAGGCGCCAACACATTGGCTCGTGACCCGCGCTACATCGAAATGGTCAAATCCCTGAATTTCCCCCCAAAGGAATAAAGGGGACGGGGCAAATTAAATTCATTTAATTTGCCCCGTCCCTGCTTGTTCTCTCAGTCGATGTCGATAAACATAGGAATCGTGCCATTGGTTTCGTCGATGGCCCCGGCCATTTTGCCTATAACGATGGCGTTTGCCTGGTAGGACGAGCGACCGGCATCACTGTTCAGAGCAAAAGCAATTTCACCATCGATTTGCGTTGCGATCGCGATTTTGTCGCCGACTTTCCCCTCCGACAGAAACGCCAGGCTGTTTAGATTGACGGCTGGAGCCAGGCCTGCGGTGACGATAACAAGATAGTTTTCCGGGGCGATACTGCCCGAGGTCGGCTGAAAATCAACGTATTCGTTACCACCTTCCATGGTGACGATTTTATTTAAAATGGCTTGCTTGGCCACGCCGATGACAGCGTTCTGGTTACCGGCATCCAACTTGGCCACCCCCAGCATCGGTTGACCGTCTTCTACCGAAGGGGTAATGCCAACCATCGCCACCAAATCGCCCGGTTCGATGGGGCTTTCACCCAGGTTTACAACCAATGATTGGGTGACCGTCAGGCGAGTAACAACACTACTTGTGTTAATGCCTGAGTTACCTCCAAAATAGGCATCAAAATAACCGCTACTGCCCGCGACATACATGCCGCGATAGTTGTCGCTATAAATTCGTGCGCCATATCCGTCCTGGTTGGCTGGATCCATGCCACGGGCATACAAACCTTTCCCCCCCTCAAAGTAACCTCCTTCATTGTAAAAGGAGTAACTATTTGAAGCGTCACCACGGCCGTAAACGCCTACACCGTATTTGCTTTCCCCGGAAACACCCGGCGCACGGGTATTAGGTGCCGAGCGATCCCCGCTGGTGTAGCCATAAACACCAATACCATCAGGACTGGAGAAGTATCCGGCATAGCCGGTGGCATTCTGTGCGTGCAAGGGCTGCGCGATAAACGCCGCAGAAAGCAGCAAAATTGCAGTTGTCATTTGTGTACTTTTCATTGTTAGTCTCTTTGATTAGCTAAACCGGTAACCAACATTTACTGAACCACTACCCGCAGGCGACCCGTGGTCACCTTAACGCTCCCACCCGTAACGGTGATGCTGGAATTGACATTTCCACTTTTCAATATTTCAAGGTTTCCTCCCGTCACTGATAACGCTCGATTTGAATCCAAACAACGGATACCGAGAGTTCCCGAAGAAATGTCATAGACGATCTTTTGCGGGTTAATCACCGGGAGAGATACAGAATCTCCATTAGCAGGAGCGGCATTGCCTTGCCAGTTTGCAGGGACGCTCCAGGAAACATTGTCACCGCCTCCGTCCCAAACACGCGTTTCTCCGGGTAAGCATTTCTCGAAGCCATCATCAAAAATCAATTCCTGAGCTTTCAATTCACCGAAAAACAGCAGGTGCGTAAAAATTGCCAGAAAGCTGGCTTTATATAGACTGTTGATTTGAAACTCCTGGATTCTTTAGTTTTGCTGTGGGTATTTGAGCATTGGTAAGTCACACACCATGTTGCCTGAAAATTATCTCTATGTCACAGCCCGGTAAAATTGGCTCTGGCAAAAAAGGGTAAAAAAGGGGACGGGGCAAATTAAATTCATTTAATTTGCCCCGTCCCCTTTTTTTGACTTTAAGATGAGCGTTATTACACCACCTTGGTAAACGAGTCCGCATGGCCAGACGCAGGCAAAACACCCATCGCAACCGGCGACCCGGTTCCGGGATCGCGCAACCAGTCTGGTGTGAAATTCGCAACCCCTATGCTCCGATCGAGGTGCTGTCGGCTGATCAGCTGGAACAGATCCACATGACTTCGCTGGAATTGCTTGAACGCCAGGGGATGCGCATTCTGCTGCCCGAAGCCAGGGCGCTTTTGGCTACAGCAGGCTTCGAGGTTGATAACGCAACGGCCATGGTGCGCTTTGATCCCGAACTGGTTTTGGATCAATTGGCGCTGGCACCCTCTGAAGTAATGCTGCACGCCCGCAACCCGGCAAAAAACTTCACCCTGGGCGGCAATCGAATTGCCTTTACCTCAATCGGCGGGCCGGCTTATTGCAATGATCTTGATCGCGGTCGGCGTCGGGGTTCTTTCAGCGAAGTTTGTGACTACATCAAGCTGGTACAGAGTCTGGACATCATCCACCAGGAGGGCGGCGGCCCTTTTGAAACGATTGAACTACCTGCCGAGACCCGCCACCTGGACCTCTACCTCGCACAAATCCGGCTGTTGGACAAGAACTGGCAGCCCGTTGCGCTGGGAAGCGAGCGCGCTCGTGATGCGATTCATATGGCGGCAATCAGTATGGGCATGAGCCGGGAAGAACTGGCTGTCAAACCGGCACTGTTTGCCATCATCAATACAAACTCGCCCCGGCAACTGGACCAGGCGATGGCGGAGGGTCTGATCGAGATGGCCAGAGCTGGCCAGGTCGTATGCATCACGCCGTTCACTTTGGCTGGCGCGATGGCGCCCATTACACTGGCAGGCGCGCTGGCCCAGCAGAATGCCGAAGTGCTGGCTGGCATCACACTGGCCCAGGTAGTGCGACCCGGCACACCGGTGGTCTATGGGTCATTCACCACCAATGTCGATATGAAATCAGGCAGTCCGGCTTTCGGCACTCCCGAGTATGCAAAAGCCGCCCAGGCCAGCGGACAACTGGCGCGACGCTACCGACTGCCTTATCGCTCCAGCAACACCACTTCAGCAAACTGTGTTGATGCACAAGCCGCCTATGAAAGCGCCACTTCCTTATGGGCCGCTATCACCGGCCATGCCAACATCATTGTCCATGCGGCCGGCTGGCTTGAAGGGGGTTTGACAGCTTCTTTTGAGAAACTGATGGTTGATGCTGAAATGATGCAGGCCATGGCTGATTACTTACGCCCAATTGAGGTCAATGCCGAAACCCTGGCTTTGGATGCCATTGCCGAAGTCGGCCCGGGCGGACATTTTTTCGGCGTTGACCATACCCTGTCCCGGTACGAGACGGCTTTCTACCAACCCATGCTGTCCGACCGACAGAATTTTGAGAGCTGGCAGAGCGGCGGCTCCAAAGACACCGCCACTCGCGCCAACCAGCTGTGGAAGCAATTGCTTGCAGACTATCAGCAACCCTTTCTTGACGAAGCGATCGATAAAGAACTGGCTGCTTACGTAACCCGGCGCAAGCAGGGCTTACCCCCTGCATAGCCAGATCGCTGCCGGGCGATTCTTTGGGTTCTCCAAAGCTGAAATCTGATTCGAGCTGATCCCTGACAAGTTCTGGAACATTCATTCTGATTAAAATGCAGCACTGATTTTGATAGCTGTTGCAAAAACATGAAAAAGCCCGAATTGCTGTCGCCTGCCGGCAGCCTGAAAAATATGCGCTTTGCCTTGGCCTACGGAGCAGATGCCGTTTACGCCGGCCAGCCACGCTACAGTTTGCGCGTGCGCAACAATGAGTTCAGCAAGGAAAAAGTGCTGCAGCAAGGCATTGCCGAAGCTCATGCACAAAACCGGAAGTTCTTCCTGGCCAGCAACCTTGCGCCGCACAACAACAAACTGAAAACCTATATTGCAGACCTGGAGCCGATTATCGAAATGGGCCCGGACGCGCTGATCATGTCCGACCCGGGCTTGATCATGATGGTGCGCGAACGCTGGCCGGAGATGCCCATACACCTGTCGGTGCAGTCCAATGTCGTGAACTACGCTGCGGTGAAATTCTGGCAGCACATCGGCTTGAAGCGCATCATTCTGTCGCGTGAGTTGTCGCTGCGTGAAATCGGTGAGATACGCGAAAAATGTCCGGATATTGAACTGGAAGTTTTCGTGCATGGCGCTTTGTGCATTGCCTATTCCGGGCGTTGTCTGCTGTCAGGCTACATGTCACACCGCGACTCCAACCAGGGCGCCTGCACCAACAGCTGCCGCTGGAAATACAACATGATTGCTGGAACCGAAACCGGCACCGGCGATGTCGTGCCTTTGCATCCGGCAACACAAACAGAAAATCAGGCTGACAATGGGCACATCATGTTGCTGGAGGAGGCAACGCGTCCGGGTGAATTGATGCCGGCTTACGAAGACGAACACGGCACTTACATCATGAATTCCAAAGACCTGCGGGCAGTGCAGCATGTGCACGAACTGACTGCCATGGGTATCGATTCATTCAAGATTGAGGGCCGCACCAAATCCGCCTATTACACCGCCCGCACCACCCAGATCTACCGACGGGCAATGGACGATGCCATGGCGGGCCGGGCATTTGATATGGGCATGATGGATGAGCTGGAAGGCCTGGCCAACCGGGGTTATACCGAAGGTTTCTACCGCCGCCATCCGCCAGCGGAATATCAGAACTACGAGCGTGGTGCGTCGAAAAGTGATCTGCAGCAGTTTGTGGGCGACATCATCGATACCGACAAGGACTGGCTGACCATAGACGTCAAAAACCGTTTCGAGACCGGCGATGCCATGGAGTTGGTCACACCTTCTGGCAATCTGTCGTTTTCCCTGCAGGATATGATCGGCCGTGACGGCAAGAGGATGGACGCCGCTCCCGGCTCCGGTCACGTGGTGAAAATACCCCTGCCACAGGGCACCGATGCTGCAGCGATCAACGAATTCACACTTTTAGTCCGCTATCTTAAAAAAGGGGACGGTAAAAAAGGGGACGGGGCAAATTAAATGAATTTAATTTGCCCCGTCCCCTTTTTTGTCTCCCTTTTCTGAAAGCCATTTTGCGAAGGTGATGGTTCGTTGGCCAGTGCTTGCGGCTTGCAACATCTGACGCAGCGGCGTGGGCAAATCATCCCAATCCATGCTGTCCATGGTGTTCTTGATACCCAAACCGATCTCGGTATCGCCTTCTATACGAATCCTGCGTTGGAAAAACAGCGTGTCCGGATCGGCCCGTCGGGTGGCCAACAGCAGAAAATCCAGGCTGTCGCCGCTGATACACACATCTTCTTTGATTTCACGATTGAGCGGCGTGAAGCGATCGACATCAACCTGCAGTAACCAGTCAACCGAAAGGTCCACTACTTTGATGCGTATTTTTGCGCCATACAGGAAATCCATATCTCCGTGTGCCAGAGCCGAACGGAACGCTTCATTCAGGACCAGCGAGAGCACCATCTTCTGGGCCGTATAGGGAACGAAACGGCCCGGTATGGCAGCCACTCTTCTGACCATGGGCCGGATAAACTCAGCTGCAGGCATCATCAGGATTACTCCATATTTATTGATAGAGACAGGCTCAAAATATATCGCTGCCACGTTGGCGGCCCCGCAGAAGTTCACTTTTTAGCCGCTTCTACAACTTGAATACTGACCCAAGCAGTATATTTGCGTTATTTGGCGCTATGTTGACTCTGATCAGCATGTTGGCGATTTGTACCTCTAAAATTCCAGGTCGGTAACGATAAGGGACTGATCATGGAATTGGTTTGCCCGGCAGGCAACCTGCCTTCATTAAAAGCGGCCGTCGATAATGGCGCCGATGCGGTCTATGTGGGTTTCAAAGACGACACCAATGCCCGTCATTTTCCCGGGCTGAACTTCACGGATCGCAATTTTGAAAGCGCCGTTCGCTATGCCCACGACAAAGACCGAAAAATCTTCGTCGCCATCAATACCTTTCCCCAGCCCGCCGGGTTTGAGCGCTGGAAACATTCGGTGGACCAGGCCGCTGAATACGGCGTGGATGCACTGATCCTGGCCGATATCGGGGTGCTCGATTATGCCTCCGAGCGCTGGCCTGAACTGCGTCTGCACCTGTCGGTACAGGCATCGGTAACCAACGCCGAAGGCATCGGTTTTTATCACCAGAATTTTGGTATTCAAAGGGTGGTTCTGCCACGGGTGTTGTCCGTCAACCAGGTGGCTCATGTCATTACGGAATCACCCGTTCCGATTGAAGTATTCGGCTTTGGCAGTTTATGCGTGATGGTGGAAGGCCGCTGCCTGTTGTCCAGCTACGTGACCGGCAGATCGCCCAATACCTATGGTGCCTGCTCACCCGCATCACACGTACGCTGGGAAGAGACCCAGAATGGTACCAATACCCGGCTCAACGGCGTTTTGATCGATCAATTTGGTGCCAACGAAAAGGCCGGCTACCCGACCCTCTGCAAAGGCCGGTTTCAAGTGGGAGAACACACGTTTTATGCGCTGGAAGAACCCACCAGCCTGAACACGCTGTCCATCCTGCCCAAACTGAAGGAAATCGGGGTCAGTGCGATAAAGGTCGAAGGCCGCCAGCGCAGTCCGGCTTACATCGCGCAGGTGACCGCCGCGATGCGCTCGGCGATTGATCTGTGTATGCAGGATCCGGAAGCTTATCAGCCAAAAGATCAGTGGATGCAACAGCTTGATGAGGTTTCCGAGGGTTCGCAGACGACCCTGGGCGCCTATCACCGGCCATGGCAGTAGCTAAAGAAACGGTAAACGAAGAAGCAGTAAGTAAAGACTATGATGAAATTATCGATTGGCCCCATACAATATTTCTGGCAACGCCAGCAGGTTCTGGATTTTTACGATCAGGCGGCAAACAGCCCTGCGGAAATCATCTATCTGGGTGAGGTGATCTGCTCAAAACGGCGGCAGCTGAAGCTGGATGATTGGCTTGCCATAGGCCAGGAACTGAAACAATCGGGCAAAGAAGTGGTGTTGTCCGCCCTGACCTTGCTGGAAGCGGTATCCGAGCTGGGTTTCCTGAAACGGCTCTGCCTGAATGACGACTTCATGGTGGAGGCAAATGATGTCAGCGCAATCCAGGTGCTATCGCAGGCCGGCAAGCCCTTCGTCACCGGCCCCAGTGTCAATATTTACAATCAGCGCAGCCTGCAATTGCTGGGACGCAAAGGGCTCAGGCGCTGGGTACTGCCGGTGGAACTGGATCTGGAGACACTCAAAGACCTGCAAGCCGGTCGCCCTGATGGCGTGGAAACCGAGGTATTTGCGCTGGGTCGCCTGCCACTGGCTTATTCGGCACGCTGCTATACGGCACGTTCGCACAACCTGCCCAAAGACAACTGTCAGTTTGTCTGCCTGGACTATCCGGATGGGCGCCTGTTGAAGACGCGGGAAGGTGAGGACTTCCTCATTCTCAACGGCATTCAAACGCAATCAGCGCTGACCCATCAGGCACTTGACCAGATAGCGGAACTGGAGGCCCTGGCGGTGGATGTCCTGAGAATCAGCCCGCAGTCCAACGATACCCTGCGCATCATCGACATCTTCGATGCAGCACGAAAAGGTGCCGCATGCAGTGTCCTCAAGGAAGAGTTGCTCAGCCTGTTGCCACTGGGCGCCTGCAACGGCTACCTGACCCGACAGGCAGGAATGGATCATGGCACTGCGCACACTGCTTGATCACCATCACCGTCAGATGAACCGAAAAGCCTGGGGAAGCCTGCGTGAGTTTTGTACGTCACTGGAAACAAAGGGGCAACTGAAAACAGTATCCGCACCGGTGTCATCACAACTTCAGATCACTGCACTATGCCATCGCAGTTTACTCGCAGATGGTCCGGCCTTGTTGTTTGAAAACCCACAGGGTCACGATATGCCGGTGCTGGGAAACCTGTTTGGTAGCCAGGAAAGAATCCTGGCCGCACTGGAACTGGAAAACGAACAGGAATTGAGGGCTTTGGGAGCCGACCTGGCGTTTCTCAAAAGCCCAAGCCTGCCCAGCAACATCGGTTCCACACTGGAAGCCGTGCCTGGCTTTGCCCGGATTGCACACACGGCGCTTGTAAAGAAAGATACCGCGCCCTGGCAGCAACAGGTCCTTGATGGGCCGGACGTCGATCTGGAAACCCTGCCCATATCCACCTGTTGGCCGGAGGATGCGGGGCGATTGATCACCTGGGGCATGGTGATCACGCGGGGACCGCACAAGCCACGAATCAATCTGGCCATCTACCGTCAGCAGTTGATCGGCAAGAACAAGCTGATCATGCGCTGGTTGTCGCACCGTGGCGGCTCGCTGGATTTTCACGAATTCAAGCGAGCCAATCCGGGCAAACCTTTTCCGCTGGTCGTTGTGATTGGCACAGATCCGGCCACCCTGTTGGCGGCCGTCACACCCATTCCGGATACCCTGTCCGAATACCAGTTTGCAGGCCTGCTGCGTGGCCGCAGAAGCCGGATCGTTGAGTCGGCTCTGACCGGTCTGCCCGTCCCTGTCAGTGCCGAAATCGTACTCGAAGGACACATCTATCCCGGTGACATGGCCAGTGAAGGCCCTTTTGCCGACCACACCGGCTACTACAATGCGGTTGCGGATTTCCCGGTTTTCACCGTGGAACGCATGTCCTGTCGTGACAATCCGCTTTACCTCACCACCTACATGGGCAAGCCCGGTGAAGACGAACCCTCCATCATGGCCGCAGCCCTGAATGAGATGTTCATTCCCTTATTGCAAACGCAGTTTCCGGAAGTGGTGGATTTCTATTTACCGCCGGAAGCCTGCTCGTATCGCATCGCCATTGTCAGCATCCGCAAGCAATATCCCGGACATGCCCGTCGGATCATGTTCGGCATCTGGTCCTGGCTGCGACAATTTACCTACACCAAAACCATTATCGTGACCGATGACGACATCGATATACGCAATTGGAAGGAAGTGATCTGGGCCATTTCCACCCGTTCCGATCCGGTACGCGATACCGTGTTGGTTGAAAACACACCCATCGACTACCTGGATTTTGCCAGCCCCAAGGCGGGACTGGGCGGCAAAATGGGTATTGACGCCACCAACAAGATTGCCGCGGAAACCGATCGCCAATGGGGCAGAGTCGTCACCACGGATCAGGCCACCCAACAACAAATTGAACACATCGCACAGCAGCTGGGTTTATAAAAAGGGGACGGGGCAAATTAAATTCCGTTAATGTGCCCCGTCCCCGTTATTGTCCGTTAGCGGAATTTAATTTGCCCCGTCCCCTTTTTTCTGCCAATCCAGCTGCCCACCACAACAGCTACCAATGCCAGTGCCCAAACGGCTACTGCACCGGTGGGCAGGTCCAGGATGGAGGAGGCAACGATGCCGAAAAAGTAGGCTACTGCACCAAGCGCATAACCTGTCCACAAACGCTTTCTGCCTTGTAAATGGCGCGTGGCCAGGGCCGGAAGAATCAAACTGGCGAAAACCAGGTAAACCCCGACAACCTGTACGGATGCCGTAACCGCGAAGGCAAAAACTCCATAGAAGATGATCGTATCCTTGCGTTCACCGGCATTGAACCAGATTAGCAACAAAACCGCGTAGAGCGCGGCGATCATCGCCAACAAATCCCAGGTGGTCCACAGTATTTGTCCGACCAGCAGGTCTTTAAGATGCTCGCCGCCGTGCGGGTTTTCCGAAAGCAACAGGATACTGCCGGTTGCTGCCAGCACAAACAGCGTTCCAATCAGGGCTTCCTGGATTTCCGGCCAGTGCTTCTCACTCCAGTTCAAACCTATGGCGGCCAGCAACGCAGCTCCAACGGCAGATGCCTGCACCAGCCAGTTGCTTTCATCCCAGCCAAAAGCACTGGCTGCAATCACCCCCATACCTGCGATCTGCGCTATGGCCAGATCAATGAAAATGATTCCGCGTTTGAGCACCACCTGTCCCAATGGAACGTGGGTACTGAGCACCAACAATCCAGCGGCCATGGCCGGGGCAATAATGGCCCACTCGACCTCTATCCAACTCATGGCCTGGCCCCCAGCAAACGATTGATGATGTCATCAAACAATGAGAACAGATCCTTTGCGGCATCCGAACCACCGACCGTAGTCGGCAACATAATCGCCGGAATAGCCGTTTTTTCCGATAACCATTGGCTGGCTTTGGGGCTCTGATAGGCTTCACGGATGATAAAAGCAGCACCATTGCCATCATTGCCCAGCATTTCCAGCAATTCGGCCAGGTGTGCACTGGTGGGTGGAATACCTGGCAAGGGCTCTAAAGTGGCCAACTCGATCAGGTCCAGCCAGTCCTCCAGGTAGGTGAAAGAACGGTGATGTGCAACCACCGTTTTACCACGCAGCGGTTGTGCCAGAATTTCCCAGCGGTTTATGGCTGCCTGCCAACGCTGCAGAAAGGAATCAAGGCCGGAACGGTAAGCATCCGCATTGGCCGGGTCCAGTGTGACCAGACGATCGGCCAGCCCTTTCGCTACCAAGGCGATATTGTGCGGATTTCCCTGAATGTGTGGATTGCCTGCTGCATGCATGTCTCCCTGCGAACGATCCACACTTTCAGGAATGTCCAACTTGGGCACCAGGGTGCTGGCTTCCAGAAATCCGGGCTTGCCAGGCAAAACCGCCGGGTTGTTGGCCTTGCTCAACAACATGGGCAGCCATCCGACTTCAAGCCCTGCACCCGTGCAGATCATCAGATCCGCTTTTCGTACCCGTGAAATCAGACTGGGCCTGGCCTGTATGTAATGCGGGTCCTGCAAACCATGCGTGGCGCTCTCAACGGTAACGTGATCACCACCCAACTCGGTTGCAAGTGCAGCCCATTCAGGCTCGCAAGTGAATACCTTGAGATCGGCGCTTGCAGTGGTGGCAAAAAAGGCCAGCCCAAACACAAAAACAAACAAAAAGTTATGTATCATGTTGTTTCTCGCTTAAAAACTGTGCGCGCCATGTGCGCCTATGCTAAAGATGTATTGCAAGCCGAACTGGTTGTCGTCTGCAGCACTGGAGTCGTCGCGGGTGTATTGAAACCGCAAGCGACTGAATTCACTGTTGGACCAGTCCACCATCAGGCTGTAACGTGAAGGATTATCTCCTGAATAGTACAAAGGGGTGTCTGCCCAGGCAGCTGTGGGAACATCGCCGCCGAGCCGGTCCATTCGCACACCGAATCGCCATTGCGCAAACGGTTGATAAATCGCCTGTGCATACCAGCCCTGCTGATCGGAATCCCACGGCATGTTGTCCAACCCAGGCACCAAATAGCTGCCGTCCTCATTGCGCCACAAATATTCGGCCTGGAACTTGAAGTTGCGTGCTCTCCAGTTGCCGAAAGGTGACCATTTCCAGACAAAACTGGCGATGTAGAGATCGGTATCTCCGTTGAATAGCAGCGGGTCATCTTCATCACCCGAGGGCCTGTCCTCGCTCTCGGCAGACAACCAGGACAGACCGGCCAACCAGCTGTTGCTGATACCCACATCACCGCCGGTACGAACCGATAAAGTGTGACTGCCCATACCCGAGTTGGCCGAGCCGCCTGCAGGATAACGATCGCCACGCAGCCACTCAGCCCCAAGCTCCAGATAGAAATCTGTGGGTGCCAGCCAACGCAGTTGCAAACCGTCATCCAGGTATTGATTGCCCAGAAAAGCCTGGTAAGGCAGCGGCTGGTCGGCGAAATCCCAGGAGTGGGAATGCTGGTTATTCAGGTAACCGATGTTGGAGTAAGTGCGCCCCATGCGCAGGGACAGCCCGGCTGGCAAGGCCAGGGTCTCAACCCAGGCCTCCTCAATCTCAACCGAGGTTTCACCATCTTCATACACCACCGGCAAGGTCAGCCACGCAGTAAACTTGTCATCCACGTTGGCGGCAATATTGATTTCGGTTTCCGCCAGCGAAAAGCCTTCCGGTGCGGGACCCGCTTCTCCCCCCAGAGGGAAGCCGGCTATGGCATAACCGTCGGGGCCCTGATCATACGCCCAGGCCTGGCCCTGAAAAATAACACCCATGGAAGGGTTAAACGTATTGTCCGGGGCTACCGACACACCGCTTGCAGCAGTGGAGGTCGCTGCAGTCGCCGCACTTTCGGATCGTGCCTGGCGCGCTTCCTCCTGAGCCAGCCGGGCGCTTGCACCGGCTTCACGGGCAGCCTGTTCAGCGGCATCCAGGCGGCGTTCCAACTCGGTGATTCTGGTTTCGTATTCACTTCGAATGACGTTCAATTCATCACGCAGTGCCTGAACTTCACTGACCGACGGTTCAGACGACAACTCTGCAGCATAAAGATTACAGACTGATACAAGCCCCAGCCATAGCGCCAGGTATTTGCAGGTTTTCAAGGTTTTTCTCCACTCAAAAATAGGGACGCCCGTGTGACAAAGCACGGGTGAAACGCTAATTTTTCAAGTGGTCAGAGGAGGTGCTCGTGATCGGTAGGCTTCAATAATTTCTGTTGGAAAGGAGTTTTCAACTTCTGCCGGTATCAACTGATGGACCAGCGGATCGGCTGCAACGACGAGTTCCTTTGCCAAAGGCACGGCAGGAGACTGGCCGTGGCAAACGCACCATTCGCAATCGGGGGACCCGGAATTGAAATGAGCCGACACATGACTGGCAAAGCTCAGATTGCCAAGTATCAGCAAAATTGCAGTCAATAAAAAACTCAACCGGAAATGGCGTTTCATAGGGCTATTCTAACCTGCTTCACCGTCTTGACAAGAGCACCTCAAAAACCGGAAGTAAGTTGAATAGTGCAGTCTTGCAAGTGAATTGCCTCAAGTCTGTATTTACTGATCGCATTCTTGCACTTGAAATGAAAAACAGCGTTCCCATGTTTACAATTCATGCCTTGCGAACAACAAATTACCGCAGGGCATTTTTTTTAAACAACCATGGAGATACAGATGAGCCAGGCAACCGCCGGAGACAAAGTAAAAATTCACTATACAGGCACCTTGGAAGATGGCAGCCAGTTCGACAGTTCCAAAGGACGTGACCCACTGGAGTTCCAGATTGGCTCAGGCCAGGTCATACCCGGATTCGACAAGGCGGTCGAAGGCATGGCCGTTGGCGATACCAAATCGGTGACCATCGCCGCTGAAGATGCTTACGGCCCACGCAATGAACAGGCCATTCAGGAAGTGCCCAAGAGTGCATTGCCCCCTGACCTGGTTCCGGTAGAGGGCATGAACCTGCAGGCGCAAGGCCGGGATCAGCAGCCGATTCAATTGACCGTGGTCGAGGTCAAAGATGATTCCATCACGGTAGATGCCAACCATCCGCTGGCCGGTAAAGCACTGAATTTTGAAATCAGTCTGGTCGCGATTGCCTGATAGGGATTTCGGGAAGCAGGAATAGGGCCAACCAGGTGCTGCTTTATAGCACCTGGTTGGCCGGTGCTTTCCTCACATTGAAGTAGCACTTGGTCACCGCAATCACGGCCGGGACCACACCCACGAAGATGAAGATCAGGTCACCGGGAGTGCGCATCCATTCGATCAGTCGGGCGGTAGACTGGCCGGTATAATTCAGGCTGCGCGCATGCCAGTAGCCGTTTTCAAGCACATCCATCAATTGCATCACGCCGCCCGGGAAAAGGCTGAACACGACCATCATCAACAGGCCAATATTCAGTCCCCAGAAAGACACCTTGAAGTACTTCTGTACCCCTTCCCATTGTTCATCGGTGGAAACATGCCGTACGGAAAACACCAGCAAGGCCATGGCCAGCATACCGAAAACACCCATCAAAGCTGCATGGCTGTGATTTGCGGTCAACATCGTGCCCATTTCGTAATAGCTGACAATAGGCAAATTGATCAGGAAGCCGAACACGCCAGCACCGAGAAAGTTCCAGGCACCGACTGCCATGATGAAATAAAAGGTCCATTTGTGTGGAAATGCAATCGGTCTGCCACTCAAATCTTTCTGGGTACGGGTTACTTTCACGAAATCCCAGGCATCCAGCGTCAACAGGGTCAGTGGTATGACTTCAAAGGCAGAAAATATCGCGCTCAGCGCCATATTGAGTTCGGAATGTCCGCTGAAATACCAGTGATGACCGGTACCGATCAAACCACCGCCAAAATACAGAATGGCATCCAGGTAGATAACCCGGGTAGCCGTGATGCGCGATACCACCCCCAGTCCGGTGAGAATGATTGCTACCAGTACAGTGACAAAGAACTCAAAAAAGCCTTCCAGCCACAAGTGAGCAATCCAGAACCGCCAGGTATCGACTACGGACCAATGAGTGCCGCTGTCAAAAAACATGGCAGGCAAGTAGAACACCGGGATCGCCACGGCCGCGATCAGAAACAGCACACTCATTTCGCGTGTTTCCGGCCTTTTCAGCGAGGGCATTACCTTGCGCACCAGCATCAGGAACCAACCCACCAGTGCGACTGCCAGCAGCAGCTGCCAGGCACGGCCCAGTTGGAGGTATTCCCAGCCTTGCTGGCCAAACCAGAAATTCAGCTCACCCATCCATTGGAAAGTTCCGGCCCAGGTGCCCAACAAGGTGCCGGCAACAACAACAAACAGCCCCGAAAACAACAGGTGAATGGCGAAGGGTTTGCTGTTTTTCTTATTGCCACCCAGTTCGGTCGCCAACAGCAAAGCACCGGCAACATAAGCGGTAGCGATCCAGAATATGGCCAGTTGCAAATGCCAGGTCCGCATCAGGTTACTGGGAAAAATGCCGGAAAAATCCATGCCATAAAAATCACCGGGTTCGGCGCGGTAATGCGCTACCACCCCACCAATCAGGGTTTGCAGCAGAAACAACAAAGCAACAACCACAAAAAACTTGATGACAGCGCGCTGGCTTTTAGTAGGGTTGCCGGGGACCAATAAGGACTTCACATGGCGCTGGTTGGATTTCCAGCCCAGGTAATCGAACTTTCCGAAAGCCAACAGTACCAGTGCCGTACCACCCAGCAGGGCGATCAGGCTCAAAGCACTCCACAACAGGGCCATGCCGGGGGCTTCGTTGCCAACCAGCGGATCGTAAGGCCAATTATTGGTATAGGTATCCGGCTCACCCGGTCGGGGCGTAACCGCCGCCCAGGCAGTCCAGGCAAAGAATGCTGTCAGGTCCTGCAGAGTCTCGCCTTCAGTGAGAAATTCGGTCGGCAAACCATAATTGCCTGCAGGATGGGAAAAATAATCTGCCCAAACAGCCTGCTGTTGCCGATAGGAGTATTCAAAGCCGGCCGATACCGTCAGCGTATCACTGGCCGCATCGTAGCGATTGTTCTTGAGATCGGCACGCACCAGACTTTCAATAAACAGGCGAGCTTCAGAGGACAAGTCCTCGAGGTCGGAACCAAACCGGTCTCGCGCCAACTGCTGGCCCATATCGATTGCCAGACTGTGAAGATATGAAGCTGAATAGTCGGGACCCAGGTAACCACCATGTCCCCAGATACTGCCGTTATCCATCAACCCATGATCAAGAAAGACTTTTTGCCCGGCCATGATGTCGTTGCCGGTGAACAGCACCGAGCCTGCCTCAGTTATAACCTGGCCCGGTATGGGTGGTGCATCGTAATGCACTTTTACGGTCAGATAAATCAATACGGCAAAACCGATGGCTACAACTATGAAAACGGATCTGCGCCACCAGGGGGACAAGGTTTCCTGTTGAGCACTCAGCTCACCAACTTGATCGGACATTTTGAATCCATCCTGTTCTGATTGGTTTTATTAGCGACCACAATGGTTTAATCACCCGGTCAGGACCAACATTCAATTGGGCGAATTGTGCAGGGTAATGGGACTACCTGTCAGGTTCAAGTGTGAAGTGGAAAGTCGCTCCCTCATTCGGGACGCCTTCAGCCCAGATGCGCCCATGGTGCCGCCCTACCACGCGTGCAACAATGGCCAGACCCAGACCCAAACCCGTCGATGATTTGCCCGCATCCAGCTGATGGAATGCGCTGAACATGCGCTCTGCCGAATGCTGATCAAAACCGATGCCATTGTCCTTTACGCTATAAACCGTCACGCCGTCCTTCTTCCAGGCACTGACCTCAATGCGTCTGTGCTCCCGATTCCGGGTGTATTTGAAAGCATTGGCCATCAGGTTCAGCAACAGAATACTGACCAGCTTTTCATCACCCTGTACTTCGGGCAAATCACCCACAACCAATTCAACCCGTGATTCCGGCTCGTTGGCCTGTAAATCCTCGAACGCCTCTTCCACCATCTCGCTCATATTCAGGGTTTCGGGAATGAAGGTGGAATGAGCCACGGTCGATAAACCCAGCAATCGATCGAGGATCTCCACCATCTGCCGCACCGCGTCCGGAATACGCTGCAGCACGCGAATTGATTCGGCAGGCAACACGCCTTTGTTTTGCGCCTCAAACAGCGCCAGATTCACTGAAATGGCGTTCAGTGGATTGCGCATATCGTGCGCCACGGAATCGGCAATCGTCTGCAGGTCTGCTGTGCGATTGGCCAGATCACGGGTGCGCTGATGGATTTGTTCCTCCAGACTGCGATTCAATTCCGCCAGTTCGCGCTCAGCCGATTCTGCTGCTTTGGCGCGGGACTGTGCCCGCCAGTTCTCGAATGTCAGGGTGGCCATCAGCACGGCTATGATCAGCCCCAACAGCCGTATCAGGTCTATCGCTGGTGACGCATAGCTATCGGACAATTCCTGTGTGGGTATGTGAGTAACGGTCCACAAGGCGTTCATGGAAGTCTGAATTTTGCCCTCATTTACCCAGCCCACCGGAATGTCTGTGGCCGGCTCGCCACGTTCATATAAAACTACTTTTCCCCAGCTCACTTTCACTGCATAACCGGGTGACTCATCCTGCAACAAATTCTGCAGGAAGGCTTTGGCATCAACCACGGCCGCCAGTCTTCCGGTACTCGATACTTCGTTCTCTACCAGGTAGACTTCAAAGTAAGGTCGTTTATCAACTGAAACAAAAGGCCCAGCCATGGTGTTTCGCTTTGCCATACGTGTGCGACTCAGCAAACCCTCATAAGTTTTCCACTCGGCCTCGTCGGGACGGAAGTCAAACGATGGATTTTTTGCGGTACGCGCAAAGCGAACCTGGTTGTCCGGATCATCCCACAAAAGAACAGTAACTCCGCTGACCCTGGCCATCTTTTCGTCGGCATCAGACTTCCATCGCTGGCTTGGCAGTCGGCTGGCATTTGCCCACAAGGACTGTGCACTTTGCAAGGCCTGCAGCGTAAGTTCTACATTGCGCACCAACTGGCTGCGGGCCGCATAGGATTCGGAAGCCGTTATATGGCTGACCTGGTCGTCACGGTATTGATTGAGCGAATTCCAGACCTGCAAGGTCCCAAAGGCAACCACCAGGCCTACCAACAAGGACAGTAACAGGCGGAATATCATGCTGCTGCCCTCACTCAAACCACGGTGGTCCGGTTAACGTCCGACAAACTCATAGACCTCGCCTCTCCCTTTCAAGGCAATGCGGTGCGCTGACGGCAACAGGCCGTCAGCACACCGTCATACCTGCCATGCAGCAGCTTACTTTATTGAACAGGCTGGACCAAACTCAACAATCTTCGTCTTTGGCACCCATGCCTTCCTTGATATCTTCACAGGCATCTTCAATTTTATTGCCCAGATCTTTGCCGCTGTCTCTGAGTTCTTCAACCGCCTCATCAATATTTTCGCCAGCCCGTTCGGCCGGTCCTTTCTGCTCACAGCCAACAAAGCTCAAGCTCAACACAGCCAGCAACAACACATAAATAGAATTTCTGACTTTGCGGCTAATAATTGTCTTGTTCATGGTAACTCCTCATTTCGGATGATCAATGGATCGGGGTTCGGATTTCAGAGCTTCGGATATCCTGTAGATAACGGTGCTCCTGATGGTAATAATGCGATATTCATGCCAATACTCCGACAACCCCTGCCCACGCTGAATTCTGGCTCTCCGGCTATCCTTCAAAACGATGAATGCAGGACCTTTTTTACCCGGCTTTGTAATATTTACCCGTTTCAGTAATACACATGACATCAAGAGCAGCTATCGTTGACGCAATGATTACCTTGTCAAAGAACATATTGGCGATTGGTTCGCTTGACAGTATGCTGCACTGTAATCTGCATGGCTTGCTCAAATTTTCCGCAAGCCGTGGCCAGGCAATCATTCAGGGACTCAAGCAGTGGCTCATATTCTGATCGTAGATGATGAACAGGCGTTTGCTGATGGCATCGCCGAATACCTGGGTCTGAAGGGACACAGTACTGCTGTCGCCGCAAGCCTGGCCGACGCTCGCAAGGCTCTGGCTCAACAAATGCCGACGGTCGTTTTGCTGGATCTGATGTTGCCGGACGGTAGCGGACTGGAATTATTCGACGCCTTTGAAGCCAACCCGCCCAAGAAAATCATCATCATCACGGGACATTCCGGTGTGAAGTCCATCATCGGCGCCATGGCCGGTGAAGGCGTGATGTATATGAAAAAGCCGATAGAGCCCAGAGAACTGGAAGGCATACTCAATACCCTCGGTGAAGAACAAACCACCAGCCCGAAGTCGGCGCCGGGCACGGAACACTTTGGTTTATTGCTGGGTGACAGTGGTGCGATGCAGTTGCTGTACAAAACCATACGTCAGGTAGCGACTACCGACAGTACGGTGTTGATCCAGGGTGAAAGTGGCACGGGAAAAGAACTGGTTGCGGAAGCCATACACCAACTCAGTGGCCGTAAGGGTCGTTTCATTCCGGTCAATTGCGGCGGATTGACCAGGGAATTGATCTCCAGCCAGTTGTTTGGTCATGAAAAAGGCAGCTTTACCGGCGCCGACCAACGCCATGTTGGCTTTTTCGAACGGGCGGACAAAGGCACCTTGTTTCTCGATGAAATCACCGAAATGCCTTTGGAAATGCAAACCCATTTATTGCGTGTACTGGAAAGCGGCAAAGTATTGCGACTGGGCTCTGAAAAAGAAGTGCCACTGGATACCCGTTTGCTGGCCGCGACCAACCGCGACCCGGCAAAAGCGGTACGCGATGGCCAGTTGCGTGAAGACCTGTATTTCCGACTGCGTGTTTTTCCGCTGCTGTTGCCGCCATTGCGTGAAAGAAAAGGCGATATCACCCTGTTGGCCGAACGGTTTCTGGCCGACCTGAACAGGCAACAAGGCACACAGAAATGTTTCAGCAACGAGGCATTGCGGGCACTGGAGCAGCATACCTGGCCAGGCAACGTGCGCGAACTGAAACACACGGTCCATCGGGCCTATATCCTGTCGGACGAGGATCTGGTGCAGATGCCGGATCGATTTGACGAAGATCTGCCTGGCGGCATAGAGGGCCTGAGTGTCGGTCGCTCCATTGCTGATGTAGAGCGGGATCTGATTCTTACCACCCTGAAACACTTTGATGGCGACAAAAATGCTGCGGCTGCAACCTTGGGCGTCAGTCTGAAAACACTGTACAATCGCCTGAAGAGCTACGAAGACCAAACCGTCGAATAGAAATTCTGGCAGCACCAGCCGCCATTCTGACACCCGATCAGATCGATTCGATCCAGCAAGTCAGGGCTGCTCTGCCACGGCGCCATTCCTGAGCATCCTGCTCTAAAAACGCACTTAAAGCCCAGCAAGATTTACCAAGTCCGGTAAATCTTGCAAAGCAAACTCTGCAAGTTCCAAAACGGGTTTACGTGAAACGTATACACCGCGCGGTTTGTGCGGGCAGGTCGTGCCTGGCACGTATCCTGCATATTCATACCTGTATGCGGCAATCGCTATTTGGTGCGAAAGCCATCCCATCAACCCGGTTACGGAGGTGCAACATGCTTTCCTGGGCACTCACATTTTTTGTATTGGCTTTGATTGCAGGCGTATTGGGCTTTGGCGGAATCGCCGGCGCTGCCGCAGGTATTGCCAAAGTACTGTTTCTGATTTTCATCGTTCTGCTGATCGTGAGCGCAATTGCTGCGGCTTTGCGTGGCCGTCCGCCGATTTAACACCATCAGAGAACAGATCAAACATCGGGTTGTTCACAACCCATTCAGCTACCGGCAGGAAGATGTAAATAGCGGTAGCAATTCAACCAAAAGGAAAATTACCCATGAGTACAGTAAGTAACAAAACTCTGAGCGCCAACGACAGCGCAACAACCACCCACAAAGTTGCGACTGCGGCACACGATGCCATCGACAGTGCTGCCAAAAAGGCAGAGCCGGTGGAACAGCAAATACGCGAGCGCGCCAGCAAAGCGGGCGAGCAAATGGAAGCCACACAGGCGGCGGCTGTCAGGCAAGTTGAAGATTCGATGCAAAAAATCGAGAAATTTGTAAGAGAACGTCCGGTCGCCGCCACGGGTATGGCTTTTGCCGCCGGTGTTTTGGCCACCCTGATCTTGCGTCGCTGAGCACGGCCTGGCGATGAACCCTGAAACACCAACAGATTACACGCCTACGGAACAAACGGTTGCGCCCGCCGCAGCCGGTATTGTCACCCTTGCAGCCGCCTGGGCGTCGGCTGCAGGTTCGCGGGTCAGGCTGGTTTCAGAGCTCGCTCTGGCCGAAGCAAAACTCGCAGCCATCAGCCTGGCGCTGATGGCTTTTCTGGCAATGCTGGCTGCGGCATTTGTCCTTGGCGCCTGGGGTCTGCTGGTAGCAGGCCTGGTGCAGGGACTTGTGGTGCAGCTGCAGTTTCCACTCTGGCCGGTGTTGCTGGTGTTGGGTGGGCTGCATGCCCTGATCGCTTTGCTGGCATGGCGTGGTGCCGTTCGATTGAGCCGAAACCTGGAATTTGGCCACACACGTCAACAATTGGGTCAATCATGGGAGAGCAACGATGAAGTGGCTGCGACAACAGACCCGGGTTGAGCGATTGTCCGCCGGGGCAACGCAGAACGCGGAACAAATGCACCAGTTGCGTTTGCAGTTGCATCAACAAGTGCGTCATCGTTTACAACAACCCGGTACCCTGGCATGGTCTTTTGCTGCCGGCACCTTATACGGCGCTGCCAATAGCCGGAAGCGTGATGAACAACCCCGGGACGAACGATCGGTTTCCCTGCTGCGCTATTTGAACAGCGCTGCCATCATCTGGAATTTGATGTCCGAATTCCGGACCGATCCGCAAGCGCTCTGAAACCATGCTGCCGCGTTTGTTCAAAGCCGGATTTATCGAGCGCGGCGTATTGCTGGGGATGCGTTGGGTGGAACGTTTTCCCTGGCTGTTCGCCCTGCTGGGTTTTGTTTCGGGTCTTGCCAGTTATTTACTGGTAAAACGCAGCCCCGAAATAGCCCAGGTGCTGGCCCTGTTGATGCTGTTCAGCTGGGTATGGCTGCTGTTGGAAAACGTCCTCAAGCGCGGTGCCTGGCAGGTATTCGGAGTGAATGTGCCACGGCCGGTATTTCGCTTTGTGGCGCAACTGGTGCATCAGGAAAGCCTGTTCTTTGTCCTGCCGTTTTTCCTGACCACCACGACCTGGAGCAGTGGACAGATGCTGTTTACCTCGGTGCTGCTGGCAGCTGCACTGGTTTCCATTGTGGATCCTTTGTACTACGGTTGGCTGGCAAAACGTCGCTGGCTTTATTTCCTGTTTCACGGGCTAACCCTGTTTGCCCTGCTGCTCACGGCCCTGCCGCTGATTTTCCAGTTGCCAACAACTGAAAGCTATCTGTGGGCTTTGCTGGTAGCCGGGCTGGTTTCCTTGCCCAGCATTACACGCGACCTGCCGCCAAAGTGGAAGCAACAAACAGGCGCTGCTGTGCTGGTGGTGGTGCTGGCGGCCGGCCTGGGTTGGTGGGCACGCCCCTGGGTTCCACCCGCAACGCTGTGGCTGACCGAAGTAGCCATCACCGATCATTTCGATGATGCAAGCCGCAGCCCGGCCCGATCGTTGCAATCAATGAGTGCGAATGATCTGGGTGCAGGCCTGTATGCCTACACGGCCATTCATGCACCGCGCGGTTTGAACGAACGCATTTACCATGTCTGGTTACGCGATGGTAAAGAAGTCGATCGCATTGCACTGGATATCAGTGGCGGTAGGGAAGAAGGCTACCGAGCCTGGACACGCAAGCTCAATTTCCCGGAACCGCTTGCAGGTGACTGGAAAATCCGTGTAGTGACTGCCGGAGAGCAATTGATTGGAGAATTGGAGTTCAGGGTCAACCAGCCTCCGAGCCTCGCAACGAAATCCTCAGCTATCACTGAGGGACAAGAAGAACTGAGCACACGAATCAGTCCCGGCCAACAAGCCATAGACCCGCTTCCGGTAACCGGGCTTTGAGTTTGTTGAGCGCTATTTCACCAAAAGCCGCCATCGGCGGTTAAAGGAGTAAAAGTGATGAACAGAAGTATGATGATAGGAAGCATAATCGGTGCAGTTGCTGTAACTGCGGTGGGAAGCTGGGCCGGATTCAAGGCCCTGGACGGTGGAGCGTATGCGGAAGTTGTCTCCGCAGACCCGGCCATGAAGATGATCAGCATTCCACGCGAGGAATGCCGCGACCAATTGGTCAGTAAGAAGAAACCCGTAAAGGATCCCAAACAAATCACCGGCACCGTGGCAGGCGCAGTGATTGGCGGCGTTCTGGGCAGCCAGGTCGGCGGTGGCCGCGGCAAGGATATCGCCACGGTAGCGGGCGCTGTGGGTGGTGGCTATGCCGGTAACAAGATCCAGGAAAATATCCAGGACAAAAATGTCGAGCAGGAACTCAAGACGGTTTGTAAAACGGTGTACGACCAGCGTGAAGAACAGGATGGCTTCAACGTAACCTATCGCTTGAATGGCCAGGAACGCACCGTGCACATGGACTACAACCCCGGCAAGAAAATTCCGGTGGAAAACGGCGTGGTGATGATCGATTCACCCAATTCATAATTCGACAGACTGGCAAAAAACCCATCTTCCACCCAGGGGAACTCTGAAAATTCAGGGACGAGTTATTCAGAGCTTCCCCAACCTACTGGTCTGAGTATCCCCTGGCAGATCTCTTCTGTCAGGGGATACTGCTTTCCCGGACTTTTCCTCACGTTCTTCTTTCTATTTAGAAAAAAAAACGCCTATATGAGATGATCTGACATCTAAGTTGCAAACATTGCTTTTGGGAGCCTGCCGTATTTGACATGACCTGTTGAGAAAAACCCGACTCTAATCGACTTTCACTCGCTATGATTGGTCAAGAACGACTGGCTCCTGGAAAAAAGCACAATCAGGCAAATTTGTGGACAAACATTGAACATGAGGTTAAATGACATGAATTTTGATTTCAAAAAAACTCTGGAACTGGTTAAAGGCGGGCTGATGAACCCCAACGAAATCTGGACCGGTTATCTGGCAGAAAACCAGGACTGGAAAAGCACTCTGGTCACTCTGACCGGCCCATTGTTACTGGCCAATATTGTTTTGAGCCTCCTGCTTTCCCGCATGATGGGAACCCTGTCACCGTTTGTAATGGGCGGCAACTGGTTCAGCGCTTTGATTTTTGGGCTGGTAATGGCAGCTATCGGTTTTGCAGTAGTGGTGCTGGTATTTAGTTTTCTGGCCGGTACTTTTGGCGGCAAAGCCGATTTCTCGCGTGCATTTGCGGCCGTTTCTCTGGCTGCAATTCCTGCCTGGGTCGCCGGTATTGTTGGCGCCGCTATACCCTGGTTGGGTGGACTGATATCGCTTGCAGGTGGCATTGTCAGCCTGGTGTTCCTCTATAAAATCATGCCCCTGGCTCTGGAAGTTCCGGATAACAAACGCGTCCTGCATTTTGTTGTCTCGTTGGTGGTTGTAATCGTCATCAACATGATCATTGGCAGCGTATTGGGAGTCAGCCGCATGGGTTCGCAATCCTTCGATGGCAACTTTGGCCAAAGCGAAAGCCGCTCGGGTGCCGACAGCATACCGGGCATGTTTGGTGAAATGGGTCGGCAGGCCGAGCTGATGGCCAAGGCTGGCGAAGACAGTTATACGCCTCCCGGCGATGGTAAGGTTTCCGTTGATCAATCCCGCTGGTTTGCCGACGTTGTTTCCAAAGCAGAAAAGGCTCGTGAAGCAGAAGCTGCACGGATGCAGAAATTGTCCAAAGACATGGAAGGCAAGGAAAACCCTTCACCCGCCGACCTGGCCCGCATTTATCAGGGCGTAGGTTCTGCAGTCAGTTTGGGCAACGTGGAAATGGAAGTCGTCAAGACGGGCGGCGGCAACTGGGCTGAATTCCAATGGATCAAGGAGCAGCTGCGAATCGCCCGTCTGCAACAGGGAGAGGGGTCAGAAGCCCTGGCACATAATTTTGCCATTTATCAGGAAATTGCCGATAAAGTCGAGGATTCGCTTTGAACAAAAAATGACTTGCCTGTCGCCCATTCAGACCCCGGGCTGCGTGCTTGATCAGGCTGATCGTTGGAATCAAAAGGGTCTCCGGGCGTAAACTGAGGTATTGCAGAAGGGGAAATTCGTGCAAAATCAGACTTCAAGCTATTTTCTGCGGTCCAATATTATGCGCAAACGCTCGCCCCAGGCAGGCCGGCTATGAAATTGCAAGAACTCAGAATACTGGTCATCGACGACAGCACCATGGCTTTAAGCGTGGCTTTGCAGCAGTTGCATGCGGCCGGACACCAGGCGGAAGCCAAGCTCGGCTCCGAAGGTGCAATTGAGCTGGTTCGTGAACTGAAGCCGGACGTGGTGATTTGCGACATCATGATGCCCGGCATTAACGGATTCGAGCTCTGCAGCATGATCCGCAAGGACGAAGATCTGGACGGAGTGCGCATCGTGATGGCCTCCGCCAAGGCTTATGAGGCAGATCGCAACAATGCCAAAAAGCTGGGCGCTGACGGCTACATCATCAAGCCGTTTACCATCGAAAAATTCAACACCATCATCCAGGATCTGGATGCCATGCAACTGACTGCCTGGGGCGTGCGTGGGACTTTGCCTGTACCACAACAGGGCTATATCCGTTTTGGTGGCAATACGTCCTGCTACTCATTGCAATTTTCTGCCAACCGGCATCTGGTTTTTGATGCCGGCACCGGTATCAAGAATTGCGGCAATGAGATGCTCAAGGATGGCCAGAAAAACCTGACGGTTGACCTGTTGATCACCCACCCGCACTGGGATCACATCAATGCCTTTCCCTTTTTTGCACCGTTGTATATTCCAGGCAACGAGGTGCGGGTACACGGTTGTGCACAGGAATCTGCCGGTTTCGAAAAACTGATCGTGGCACAAATGGATGGCACTTATTTTCCGGTTACCATCCGCGAGTTTGGTGCCAAAGTCACATTTCATGAAATCGGTGAGCAGGAAATGGACCTCGATGGTATCCGCGTACGCTCCCTGCTGCTGAAGCATCCGGGCCATTGCCTCGGTTATCGTGTGGATTACCGGGGCCACAGCTTTTGTTACATCACTGACAACGAGCTGTATTACGCAGATTCCGAATTTGCCGACGAAGAATTTCTGCACAGCCTGGCAGACTTTTGTAGAGGAACCAATGTGCTGGTGCACGATTGCACTTATTTTGACGAAGAGTACAAAAGTAAAGTCCATTGGGGTCACTCGCCATTGTCAGAGGTCTGTCGCCTGGCAAACCTGGCTGAAGCCGAACGCTTGTGGATACACCACCACGACCCCGGCCAGGACGATACAGCGATCGAGCGCAAGCTGGAATTCTGCAGCACAGAACTGCTCAGGCTTGGCAGTAAAACCATCGCGGTGTTACCCAGTGAAGGGCAGCGGGAGGTCGTTTAGCCGTTTCAGAATACCTTTGCTGCTTTTTTGAATTTGACAGGTGCTATGCTTGAGTCTGTTGCCATGGCATATAAAGCCCATGGTCTTGATGTGGCGGTGCTCAACTTCCGATGTACCTAATAGGCAGAGAAGCATGCGATGGCGGGTAAAGTGCTCAACAGTCCGGACGGAACGGTTGTAAAAGGCTTGGAGGAGAGCCCCAAGGCAACTCCCCGGCTGGCCATTAAAGACGCAGGTAAAACCATCTGGGTAGAGCAGGCCGATATTGAATGGATCGATGCGGCTGGCGATTACATGTGTGTGCACGTGGATGATCCTGAGCAACGCACGGGCCACATCATGACGCACATCATGCGCAAAACCATGAAACAACTGGAAAAAGAACTTGATCCGGGAATCCTGCAGCGCGTGCACCGATCGACCATGGTGAATATCCATCGTGTGCAACAGTTACGACCACACATCAATGGTGAGTATTTTCTGACCCTGAAAAATGGTCATACCATCAAGCTTTCACGTACCTACATAAACAAGCTGAAACACTTTTCCCGAAGCCTGATTGCAACTCAAGGAAGCTCTGAATAATTCAAAGTTTCCTTATTGAACCCGGCGCCTGGCCGGCATTCGCCCGGGGCTTGTAATTTCAACTGACTGTTTTTACTTCTTTCTGTGATCCAGCCAGAACTCGATACCCTGGGTGTTGAGCACCACGTCATCCCATAAAACATGCAGCAATTCTTCTTCCGCGAGCGTTACGCCATGATCGCGACATTGCGCCCATAACCAGCTTTTGATTTCCTGCTGAATCTTCCGGCTGCGCTCCCCTGCCTCCTTATTAACTGATTCATTCTGCAATCCGATGTCTTCGAACTTCTGCACACCTGCCAGCATCTGTTCAGCCAGGCGAGGGGTATCCGTTACACGGCCAAAATGGGTCAGATACATGCACTGCGGTTCGGACTCCATCAAACGTCGCACGGAAGCGCGCAGAACGGGCGGATCAAACTGAATCGGTGTGGTGGTGGGAAACACCATGGCACCGTTGGCGGTGTCAAGATCGCGATAGGAAATACCAAAGGTATCGCCGGTAAACCAGCCATGGGTTTGCTGGTCCCAGACACAGAAATGATGACGTGCATGGCCGGGCGAATCCACAAAGCGCAGGCGGCGTTCGCCCACACTGAGTTCATCGCCATCCTGCATGGTGATGACACGATTTTCAGGCACCGGAATCAGCGCGCCATACATTTCCCCATAAAGTTTATCGCCATAAACCGCACGTGTTCCTGCTTCGAGTTTTGCAGGATCGATCATGTGTCGTGCGCCAAAAGGATGAACCACCAGCGAGGCCCTGGGTAATGCCTGCATCAATTTTCCGGCACCCCCCGCATGATCCAGATGCACATGCGTCACAATCACATGGCTGACCGCAGCTTTGTCCCAACCACGCTTTTCCAGCACCTCAAGTATGCGGCCGGTGCTGTGGTTACTGCCGGTTTCGATAACGGCAACCGCATCACCCGCCTCCAGCAGATAACAGGCTGCCATTTCATTGCGTACCTGGCCGCTGTCTATGGCCAGCACCCCGCCCGGGTATTCACGAACTTTGATACACGTAGATATCATGCTGTTCCTTGCCGACTGATGGTTAATGCGTAGAGTGTCTGAGTCGTAATGATTATGCTTCCAAATGACAGCGTCTGACAGGCGCTACACTCTATATAATATGGGACCACAACGGAACCCTCCAATCGATACCGCAATGACGCTCATCTGCCATGTCCCAAAGCCGGTTCCAGGCTCGGACGCACACCCGGATCCAGACCCTGGCGCGAAGCCCGGGTTCAGGCCGGCGCTATTGCTGAATCTGCTGGTTGTGCTGTGTCTGGTGACCGTACCTTGCTTTGCCGACACGTTGACCATCAATGTGAGTGGAGTATCAGGTACCCTGTTGAACAATGTGCAGAACCGGGTGAACACGCTCGCCATCAATGACCATTTGAAACTCAGTAAAAACCGCTTGCAGCGGGCTACCGAAAGAATCGAGAGCGAAGCCATTCAAGCCCTGCGACCTTTCGGCTATTACCACGCCACGGTATCCAGTGAGTTAAAGCAGCAGGAAGGCAATAACTGGCTGTTGGAACTGGTTATGACACCAGGCCCGCCGCTGAATGTCAGCGCTGCCGATATCCAACTGTCCGGGCCGGGTGCCGAACTGGAAGACCTGCGTGAATGGAGGCGAGACTGGCCCATGCAGGTGGGTAAACGGGTCAACCAGGTTCTCTGGGAAGAGGAAAAAAGCCGTGTGTTGGAGCTGGCAGAAAGTCACGGTTACCTCAAGGCGAGTTTTACCCGTCAGCAAATTCGTGCCGATCTCGACAACAACACCGCTGAACTGGAACTGGAACTGGATACCGGGCCACAAGCCGTAATGGGCGTGGTCAGCTACGAACAGCAGGTAGTCAATCCCGATATCCTGCAGGGCTTGCCCCGATTTAAAACAGGCCAGGCCTACGATAGCTGGTTGCTGGAAAAATTCCGTTTCGCTGTCTGGCAAACCGGTTACTTTGATGACGTTGAAGTGATTGAAGAACGCCGCCTCGAAGAATCACCACCGGTGGTCAACCTGGTGGTCAGGGCCAGTGCCCGAAAGCCCAATACCTACCAGGGCACATTGGGTTATGGTACCGATACCGGCGTACGCGCTCAATTGTCATGGACCCGTCGCCTGTTGTCGGAACGTGGCGACAGCGTGGTTGTGGCCCTGGGCTGGCAGGAAACCAATGAGGAATATTCTTTCCGCAGCAACTACCGCCTGCCTCGGCGCCACAGTGCCAGACGGTTCTGGACTGGCGACTTCGGCATTCGCAAAGTTAACCAGGATCTGGAAATCAAGATCGATCAAAGCGATGAGGACTTCATCAAGGTGGCCAACGGGGATGTAACCAGTTATTCATTGAAAGGCGGCCTGTTGGTGTTGCGCGATTTCGAGGGTGGCTATCAGCAAGCCTATGAAAACTGGTACGGCCAGTACGTACTCGAAAGTAACCAATACCAATTGCTGGAGCAACTCCCCGACGAAACATATAGCAGCCTGGATGAGGAAGACCTTGCCCTGCTGCGAGGTACCGGCAGTTCCCTATCCCTGGGTGTGAGTTGGGACTGGCCCGCCGTACGCGGCAGCGGATTTGAAACCCTGGGGCACCATGAACGGCTGTGGCTATTCACCGCCAATGAAGCCTGGGGCTCCGACTCGGACTTTTCTCAGGCATACATCTCCAGCAACTGGCATCGCATGCTGGGCGAGCGCTTCAAGCTATTACTGCGCGGTGAAGCAGGCTATTCGGATGCCCGGGTTGCGGACGTTGATCTGCAACTTAATGGTCTGAGCGCCGAACTCTCGGCCACACAATTGCCGGATATCTATCGATTCAAAGCCGGTGGCAGTCGCAGTGTACGCGGTTATTCCTTTGAGTCCCTGAGCAACAACGGCATAGGTTCCAATAACATCATCACAGCCAGCGCAGAGATTGAAATGCTGTTTCGCCCCGACTGGTCGGCAGCCGCTTTTGTCGATACCGGCAACGCCTTTAACGATTGGGACAATATCGAACTGAAAACCGGCGTCGGTCTGGGCCTGCGTTGGTATACCCTTATCGGCGCTATCCGCCTGGATATTGCCCAGCCCCTGGATATAGAGGGCGACAGCTTTCGTGTGCATTTCACCATCGGGACTCCGTTGCTATGAAGCGGCGCAGTAAATTCCTGATCTTCCTGCCAACCGTCCTGTTGTTGCTGCTTGCCGCGACCATGGCCTGGCTATTGCGTAGCGAAAGCGGTGCGCGTTTCATCTGGCAGCAGGCCGGCAAACAGATCGACGGCCAACTCACGGCTGAACAACTGCGTGGCAACCTGTCCTCGGTATTGGTATTGCACGGGCTCAGCTACCGTGACGACAGCGTGCACGTACAATCGCCGGATCTCCAGGTCAGCCTGAACATCGATCTCTTTCCACCGGCACTGCGACTGTCTCGCCTGAACAGCAGTTCCATACAGGTTCAGCTGTTGGAAGCTACCGGTACCGCTGACAACAAGGAAAATTCACCGGCTGCAACCCTGGCGGGTCTGCAACTACCCTATCCGGTACGCTTTGACGCCGTAACACTGGGCAAACTTGAAATCATTGATGCTGAAGATGCGCAACGGTTTGCCGCCAGTGATATTGCCTTACAGGCAGTCTGGCACCAGAAACTGGAGATACTGCAGGCCCGTCTGCGCAGACTGGATACAGGCTGGACTACAGTCCAGGTTACTGACCTGAACCTTGGAGCCGTGGTACACCTGCAACCGCCCTTCAACACCAACGGCAAAGTAGCCGCAGACACCGTGCTAACCGTTGGCGCAGATGAAAACCTGCCGTTGCAGCTGCAAGGCGAGTTCAGCGGCAGCCTGGAACGGCTTGCAACAAAGCTGCAAGTGCAGTTGCCGGCGACTCTTTCCACCCTGTACGTCGAAGGCGAACTGCTCGAATTGCTGGCAACGCCTGCCTGGGATCTGCAGCTGAACTCTGCTGCACTCAACTGGCCTTTGACTGCAGCACAAGCCTCCGACACCGACAGCAGCGAATCACCTGTGGCTTTGCGCGACATCCACCTGAGCAGCCAGGGCTCACTGGAAGCCTATGATGTGCAACTGGCGGCACGGTTGAGTGGGGAACACATACCCGTTGTTGCAGCCGAGTTGATGGGAAGCGGCGACCTCAACGGCATGGATATTGATCATTTCCGGTTCGATGGCGACGAACTCAAGCTGTCCGGCAGCGGCCAGTTGGGCTGGCTGCAGGCTTTCTCTGTCAAGGCCAACAGCCACATTGACTACCTGCATCCCGGGCGCTGGCTATCCGATTGGCCCAATGATCATCCATTCAGCGGCGATCTGGAGCTGAGCCTGACGGATGAGCAGATCGAATTCAACAACCTGCAGCTGGACATCGTCGGGCTGCCCACCCGGGCGCAGGGCCATGTGGCCTATCAATTCAGTGATGAAAACATCGCCGGTGAACTGAGCTGGCAGTCCCTGGCATGGCCCATAGGTGCTGACAATCCGGATTTTTCCAGTGACAGCGGTCAGCTGAAACTGCAAGGGACTTTGGCTGACTGGCATGCCACAGGCAGCTTGCAGCTGTTGGCCGATGGATTGCCGGAAGGCCAGTTGCAGCTTGAAGCAACGGGCGACACCGATGCCATTCATCTGGTCATCAACCAGGGCAATATACTCGGTGGCCGGTTTGCCGGTACGGCAGATTACCAATGGACCGAACCCACCCGGTGGTCAGCACACCTCACGGCCAACAGGATCGGCATCAGCCCTTTGTTGCCGGAATATCCGGGCGTGCTCAGTGGCACGGTATTGGCACAGGGTGGAACCGACAATGACGAGTTGCAGGTTGAATTGCGCGACGTGCAGGGCCGGATTCGCGGCCTGGATATTTCTGCCAAAGGTAAATTTTTCCTGCAAGGTTCCCATTTTACGGCACAGGGATTGGAGCTGAAATCCCGTTCTGCCAGACTGGAACTGGACGGCGGTCTGGGGCCTGGTCAAAAGCTTGATTTCCTTGTCCGGACAGACGAACTGGCCGAGTTATTCCCTGATATTTCAGGCCGCATTGTTGCCAGCGGGCAGATTTCTACCGATGCAAAATCACCCTTTTTGGATATCCAACTGGAAGCCGATCGGTTGCAGTGGGGTGAAAACACGATTGCGTCGGTTCGTAGCCATAACGGCCCGGATGGATCACAGGTCATCGAAATCCCGGAGGCCGAGCTGTTCGGCAGAGCCCTGCGGGATCTGCGGCTGACACTGCACGACAATCAACTGCAGTCGATTCGACTCGACGGCCTGATGGACAGGACAGAACTGGAAGCTACCCTGCTTGGCCAACTTCAGGCTGGCCAGCAAGGGGAGATATCCGGCTGGCAGGGACAACTGAGCAGCCTGCGACTGAGACAGCCCGAAGAGGGTTTTTTGCATTTGCAAAGTCCCGCCCTGCTGGATCTGTCAGGCCAACACCTGAAACTCGGTGCAGTCTGTATGCGCGGCACCCGCGATGGCCAAATTTGCCTGCAGGGCCATTGGGATAAATCGGGGCCCGGTGCCGGAGTTCAGCAAGGCAATGCCGCTCTGCAGGCCAGTGTTCAAAATGTCTCGCTGGATATTGTTCGCTTGTTTGTCAACATGGATTGGGCCTTCACGCATAGACTCAACGGCAGTTTTGACTGGCAAAAAACGGCCAACCAGGCCGCCTCTGCCCAGGCACAATTCTCGCTGACGCCCGGCGAACTGCTGTTTGACGAGGAAAGAACCCACTTCAGTACCGGGCCTGGTATTTTTGAATTTCAGGTATCCGAAGGCAATCTGCATTCCGGCAAACTGGAACTGCCCATTCCCGGTTCCGGCGGGATCGACATGGATTTTCAGGTTTCCCAGCTGCTGAATGGTGCAGAAGCCGATTTGCAGGCTGTTCTGAAACTGCACCTGAAGGACCTGACCCCCCTGCAACTGGTCGTGCCCCATCTTGATGTCATCAAGGGCGAGTTCGATGCCAACGTACGCATATCCGGTACGCTGGAGCAGCCCAGGTTCACCGGCCACGCCACACTGGTACGTGGTCATATTGAAGAGCAATCTGCCGGTCTGGTGATTTCTGACATTCAACTGGCGGGGGCTGTTTATCAATACGATCACACCGAATTATATGGCTCGTTCAGGGCCGGAGAGGGTAAAGGACAGATCAAGGCCGACCTGCGTTTTGGCGATTTCCTGCATCCGGAGTTCACCATGCAACTCAAGGGTGACAATCTGTTGCTGGTGGATGTACCCGACCTGAACGTACTGGCCAATCCCGACCTCGACATCAGCTGGACTCCCGGCAATCTGCAATTGAATGGCAGCTTACGGGTATCCAAAGCACAGCTGTCACCCCGCTATCTGCCTGCCAGTAGCGCGACTGAAAGCCCGGATCTGGTGATTGTTTCCGCCCAGCCGGAAACAGCGCAAACGGTCGAAGTCACTACCGGTCCGCTGAAAATCACCGGACAGGTTGAGGTCGAACTGGGGCCCGACGTAAACCTGACTCTGGACAAGGCCACGGCGAATATTCACGGCAAAAGCAACTTCATCTGGAACAACAACCTGATGCCCATGGGAGATGGCGCTTTTCTGGTCAGTGGTGAAATTTATGCCTACGGACAGCTTTTAAGCATCAGCGAAGGACGCGTCAGTTTTCCACGCGTACCTGCCGACAACCCGTACCTGAACATCAAAGCCGAGCGCGAAATCTTTGGTAATACACAGATTAAACGTGCTGGTGTCCTGGTCAGTGGCACCCTGAAGCGCCCCAGCCTGGATCCCTATACCGACCCGATGACCACGCGGGAACGTGCGCTGGCCATGTTGATTACCGGCAGTGATTTTGACTACGAGCAAGGCGTAGGCGCGGTGGAAGTGGGCATGTACATCGCACCCAAGCTGTTCATCAGTTACGGCATAGGCCTGTTCGAGGATTCGAACGTGATCAGCGCACGCTATGATCTGGGCAAGGGTTTTGGCGTGAAAGCCACTTCCGGCCAGCGCGAAACCGGTGTGGATATCAGCTACACTGTTGACCAGTAAGTGGTGTGTAGCCTGTTACCTCCCTGGCCATTAATTGAAAGCCAACCACTTGAGGTTGTTGAAAGGCCGCACCATATATAATGTGTTATCCTGAATCTGTATCGGAGACATTCCTGTGAGCGAAGCCAGTCAACATAAACATTGCACCAATAAGTTCATCGAATTGGCCAATGAACTCAGGCACGAAGAAATCGATTCAACGCTGGTATCCGGCGCGTTGATGACCGCTTCTGCCATCTATGCAACTTTTGTTGCTGCAGGAAATGATGGCGCCCTGGAGCCATCCGGTGTGGATAAAGTAACGGAGCTCTACAAGCGTACGCTGGAGCACCATCAGGAACTGAAACGCGCGGAAATCGCATCCAAAATCAACTGAATCGGCTCGAAGCTGCCAAACAACTATGGACACGCAAGTACCTATCAAACTCACTGATTCCACAACCGAAAACTCGACCAAGGTCGTGGATAAGTTTCAACGCCCGCTGCGGGAGCTGCGTCTGTCGGTAATCGACCGGTGTAACTTCCGCTGCACTTACTGTATGCCTGCCGACTCCCTGCAGGGCCGCGGCGTATTTCTACCGCTGGCAAGCTTGCTCACCGATCGGGAGATCGAAATTCTGGTGCGTGCTTTTGTGGCCAACGGCGTGACAAAACTGCGCATCACGGGCGGCGAACCGCTGGTTCGACCGGGTTTGACCGCACTGGTCGAACGGTTGGCCATGATCGACGGCCTGGACGACCTCGCCATGACGACCAACGGTGTGCTGCTGCCGCGACATGCCGCCGATCTGCGCAATGTCGGCCTGGGTCGCATCACTGTCAGCCTGGACTCACTGGACCCTGATGTGTTGCACGTGATGAGCGGCGGCAAGGGCAAGCTTTCCGAAATCCTGGATGGCATTGCAGCAGCGGTAGATGCCGGCTTTACACGCCAGAAAATCAATTGCGTGGTACAGCGTGGTGTGAACGACCATACGGTGCTGGACTTGCTGGACCACTTCCGTGGCTCCGGCCATACCGTGCGTCTTATCGAATACATGGATGTGGGTAACAGTAACCACTGGCGACTGGACCAGGTAGTGCCTTCGGCCGAATGGGTGCAACGCATCGGCGAGCGCTGGCCAATCGAGCCGGTGGGCGCCCAACGGCCATCAGAAACGGCCAGGCGATACCGTTACAAGGACGGTGCCGGAGAGGTTGGCCTGATCAGTTCTATTTCACAACCTTTTTGCGGTGGCTGTACCCGTGCCCGACTCACTGCCGATGGCGTGCTTTACACCTGTTTGTTCGGCACCAAGGGCAAAGACCTGATACCGCTGTTACGGCAAAGCACTTCCCATGACCAATTGAACGAAGTGATTGCAAAAGTCTGGCACAACAGAGCGGACCGCTACAGCGAAGAGCGCAGTGAACTGGGTGCCAATCGTGAAAAAGTTGAAATGTACAGGATAGGTGGATGAAAGTATTTACAGTCAAGTGGTTTGCGGTTTACCGCGAAGCAACCGGACTCAATCAGGAGCAGGTACAGTCCAAAGCCAATTCTCCGGCTGAACTGTTTGTGCAAATGACGCAACAACATACCGAATTGGGACAGTACAGCCGTGCCCTGGTGGCGATTGATGATCAAATGGCCAGTTGGGACACGGTGCTTCAGGGCGGTGAAAAAATTCTGTTTTTCCCGCCCGTTGCAGGTGGTTAATTCCTCAGTCAATAGCGAAAATGAGTTCTCCCCCCTTCAGCTCCGGCTATTTCACCATCTCTGCCGACAGCCTTAACCGAAAGGAATTAAGAGCGTCCCTGCAGGATATCTCCTGTGGTGCTTTCGTTTTGTTTGAGGGTTGGGTGCGCAACCACAATGAAGGTCGTGAAGTTTTTCAACTGGAGTATGAAGTTTACGAACCGCTCGCACTCACAGAAGGCAATGCCATCCTGCAGGAAGCCCGTGAGCGCTACGACATCAGCCAGGCAGCCGCAGTACACCGTCAGGGCTTACTGGCACTGACCGATCCCGCCGTACTGGTCGGTGTTTCAGCCGCCCATCGCGGTGCCGCATTCGATGCAGCCCGCTATATTATTGACGAAGTAAAATCCCGTTTGCCCATCTGGAAGCGTGAGCATTACGCCGACGGTGCAACTGAATGGGTGAATTGCCGTATCAAAGGCGAAGAAAAATAGTGTTATGCCGGACTTGACCGCTCCTACCGTCATGCCGGACTTGACCCCTCCTACCGTCATGCCGGACTTGATCCGGCATCCAGCTCTTTAATCCACCGATCTATTTCAGTTGGCAATCCCTGCGGGTGTTGCCATAACCCGCTCTTACCCCCCGATTTATACAACAAACGCACGTCAGTGATTATCAAAGCAGGCTCCACTGGCTTGATCAAATCCCAAACGGTAAGCAGGGCGATATTCAAACCCGTTAACGCCTCCATTTCCACACCGGTTGTCGCTGCGATTTCGGCCATGCAATAGAAATCGATGGCCTGTTGTTCAGGTCGGAGACTGGAGCGCAGCATGACGCGGTTGAGGGAAATGGGATGACACAAGGGAATCAATGCGGGTGTCTGCTTGGCTGCCTGTATTCCGGCCACTTCAGCCATGGCACGTGGATCACCCTTGGGGAGCGTCCCGGCCTGCAGCATTTCCATGGCTTTTGCACCGATGACAATACGGCCGCCGGCAACAGCCATTCGTTTGGTCACAGCCTTGGCCGAAACATCCGCCATGGACCAGTTTTGTTTTGCTTCTTCGCTCATAATGTCTGACTCACAATAGATAACTCATCTTAGCTGACCCGATTCTCGCCGCCCAGCGTACCACTGTCCAATCAACTCGCGCTGCTCGGCTGTCATGCCCAGCATATTACCCAAAGGCATGGATTGGCTGACGACCACAGCCTGGTAGATGCGCTCTGCCTGGCTGTTGATCTGCTGTTCCGTTTCCAACACCACATTTAACGGCGGTGCGGAGAAGGTGGAAAAACCGGGTTGAGCTGCGTGACAACTCACACAGTGTTGCCGGATCAAAGGCCGGATTTCTGCCGTGGTGGGTGTACTGCTACCGGTCGGCGCTGATCCGGATGGCTGCAACACAGTGGATGCGATCAATCCAAACAGTAACAACAAAGACAGGGGCAATACCCAGCGATTGAGTCCACGATTGATTTGAGGTGCATGACGGATATTGAACCAGTGCCTGATTCCTACCAGCGCCAAAGACAAAATGGCCAACACCAACCAATCCCACCCGCCGCCATAGGTAAACGGGTAATGGCTGCTGATCATGGTAAACAGCACGGGCAAAGTCAGATAATTGTTGTGTCGTGAGCGCTGCAAGGCCCGTTTGCCTTTGTCTTTATCCGGTATACGGCCAGCGCCGAGCGCGGCAACCATATCTTTCTGCGCCGGGATGATCACAAAAAACACATTGGCCACCATGATGGTGCCAATCGCAGCGCCCACGTGCAGATAGCAGGCACGACCGGTGAAATAGATACCCAACCACCAGGCTAAAAACGTAAACCAGGCAAAAATAAGCAGACCTGCCACCAGGCCGTTGTTCCCCAGCGGGGAACGACAGAGCCCGTCATACAGCAGCCAGGAAATCAGCAATACCGAGAAGCTCAGACCGATGGCCAGAGGCTCGGAAAGCGTGCTTTCCGGGTTGACCAGAAACAGCGGTGCGTTCCACCAGTACACCACCATCAACAGACAGAAGCCGGTCAGGAAAGTGGCATAAGCTTCGTACTTGAACCAGTGCAGACGCTCCGGCATTTGCGCTGGAGCGACCCGGTATTTTTGCAAATAATAAAAGCCGCCACCGTGCACAGCCCAAAGGTCACCGGCCAACGGATCGTCACTCTTGAAGCGCCGCTCCAGTTGGTTTTCCAGCCAGTTGAAGTAAAACGAGGCACCTATCCAGGCAACGCCTGTGACAAAATGCGCCCAGCGCAGCAGCAGGCCCAGCCAGTCAGACGCCAGGGCTTGCGGCCACCCCAAAAAAGACAGGTCCATCAAGCGGCAGCGATGCGGTCTACCGCCTGCAGGTGACGTTCGATATCGGCGGGGTCGAGAAAGGAAGCTTCAAAGCTGTTGCGCACCAGTTCGATGATCTCGTCGCGCGCGAGGTCGACTGCTTCAACCAGCGCATTGAAATTGTCGTTCACATAGCCGCCGAAGTATGCCGGATCATCCGAATTGATGGTGGCTTTCAGGCCCATGCCCAACATATCGCGAATGGGGTGGTCGCGCATGTCCCTGACCACCGCCAGGCGCAGATTGGATTGCGGGCAAACCGTCAGTGGAATCTGCTTGCGTGCCAAACGTGCTACCAGATCGTCGTCTTCCAAAGATCGATTGCCGTGGTCTATGCGATCCACTTTCAAGTCCTCCAGCGCTTCCCAGATATACTCCGGCGGGCCTTCTTCTCCGGCATGGGCCACGCGTTTCAAACCAAGCTCCCCGGCACGGTCGAACACCCGTTGGAACTTACGGGGCGGGTGGCCCACTTCAGAGGAATCCAGACCCACACCCACAATCCGGTCCAGAAAGGGCGTTGCTTCTTCCAGCGTGGCCAACGCGCTGGCTTCATCCAGATGGCGCAGGAAACACATGATAACCCGGCTACTGATGCCCAACTCCTGCTCGCCCTGTTGCAGCGCCGACCAGATGCCTTCGAATGCGGTGGCAAAGGCAACCCCGCGGCCGGTATGGCCCTGCGGGTCGAAAAAGATTTCGGTATGGACCACATGGTCTGCCTGACAGCGCAGTAAATAGGCCCAGGTCAGGTCAAAAAAATCCTGTTCGGTGAGCAACACCGACATGCCCTGGTAATACAGGTCCAAAAAGTCCTGCAGGCAATCGAATTGGTAGGCCGCACGGATGGCTTCTACATCGGCATAGGGCAGCGTTACCCCATTCCGCTGCGCCAGGGCAAACATCATTTCCGGCTCCAGGCTGCCTTCGATGTGCATATGCAGTTCGGCTTTGGGCAGGTCGGCTATCAGTTTCAGGCGTCGGTCCATTCAGTGTTCCTTTTCGATGGATTCCTTTTCGATGGATTCCTTTTCGAAGGATTCCTTTTCGATGGATTCCTTTTCGATGGGCACCTTTTCAATGGGCCCCATCATCAGTTGTACCAGCAGGCTGAGTGCAATGGTAGCAGGCTGCTTTCCATGCAGGCCAGCCAGACCGACAGGGCAAACCAGGCGCTGCAGTTGCAATTCGGTTATACCTCTTTGTTTCAACCTGTGTACAAAGCGTTTGCGCTTGGTAGCCGAGCCAATCAGACCCAACCAGCGGAAATCCCAATCTGAATCAAGCCGTTGAAAAACAGCATGGCAAATCGCCTCGTCCAGTTGATGGCTGTGGGTCATGACCACGAAAATACTGTCGGGTCTGGCTTGCGCAACAACACTCAGTGGGTCATTTGCATTGAGTGTGCCATGTCCGGCAGCATCGGCGGGGAAAATATCCGGCCGTTGGTCCACCCAGGTCAATCGGAACGGCAGGCGTTGCAACAAACGCGCAACTTCCTGTCCCACATGCCCGGCGCCGAACAGATACAGATCGGGTCGCCGATCACAAACCCATTCCAGCCACCATTCAGCCTTTTCACTTTCCAGGCTGATTATCGGGCTTGCAGATGCCGGGTTTTCGGATACCGGGTTTTCGGATAGCGGGTTTTCGGATAGCGGGGGCGACACTGCATTCAACATGCCCTGTATTTCAAGCCAGACCTCATCCGGCAGGGTTTGCGGCTGCCCGGTGTTTTTGGTGACTACTGAATGCTGAGGAACTTCATTATCAACCCGCATGGCCAATACGGCCGGCGTGTTGCTGACCACAGCGGAATTGAGGTCGGACAACCAATCGGGAATTCCTGTGGGCAGCATTTCAAAATGCAGACTCACCGCACCGCCGCAGCACTGGTTCAACGCCGGCCCCAGCCCGAACGGTTGAAGCTGCTGTCTGGCAACAAGAGATAGCTTCAACCAGTCCCGCGCTTGCTGAATTGCCATGTACTCAAGATTACCGCCGCCGATACTGCCACTGCATGAATCGGCAGTGACGATCATGCGACAACCCGATTCACGCGGCGCGGACCCCATGATCTGACTCAGGGTGACCAGCACGCAGGGCTCACGCGACACCGTCTGTTGCAGCTGGGTAATCCAGTGGTAATGCTGAGCGGTCAATCCAGCCTGCCCGGCCAAAAGCCTACCAAACGCCGGTATTTTCCATCGAAGCCCAGGGTTCCTGTGGCGGCAGGGCGTCGCCTTTCTGTAAAAGCTCAATAGAAATCTGATCGGGTGAGCGAACAAATGCCATATGCCCACAGCGCGGCGGACGATTGATGGTAACGCCGCCATCCATCAAGCGCTGACAGGCTGCATAGATATCATCCACCTCAAAAGCCAGATGACCAAAGTTCCGGCCACCTTCATAGCCTGATTCATCCCAGTTATAGGTCAGTTCGATGGCTGGCGCCCAGTCTTTCCTGAAACGGTCCACATCGTCCGGCGCGGCAAGAAAGATCAGGGTGAATTTGCCGGCGGGCACCGGGCGGCGTTCCACTTCTACCAGGCCCAGTTTGTTGCAGAAAAAATCCAGCGAGACTTCCAGGTCGCTGACCCGGATCATGGTGTGCAAATACTTCATAAAAACTCCTTTTTCTGATCGTGGGCCACTTCATCCGCAGCATGGCCATGTTGTAAACAATTCAAGAGGTGTTCCGGTGTTGCCGGAGCATGGAGTGCAGGCAATCCACGCCCCGGTCTGGTAGCCGCAACCGCCTGGTTGAGTGCGCTGTGAACGGCGATGGCCAGCATCAACGGTGGTTCACCTACCGCCTTGGATCGGTGTATGGTGGGCTCCTGGTTTTCACCACGTTGCCAGATTTTCACATGAAAAGCTTCCGGCACATCGCTGCTGACCGGGATTTTATAGGTCGATGGCGCATGGGTGCGCAATCGGCCCTGCGCATCCCACCAACACTCCTCGGTGGTCAGCCAACCCATGCCCTGCACAAAACCGCCTTCGATCTGCCCGAGATCAATGGCCGGGTTCAGCGAGCGGCCCACATCGTGCAGGATGTCCACGCGCCTGAGTCGGTTCTCGCCGGTCAGGGTATCCAGTTCCACTTCAGCCACAGCGGCACCATAAGCAAAATACAGAAACGGTCTGCCGCGGGCCTTATCCCGGTCATAATAAACCTTGGGTGTGCGATAAAAGCCGGTAGCCGAAAGCGACACACGCCCCAAATAAGCTGCCATCACGGCATCTGCAAAAGCATGCATTTTGCTGCCGTCCCAAACCCCTTCACGGGTGAATTTCACGGCATCGACATCACCTGCTTCTCCCGCCAGAAATCCGGCAATCCGGCATTTGATTTTGTTGCAGGCATCCAACGCAGCCATGGCATTCATATCGGAGCCGGAAGAGGCTGCGGTTGCCGATGTATTGGGCACCTTGGCGGTACTGGTCGCCGTGATTTTTACCTGCTCCAGTGGTACTGCAAAGGCATCAGCCACCACTTGCGCTACCTTGATAAACAGGCCCTGGCCCATCTCGGTACCGCCATGGTTGAGGTGGATGCTGCCATCTTTGTACACATGCACCAGGGCACCCGCCTGATTCAAAAAGGTGGTGGTAAAAGAGATGCCGAATTTGACCGGCGTGAGCGCAATGCCGCGTTTGATCACCGGACTGCGGGCGTTGAATGCGGCAATGTCGGCACGCCGCTGCACATATCTGCTGCTTGCCGCCAACTCCTCGATGATTTCCGGCGCGACATTGTCTTCGACGGTCATAAAATACGGTGTGAGATTGCGCCCTTCGCCGCCATAGAGGTTCAGCTTGCGAACCTCCAACGGATCTTTATCCAGATGCGCAGCGATGGCATCCATCACCCGCTCTATGCCCATCATGCCCTGCGGTCCGCCAAAGCCCCGGAAAGCGGTGTTGGAAACCGTGTTGGTGCGGCAGCGATACGAACGGATACGAACCGCTGGCAGATAATAGGTATTGTCGCTGTGAAACATGGCGCGATCGCTGATCGCACCGGAGAGATCAGCAGAAAAACCACAACCGGCCGCCAGTTCAAAATCGATTCCTTCTATCCGGCCGGTATCATCAAAGCCCACATCGTAGCGAATGCGGAAATCGTGCCGTTTGCCGGTACTGATCATGTCGTCGTCACGATCCAGCCTGAGTTTGACCGGTCGAGCGGTTTGAATGGCCAATAACGCAGTAATCACAGCCCATTGCGCGGCCTGGGTTTCCTTGCCGCCAAAACCTCCTCCCATGCGTCGCACTTCCACCGTGATGGCATGGTCTGCCCTGCCCAATGCCAAAGCGGCCAGGTGCTGCAATTCGGACGGGTGTTGGCTGGAAGAATAGATCAACACATCCCCATCTTCCTGCGGAATGCTGAGCGCAGCCTGGCCTTCCAGATAGAAATGGTCCTGTACGCCGGTGCGTAGCTCACCTTTGAGTCTGTGGGCTGCCCTTGTAAGCGCCACGGCCACATCACCCCGATTCATTTCATGGGGCGGTTCTACCCAGGCCTGCTGCTGCATGGCGGTTTCAATATCCAGCACCGCCGGCAACTCTTCGATATCGACCTGTGCCAGTAGCACAGCGCGCCGGGCAATGTCACGGCTTTCGGCGGCTACCGCAAACAACACCTGGCCGTGGAAATGCACCCATTCGCTGGCAAGAATTTCTTCATCACCCTTGTGCGTGGGACTGATGTCATTAACACCGGGGATATCGGCTGCGGTGAGCACAGCCACCACGCCCGGACAGGCCCGCACCGGGTCCAGGTTCAAGCTGCGGATACGGCCGTGTGCGACTTTGGCGGTGCCCACATAAATATGCAGCAATCCGCTTGGCTCAACGATATCGTCAACGTAAATCGCCCGTCCGGTAACATGTTTGATGGCACTGTCATGCGCCAGGGCTTGGTTTACCGCTCCGGTTATTCCGTCGGGAGTCACACCAGGTGCCATTCCTGTTTGCCGGTTTTGTGTCACCGCTTTATCCATCTAACCCACCCACCGTTGCAGCTGTACGGGGTTCTCGCCTTGTGTTTCGAGGAAAAACCGCATCAATAAATGCTGCGCCGCTTTCATGCGATATTCTGAGCTACCACGCCAATCACTGAGTGGCCGGTAATCATGCCGCAGAGCTTGTTGTGCAGCCAGAATGCGCTCCAGACTCAGGGCCTGGCCTTGCAGCGCTTTTTCCGCTGCTTTGGCTCGTAAGGGAGTCCCTGCCATTCCGCCAAAGCAGATGCGGGGTTCCACGATTTCGTCATTCTCCAGGCGCAGACTGAATGCCCCGCACAAAGAGGAAATATCCTGGTCGTAACGACGTGATAATTTATACACTCCATAATGCAGGCCCTCAGGTCTTGGTGGAATGCGGATGGCCTCGACACATTCACCTGCCTGCAGATCCTGTTTACCGTATTCGATAAAGAAATCTTTCAGGGCCAGTTCGCGCCTGCCCCTGGTACTGTTCAGTATCAAAATGGCGTCCAGTGCAATCAGGGCTGGCGGCATATCACCTATGGGTGAACCATTGGCAATGTTGCCGCCCAGCGTGCCGGCATTCCGGACCTGCTCTGCACCCAGGCGTTTCAACATGACTTCAAGCTCGGGGTAAATTCCGGCCAGGGTTTCCAATACATCTGCGTAGCGCACAGCTGCACCGATTTCCAGCCCGCCGGTCTCCGGATCAAGCTGCAAACGCTGCAATTCCTGCACCTCCCCCACATAAACCAGTACCGGCAACTGCTGCAGTTGTTTGGTAATCCACAAGCCAACGTCGGTGGCCCCCGCCACCATGCAGGCGTCGGGATATCCGGCAAGAACTTTCAACAATGATTGCAGGGTACGAGGTGCAAAATACTTTCTGCCCTGGAACTCCATCGCCAGCAGGTCACCATGGGCCAGATGCTTTAACTGCCTGATGGTCTCGGCTTCGCTGACGCTGAATTCATCACCATCAGCAGCCAACTGCATGGATTGCCGCGCCGCTCTGACAATCGGCGCATAGCCGGTACAGCGACACAGATTGCCCGCCAGCACTTCATCAATATCCTGTCGTGCCAGGCTGGAAGTAGCGGTCTCTGCCCGCGCGCGCCGGTCATGAAACAGACTGAACAAACTCATCACAAGGCCCGGTGTGCAAAACCCGCATTGCGAGCCGTGCTGGTCTACCATTGCCTGCTGTACCGGGTGCAGCACCGGTGCAACCGGATCGCTGCTGGCAAGGTCTTCGACCGTGATCAACTGCTTGCCATCCAGCATGGGCATCAGCTGAATGCAGGAATTGACTGCCCGGTAATGCAGCTGGCCATCGCGTAATTCGGCAACGGTCACCGTGCAGGCGCCGCAATCGCCCTCGGCACAGCCTTCCTTGGTGCCTTTGCGACCGGCGGTGTCGCGCAACCAGTCGAGCACCGTGGTCTGCGGGTCGCGGTCACTGAATTCCCGCAACTGATGGCCCAACAAAAAGCGCACTTTGTCGCCCATTAACTTCCCCGATAGGTGGAATATCCAAAAGGTGAGATCAACAAGGGCACATGATAATGCTGGCCGGTATCGGCAATGCCGAAACGAATCACCACCCGATTCAGGAACGGCGGGTCCGACAGCTCAACACCCTGCCGGCGGAAATAATCTGCCACATCGAAAATCAATTCATAGGTCCCGGCCACCATGGACTCTTCATCCAGCAAGGGCGCATCACAACGGCCATCCGGATTGGTGCGGCCGTTGAGCAACTCCAGGCGACCATTGTCCAACCGAAACAGGCGGTAATACACATCGTTGGCAGGCTTGCCGTTCGATGTATCGAGCACATGTGTTGTCAATCCAGCCATATCCAACTCACCTTGTCAGCAAAGCCCATCATAGCGCCAGTCACGGAAACTCTGAATTATTCAAAAACCATTCAGAAACTGCTCAGAAACTATTCAGGGCATCCCTGACCATCTCATATTGCAGAAAGCCACTCACCTGCAGTATGTTGGCGGTCTATTGAGAAATTATACAACCCAATGAGCAATACTTACCCCAGGGATCTGGCTGGCTACGGCCGCACGCCGCCACAGGCAGATTGGCCCAATGGTGCCCGCATCGCGCTGCAACTGGTACTCAATTACGAGGAGGGTGGGGAAAACTGCATATTGCACGGCGATTCTGCCTCGGAAGCATTCCTCTCGGATATGATAGGCGCCGATGCGCGGGAAGGTGTGCGGCACATGAGCATGGAATCGCTGTATGCCTACGGCAGCCGGGTGGGCGTCTGGCGTTTGCACCGCTTGTTCGAGACCTATCAGGTGCCCGTCACCGTCTTTGCCGTGGGTATGGCCGCCAAGCGCAATCCGGACCCCATACGGGCTTTGCATGATTCAGGCCATGAAATTGCCAGCCATGGCAATCGCTGGATTGACTACCAGTACGTGGACGAAAGCACCGAGCGCAAGCATATGCAGCAAGCCATCGCTGCCATCGAACACATCATCGGTGAACGGCCGCTGGGCTGGTACACCGGCCGGACCAGCCCCAATACACGCAAACTGGTGGTCGAAGACGGTGGTTTCCTTTATGACGCCGATGATTATTGCGATGACCTGCCGTTTTGGAATTACGAATACGGCACACCACAGCTGGTGGTGCCCTATACCCTGGATGCCAATGACATGCGCTTCGCCACGGCCCAGGGCTTCAATACCGGCGAGCAGTTTTACCAGTATTTGAAAGACAGCTTCGATGTACTTTATGCGGAAGGTTTGCGCACGCCACGTATGATGTCGGTAGGCCTGCACTGCCGCCTGGCTGGCCGGCCGGGACGTTTTGCCGCATTGGAGCGTTTTATCAAATACGTACGTTCTTATGATGATGTCTGGTGGTGCCGACGAATCGACATAGCGCGTCATTGGCACGAACGACATCCTCCAATACAACACCCTACGGAGGCGGGAGATTGATGGCTATTGAACCCAGTGATATGGACCGTGAAGAGTTCATGGAAATTTTTGGTCCGGTATTTGAACATTCACCCTGGATTGCCGAAGAGGTTTGGAACGATGGCGTGGAGATGCGTCACGATACGGCGCCCTCTATGCATGAGGCCATGTGCAATGTGATTCGCCGGGCATCGGCTGAAGCCAAACTGGAATTGCTACAGGCTCATCCCGAGTTGAAGGCGCTGCAAGCGGACCATGAACTTACCTCGCGTTCGCACGGCGAACAAATGCGCTCAGGGCTGGATCAATGCACTCCGCAAGAAAAGGCCGAGTTCGATCGCCTCAACCAGGCATACCGCGAGAAGTTTGGTTTTCCCTTTATCCTTGCCATCAAGGGTTTTCAGCGAAAGCAGATTCTGGAGATTTTTCATCGTCGGCTGGAACACAACCGTGAAGAAGAATTCCAGGCCGCTCTTGGCCAGGTCATGAAAATTGCACTGTTCCGCCTGCAGGATATTTTCTCTTGAATCAGACTGTGGCGAACCGGCGGCCGGCATTCACTGATCGTTTTATCGACCTGGCCCAGCCGCGCCTGGGTGCAAAGGTATTGTTTGCCACCGATGAATTCTTCGCAGCCAAGGAACGCCTGATCGATCCGGCAGCTCCGGTGTTTATAGCCGACAAATACGATGACCACGGCAAATGGATGGATGGTTGGGAAACCCGCCGTAAACGTGTGGCCGGTCATGATTTCTGCATCATTCAGCTGTGCCCGGGTGTGATTCACGGTATTGAGATCGACACCACTTTTTTTACCGGCAATTTTCCGCCGCAGGCTTCTTTGGAGGTGTGTCATTCAAGTACACAACCGGATGAGAGCACCCAATGGCATGAGCTGGTGCCACGTATGGACCTGCAAGGGGGTTCAAAGCACTACATTGAAATCAATGAACCCCGCCCATGGACACATGTTCGCTTTCATATCTACCCCGACGGCGGTGTCGCACGGCTGCGCTTGTATGGCGTAGCCGCCTTTGACTGGAATTCGGTTAAAGAGGGAGAACTGGCAGATTTGCTGGCCATGCAGCATGGCGGCAGGGCATTGGCAACCAACGACATGCATTTCGGCCATATGTCCAATCTGCTGGCACCCGGTGATGGTGTGAACATGGGTGATGGCTGGGAAACCCGCCGGCGCCGTGAACCCGGCAACGATTGGGTAATCCTCAAGCTGGGCCACAGCGGGTGTTTGAAACGCATTCTGGTAGACACCGCACATTTCAAAGGCAATTACCCGGCGTGCTGTTCGCTGCACGGCGCCCTGTTGGAAGATATGGCCGATGAAGAGGTGCGTGCCGATGGCGACTACTGGCGGCCCGTATTACCGGAAGTAGAACTCGGTGCCCATCAGAAGCATGTTTTCGAGATGGAGGTGCTGGATGCCGGCCGGATCAGCCACGTGCGGCTGGATATATTCCCCGACGGCGGCGTCAGCCGGTTGCGGCTGTATGGCGATTGGCGTTGTTAAACCTGGGTTAGCTCACTCCGATCCCAATTCTACGGAATTGCTTATGACCTGCTTAAAAGTCGAGGCACTAACAGCTGAAGCATTCAGCGAGTTTGGTGACGTCATCTCAACCACCGGTCATGCATCGCATCTTATTAACCAGGGAAATACGGAAAAGTTCGCTGAATTGGCCAGTGTGGACGCCGAGGCAGAGTGCGGTAAAGTCGCCATACACATTTTTCGCAGCCAGCCGCTTGGCCTGCCGCTGATGATCGAAGAGATGGAGAAGCATCCCTTATCCAGCCAGGCGTTTATGCCGCTGCACAACCGGCCCTTTCTGGTGATCGTGGCACCACCGGGTGAGCGGGTTGACGGCGCCACCGTCAGGGCCTTTATCACCGACGGGAAACAGGGCGTCAACCTGCGGCGCGGCACCTGGCACCACTACCAGATCTCACTGCAGCAGGAGTCTGACTACCTGGTAATCGATCGCGTTGGTCCAGGCCGCAACCTCGAAGAACAGCGCCTTTCACCGCCACTGCTAATAAA
>CAZRTG010000003.1:0-55182 GCA_964602895.1 uncultured Wenzhouxiangellaceae bacterium
TTTTTGTTTGGCGTGCTCTGAGAATTCATGGATGAATTATTCAGAGCTTTCTTAATTATCAATCAACTGCTGAAACAGCCCGATTTCTTCGGCGGTCATCTGGCCTATACGGCACTGCTCCAAAGACATCGGTGTCACGTGGTTGGACGCACTCAAAGGAATGACGCCCGCCATGATTTCTGCCCGGGTTTGCGGGAATAGCGGTCGCTTGTTGGGCTCGATATAACCCTCCGGGTATACCGGATCGCCGGTTGAATAAACGTATTTGTCCGTGGCACCCAATACATGCAACAACTCGTGCGTGATGACAACATGGTTATAGGATTGGTTATTCCTGCCGGTATAGGCCTTGACCAGACCATAGCGGCCTTTTCGCATACCTACCGACATACGCATTTCGCTGAATTCGCCAGGATCATGATAAATCAGGAAAATCTGGATATCCGGCGCGATCAGCCCGCCCATCTTTTCACGCCGCCAAGCCCACCAACGCATCTGCAGACTCCATCTGGCGATGGCCAGAGTGCTGTGCCTTTCGGGCACAGCGGGTGGACGCTCGAAACTGACCGGGGCCAGCTGGAATTGAAGTGGTTCAGCCATGGAAACACCGTAACGCAGCAACTCCTCGCTCAAAAACCGATTAATGGCTGAAAAGTTTTCCAGTTCGAGCGCCTGGGCGAAGCGGGTGCTGCTGGCATTTTCTGTATCCACGATGGGATACAGCGTGACCCAAATGGGTTGTTGCCATTTGGCCAGTCTGCGTTCAGTAAGCCAGGTACCTGCCAGGATGACAAAAAGAATGCTCAGCAGAACAACAATTCGAAACAGCTTGAACAGACTCACGAGCCAGCAATGGTCATAGTGTTGAGCAACAAGTCTCCACAATGAATATTGCCGCGGAGATCCAGATTACTGCCACACGCAGTAATACCCAAAAACATTTCAGCCAGATTGCCGGCAATGGTGACTTCCTCAACAGCAAAAGCTATTTCACCATTCTGGACAAAAAAGCCGGTGGCACCGCGTGAATAGTCGCCGGTAACCGTGCTGACACCTTGACCCATGAGTTCTGTGACAAAAAAGCCGGTGCCCAATTGTTGCAGCAGATCCGACCCCGCCTCGACATTGGGATGTACCAACAGATTCCTTACGCCACCGGCATTGGCCGTAGTTTGCAAACCCAGGCGGCGAGCGGAGTAGCTGGACAGAACATAGCGCAATAACTGCCCCTGGTTAACCAGATCATTTTCCCGTGTAGCTACGCCTTCATTGTCAAAAGCCGAACTGCCCAAGCCACGCAGCAAGTGAGGGCGTTCACTGATGCGCATCCACTGAGGAAATATTTCACTACCTGCAGCATCCTTGAGAAAGGAGGCATTGCGATACAGGGCGGTTCCGGAAACCGCCGACAACATGTGCCCGAAAATGCCCTTGGCCACGTCGGCGGCAAATAACACTGGCATCTGGCCGGTTTTCAGCTGTTTTGCTCCCAGTCTGCGCACAGTCCGACGGGCCGCTTCCCGACCGGTCAGTTGCGGGTCTTCCAGATTTGCCAGGTCACGACCGGTGTCGTAGCTGTAATCACGCTGCATACTGTCGCCCTTGCCGGCAATCAATACACAACTTTGACTGTAGCGGGTTCCCGCACTGCGTCCGATGAAACCATGGCTGTTGCCATATACGCCCAAACCGAAACCGGCTTCGAAACTGGCGCCCTCGGAGTTGCTGATACGTGGGTCCTGTAACCCCGCCGCCTCACATTCCTTGGCCCTGGCTATGGCCCGGTTGGCATCCAGTGGGGTGGGATGCCAGATATCCAGATCGGGGAACTCAGTGGCCATCAGCGTCTCATCGGCCAGGCCGCTGTGTGGATCCGGTTGGGTAAAGCGCGCGATTTCCAGGGCCCGGTCCACGCATGCCTCAATTGAGGCTGCAGCCAGATCGGCACTACTGGCATGTGCTTTGCGCTGGCCTGAATAGACGGTGATACTGACGGAACGATCCTGCATATGCTCCAGCGTTTCCACTTCACCATGACGCACGGTCACTGACAGTCCTTTACTGGTATGCGCAGACACCTCAGCTTGCGTCGCACCTGCTTGCCTGGCCCTGGCCAGTGCCGCTGCAACGCATCCCTGCAAAGTATCCAGCTCTGATTCCCGGTCTACTCCGCCTTGGGTTATTATATTTGCTTCAGGCATGACACCCTTTCCTTTTTCTGTACGAATAATTTCCGGAATCCAGCATTGTGACACGACATCCCAGATACCAGTATGACCCCAAGGCAGACCAGGCCAAAGCAGACCAGGACCAAGCAGATTTGGCAGCCGGGGGTTTGGAAGAACCCGAGGAAGTCAGTAAAAGCCAATTGAAGCGCGAAGCGCTGGCGAAAAGGTCACTGGCTTCCGAACTGATCGCCCTGGGCAGCAAGCAGTTTGCCAACGCCCCGCTGGATGAAGACCTGCGTGATGAAATCCGTGATGCCCGGAAAATCACTGCCCACGTCGCGCGCAAACGCCAACTGATGTACGTGGGTAAAAAATTGCGTCTGCGGGATACCCGTGAGATCGAACAATACCTCGAGAGCCTCAAAAACAACGCCAACCAACTCACGCAGAAACACCATAATGCAGAGTCCTGGCGAGATTATTTACTGGCCAACGGTGACCAGGGGCTGGCAGAGCTTCTCCGTTTACGACCCGATGCCGACCGACAGGCTTTACGGCAGCTGATACGCAACGCCAGCAATGAAGTGGCCAAAGGAAAACCACCGGCCTCCGCGCGAGCCCTGTTTCGTTTGTTACGGGAAATGGATAGCCCATCACCTTTACCGGACAGTCCGGCATAAAGTTGCCAGACTACGAGTTACTGCCATCACGCCTCTGTACCGCCCACCGTCAGTCCATCGATCCGCAAGGTAGGCTGCCCCACGCCCACCGGTACACTTTGCCCTTCCTTGCCGCAAACACCTACGCCTGTATCCAGCTTCAGGTCATTGCCCACCATGGACACCCGGGTCATGGCCTCCGGCCCGTTGCCTATCAAAGTGGCACCACGTACCGGCCGGGTCACTTTGCCGTTTTCGATCAAATAGGCTTCGCTGGCAGAAAATACAAAGCGCCCGGAAGTGATATCCACCTGGCCACCGGCAAAATTGACCGCGTACAGGCCTTTTGGCACTGAAGCTATGATTTCTTCCGGTGGCATCTCGCCTGGCAACATAAAAGTGTTGGTCATTCTTGGCATCGGCAAATGGGCGAACGACTCACGCCGGCCATTGCCGGTTTCCGGCATATTCATCAGACGAGCGTTCATCCTGTCCTGCATATAGCCTTTTAAAACACCGTCTTCGATCAAAACCGTACGCTCGGTAGCAATGCCTTCATCATCAATGGTCAGGCTGCCGCGACGCTGTTGCAAGGTGCCGTCGTCAACCACGGTGACGCCTTTGGCGGCAACCTGTTGGCCGATTCTTCCTGCAAAAGCAGAAGTACCTTTGCGATTGAAATCACCTTCCAGGCCATGGCCCACAGCTTCATGCAACAACACACCTGGCCAACCCGGACCCAACACCACCGTCATGGTGCCGGCAGGAGCGGCGCTAGCTTCCAGATTAACCACCGCCTGGCGCACCGCCTCATCGGCAAATTTTTGCCAGGCATTATCCAGCAACAATTCGCGGTAGCTGAAGCGGCCACCGCCGCCCGAACTGCCCTGTTCACGACGTTTGCCCTGTTCGGCGATAACCGAAACATTCAATCGCACCAGCGGGCGCACATCAGCGGCCAGCGTGCCATCGGTGTTAGCCACCAATATGGTTTCGTGCGTTGCAGCCAGGCTAACCACCACCTGACTCACACGGGAATCACGTGAACGTGCATAGGCATCAATCTGGCGCAGCAAGTCGACTTTCTCTGCCGCACCCATCACCCCCATGGGGTCGTCGCTGCCGTACAGGGGCGTGACCGGTTTGGATACCCAGGCCTGAACCTGACCCGACTTGCCATGAGACGCGATGGCTCTCGCCGCTTTTGACGCCTCCAGCAAGGAAGGCAGGATGATTTCATCGGCATAAGCGAAGCCGGTTTTTTCGCCACTGATGGCACGTATGCCAACGCCCTTTTCAATGGCATGCGAGCCACTGCGTACCAGTCCGTCTTCCAGCGTCCAGGATTCATGGCTGGTGGCCTGGAAATACAGGTCACCGGAGTCCACTGCGGGGCCCATCAAATCCGACAGTACCCGCTGTAAGGAGCTCTGGTCCAGGCCGCCTGGTTGCAGTAGCTGTTGTTCCGCTATGGCGATGACATCATTCATTCTCTATTCCTTTAAGCCCTGTGTATTCAGGGGGTTTCATTCTCGCCGGGTTGTTCTTCGGGTTGTTCTTTGGGCTGTTCTTTGGCCTGCCCGGCATCTTTGACAACCGGTTCGATAAGCGGCTCATCCCAGCTGCCCTTGATGGTGTATTGTACCTGCGTGGCCTTGCCCAATTGCTCATGCAACAGGCCCTGCAATGCCAGCCCGGCTGCTGCTCCACCGGGTCCCGCTGCCAACGCGCCTATGACGGGCAACGTATTGCCTACACCCGGCATCACTGTCATCTGCTGGTCATACTGTTGTTTTACAAGGTCCGTACTGCCACTGAGCTCGATATTGGCTGCCGATGAGGTCAGCTTTACATCATCGGTTGTGGCGGTACCGTTTTCCATATTGAATGTACCCGTGGCGGTTTCGAAGCCAAATCCCGAATCGAACACATCGCGAAAATCCAGCGACAGGCGCCGCGGCAATGATTGTATGCTCAACAATCCCAGTACTTTCCCGGTGCCGGAACTGGCATTGGTAATCTGACCGCGCGTTACACTGAATTCGATCGCTCCATTCAGATTGGCCAACGCAAAAGCAGCCGGAGAGCCGGGCCACCAGGCATCAAATTTCAATACCGTTTGCCCGCCCTGCAAGGATGAGCTGATATCCAATGATTGCAGCAAATCCCCCAGGGATTCTGCTGTCATCAGGATATCGAAGTCAGAGCGCTGGCCCTGATCCGATAAAGTCCAGTCACCACTGGCACGAACACCCAAAGACTTGGAGTTGGCTTCCACGGTTTCGAAATGAAAGCCATCAGAGGTTGGATAGGCCTCTATGCGGGTTTCCCCCAGCTCCAGTCCCAGGTAGCGAAATGACCGGGCATAGAGGTGTAATTCCGGTAATTCGGATGGATCCGATTGGGTCTCCATTCCGCCGCTCAACGGTTTTCCCAGCACCAGGCGCTCAAACTCCGCATTCAGACTGTTGCGACCTGTACTGCCGGTGGTAAACAACAGATGGCCTGCAAGATTCTCTGCTTCAAAATCGGCCCGGATATCACTGCCGGAAACTTCGGCCGACAAACGGGTTTGCTCAAACAGCCGGTCCAGGAAAACCAGTTCATCTGCCTCAATGACAAATTGATCCAGTACCAAACCGCCCAGACCACCGCCGCTGCGCACCGCGCCAACCACCATGTTCACCCAGCCATCCAGGTTAAACCGACCGGTCTTGCCACCCAGTTGTATGCTTCCTGCAACAGGCAGTTGGCTTCTATTTGAACCCAACGATACCGTTGCACGCCGCACAGCAGGCAAGACAGCAGGCGTTAAGCTATCGGCAGCGATTTCAGCAGCAACGAACAGCTGCCGGTTTAATTCCACCTGCAACAGGCGTGTCTCGCCCGTCAAGGGATAACTCACTGAAACCGGCCAGACCTCATAAACTGCTTTGGCCAGCGGCTCTGGAAAGTCCAGCCTGATTCCCCGCATGTCGGAGTCCACTTTCAGTAACACCGGTAGCAGCGGTCTTTCAGCTTTCACGGGCACCAGCACTTGTGCCCGCCACTCTGAATCACCGCTGATACGGCTCATGATTCCCTCTTGCTCCAGCAGAAATTCCGGCACCAGGTCCGCCACCGCAAATTGACCATTCAGGGTCGCCTGCAAGCCCCATTGCGTATCACCGCCGACCTGCAAATCCAGTTTGGCCGGTTTGCCTTTATAACGGGCTTGCAGGCCCTCTGCGTCAAGCCCCTGCTGGTCGAACCTGATCGGACCTTCCACGGCATCCACCAACACAGCGGATGACTGATCGAGAAAACTGCCCTTTTTGAGTTGTGCCTTGCCACTCAACTGCAAACTGCCCGGGGTTTTGCCCAACGGCAATTCCAGCTTGCCATTCAAGCTGACGGTTCCACCAAACTCGAAACCGCTGAGATCGACTTCCTGCACCGGTAACACGGGTGTTTGTTGCAGCAATTTCAACACGTCAGTGACTTTTTCCTGCCCCTGGAAGTCAACCTGGAGTCTGGCTTTACTAAAGCTTTCTATGCTGGCAGACGCTTTCGGTACAACGACGCCACCAAATGACTTTGCCTGTCCTTCCACCCACATCCCGGCGCCAATGAACCGCGCGATGACATCGACTCCCTGCAGTGTTGGCCAGTCAGGCACAAAACTCAACAGACCATTTTCGATCGTGGCCCAGGCTTCAAATCGCCCCTCACCGTTACTGAACGGCCAGTCATCCATATCGCCGTGGATTTGTAAACGCCCCCGGCCAAGCTGTCCGGCCTGAAGATTGGTACGCAACCAGTCCGTTACTGTCTCCGGCATGATGCCTTCAGGCCAATACGGATTGAGCTTGCCTGCATCCAGCCTGAGCACCTCGACATTCACATCGACGGCCGGCCGACCCGGGCTGGCGGCGATCAGCACATCGCCCTGTGCAGACAGGTCATCGTTGAACAGATGACAGGCTTGTAGAAAAATTTGCCACTGCAGCCCCAGCTGAAGTTCAATCCGGCATTCGGGCAGGCTGAGTTGAAACGAGTAGCCAAACATTTCCGGCCAGTCAACCTGCAAAGCGGGCGCACTCAGCGTCAATTCTCCCTGGCCTGATTGCAATAGAACCTGCCCGTTGAGGCCTGACAACGCAGGCCAGCGTTGCCACTCACTGATGCTTACATCACGAAACGTTCCGGATAGCCCGCGACTGCTCCAGTCTGCCGCCAGAACCAGGTCAAAAGCGGACAGGTTACCGCCCACGGTTTCAGGCAGGGATTCCGGCCAATCCACATTCAGTAAAGCCATAAAATCCCTGGCGATGGGCAGGGTGGTTTGCAAGGGCAAATAATCTGCACCAAACCACAAACCGAGATTTTTCTCAACATCCCTGGCGATTGCCAAACCAGGTAACTGCACCAGGGAGCCTGCCTGCCTGATGAGGGTGTCATGCAGGTCCAGCTGCCAGGCTTTTGGGCCGCTCATATACCAGGAAAACTGGCTGGAAATGCGATCCAGAACCAGGTCGGTGGTGCCATTGCTCAGCCAGCTGTTGTTGATTTCCACTGTACCCCGATTCGACACAGCGCCACCTTTTGCCCACTGGCCCCATAGCTCGGCTTCGACCGTGCCCTGCCTGGGTAACATGGGATGCGCAGATACATGCTCGCCCAGTTGCTCCAGCGAAAGACCAGCAAGCGACATCTGCCAACTGGCATTCTGCAAGCCATCACCCTCCTGCCAGCCAGCCTTGGCAACCAATCTGACCGTGCCAAATTCCCGGCCGTTGCTTTCATCAGACAGGCTGGAGTCCAGTCTGACTGCCAGTTGTTCATCCACCACTTGCAGCAGGGCATTGATTGAAGACAAATGCAGGCGGGCCGAAAGGTGTTCGTCAATCAGATCGAGGCGGGAATCTTCCAGTCGCAACTCACCCACGCCCACCAACTTGCTCAAGCCCGAACCTGACGCGGGGCGTGACCCCGAACCAGGGTCCGACTGGCTGTTTAAACCTAAACCCGAAAGGTGCAGCTGACCCTCCTTGTCCCGCACCAGTTGCAAATCAGCACCGATGACCAGAAAACTGTAAAAGGTTTTCCCTGGTAGCAACAGATTCAATGGTTTGAGATCCAATGCCGCTTCGGCAATCAGCATTTCGTCAGCGCTTGTACGGCCCGCTTGTGGCTGTATGCGCAATCCCTGCAGGATCAGACGGGGGCCAAAAGCACGCCACTGGCCGGAAAAACTTTCCACCCTGACCGGATAGCCAAACTCATCTGAAAGCCAGCTTTCCAGCTGTGGTTTGTAGTGATCGCTGTAAGGCATCAGTAACTTGCCGATGCCAACCAGAATGGCAGCAAAGATCACCACAATGGAAAAAGCGGTCCACAGCAGGCTGCGTAAACGTCGCAACCAATGGGCCGCTCGGTTCAAAGCAGCCGACCTGTTTGTCGAAATACCGGAATCAGCGCATAGGCAGACTCAGAGCAAGACCACATCGAACTGTTCCTGCGAATACTGCTCTTCCGTCTGAAAGCGTATGGACTTGCCAATCAATTCTTCCAGCTCCGCCACCACACCGGATTGCTCGTCCAGCACCTCAGCCACAACCGCCGGTGCCGCAAGCACCATCAACTTGGTGGCCTCGAATTGGCGGCCGGAACGCAGTATCTCACGGAAAATCTCCAGGCTGACCGTTTCCGCGCTCTTTACCGTGCCTCGACCTGAACAGGTAGGGCATGGCACACACAGTCGGTGTTCCAGGCTCTCGGTTGTACGCTTGCGGGTCATTTCAACCAGGCCCAGGCTGGACAGTTCACTGACGCTGGTCCTGGCCAGATCACGTTCCAATGCCCGATTCAGAGAGCGCAAGACCTGACGCTTGTGCTCTTCGTCCACCATGTCGATGAAATCAATGATGATGATGCCCCCCAGGTTGCGCAGTCGCAGCTGCCTGGCGATGGCCTGGCTGGCTTCCAGGTTGGTTTTGTATATGGTTTCCTCCTGGTTTCTTGAACCGACAAAACCGCCCGTGTTGATGTCTATGGTGGTCATGGCCTCGGTTTGATCAAACACCAGATAGCCACCGGATTTCAAGGGTACTTCGCGGCCCAGCGCTGTTTCGATTTCGTCTTCTATTCCAAACAGGTCAAATATCGGCCGTTCGCCATCATAAGCCTCGATGCGATTCAGCCAGGCGGGAATAAAGGCACTGGCAAACTTCCGGGCCTGCTCAAAGACCTGTGGCGAATCGATACGTACCCGGTCGATGTTGGAATGCATCATGTCACGCAAGGCCCGCAAGGGCAGTGACAGCTCTTCGTAAACCCGCGCACCACTTTTGCTCTCCGCTATGCGTTGCTTTATCGCGTGCCACACCTTCTCCAGGTACGACATATCTGCTGACAGGGCAAACTGGTCCACGCCTTCCGCATTGGTCCGTACTATGTAGCCCTGGTCGGAATCCGCGGGGCGCAGAGTTTCAACCATCTGTTTCAGGCGCTCGCGCTCGTCCGGGTCTTCGATGCGGATGGAAACGCCAATGGTTTCTGAATCCGGTAGCAACACCAGGAAACGTGAAGGAATACTGATATTGGTGGTCAAACGGGCACCCTTGGTGCCCATGGGGTCCTTGATCACCTGCACGATGACTTCATCACCGGCACGCAACAGTTCCGCGATCAACGGCACCCGAACTTCCCCCTGCCCCAGAGACGGATCATTGCGGGTCATATCGCTGGCATGAAGAAATGCTGTCCGCTCCAGGCCAATTTCAATAAAAGCAGCCTGCAAACCTGGCAGTACTCGTGACACGGTACCTTTGAAGATACTGCCGATGTGCCCGAAACGGCCATCACGCTCCAGCCAGACTTCCTGCAACATGCCGCCTTCCACCAGGGCAACCCGGGTTTCCGACGGTGTGGCATTGATAAGGATCTCTTCGCTCACATTTTATCTCTCGGGTCTCCGGAAACGGGTGGAAGGCTGAAGCCTGCGTCTCGCAGCAACTCCATGGTTTCATACAAGGGTAGCCCCATCACACCGGAATAGCTGCCCCGAATTTCACTGATGCGATGTGCTGCATAACCCTGTACGCCATAAGCACCCGCTTTATCCATGGGTTCGCCACTGGCGCAATAGGCTGCGATCCAGCTTTCTTCCAGAGTGGTGAAACGGACTTCGGTAACGCTTAATCGGCTGGATTCCTGACCTCGAGGATCGATCAATACCACAGCAGAATATACTTCATGCAATTGCCCGCTCAGACGGCGTAACATTTCAGCGGCTTCCGCCTGGTCGCGTGGTTTACCGAGAATATCGCCACCAATGACGACCGCAGTATCGGCACCCAGCACCGGCAAGCCAGGTCTTTCCCGTTCCGCGACCGCTGCAGCCTTGTGCTGTGCCACCCGGCAGACATAGTCTGCAGGTGACTCCCTTTCAAGGGTATCTTCATCCGCATCACTGATGATCACCCGATAACGGATGCCAAGCTGGTTGAGCAACTCGTGTCGACGAGATGAGGCTGACGCGAGTACCAATTGATGGGGTGTTTCACTCACAACTTTACTCACGATGATAGGGGTGGTTTTGGGTGATCGACCAGGCCCGGTACAATTGTTCGGCCAGAATCACACGTACCAGCATATGCGGCAAAGTCAGTTTACCCAACGACCAACGGGCATCCGCACGGTCCAGGCTGGCCCCGTCCAGGCCATCTGGCCCGCCAATCAAAAACGATACATCCCGGCCCTGTTGCATCCATTGCTTCATTTGGTTTGCCAGTTCCAGGGTTGACCATTGCATGCCATTACCATCCATGGCGATCACACAATGACTGGCTGGAACCGCGGCCAGCAAAGCAGCAGATTCGGTGACACGCAATACATCAGCTTTGCTGGAGCGCGTGCGACGGGTAAGCGGCAACTCTTTTAATTCCAGTTCCAGACCACGCGGAAATCGTCTGGCGTATTCAGCCCAGCCCCGTGCAACCCAGTCGGGCATGCGCTGTCCGATGGCTACCACGCTGAAGCGCACGCGAACTGAAAACCCCGTCAGGAAGTAGACGCAGCGTGACTGCGCCGGTTTGAACCTGCTTCCCAGAGTTTCTCAAGATTATAGAATGCACGGGTCTTGGGTTGCATGAGGTGCACGATGATGTCGTTCAGATCCACCAGCACCCATTCGCCCTCTTTTTCACCCTCGATACCCAACGGCGGATGGCCGGCCGCCTTGACTTTGATCACCAGATTTTCAGCCATGGAACGCACATGCCGGCTGGAGTTGCCAGAGGCCAGCACAAACAGGTCCGTCAGGGAGTTTTGTGCGGATACATCAATTTCCTGGATATCGATGGCTTTGAAGTCTTCCAGGGAACTGAGTACCAGTTGTCGAAGTTCTTGAAATGTGGGATCGCCAGATTTGATCAGTGGGTCCTTCAATGTTTTAGTCAATAGTCCATTCACCATGCAGAGTATGGTTGAATTCTAGACCCTTGACCGGGTTCCCGCAAAACTAAATGTTTCACAAGCTTGCACAACAGCGACTCAATCATCTTTTACGGCGTACAAACCCGTGTTTCGAATGTAATCAATGACCGTGTCCGGCAGCAGAAAACGACAGGATTTTCCCTGCTGCAGACGTTCTCGAATATCGGTGGACGATATGGCCAGCTGGGTGACCGGCAAAGTCAGAACCAGGCCACCGGGCTGTTGGCGCAATGCGTCAGGTTGGCTGACCTGCCGTGGTTCAATCTGCTCCGCCAGCGATGCGGAATAGTCATTCCTGGAATCGGGACGACGCAGGATCACAAAATGTGTCAGATCAAACAGACGACGCCACTCTTTCCAACTGTCCAACTGGTTGAATGCGTCCTGGCCCAGCAACAATGCCAGCGGTTGCCTGGGGCCGATTTCTTCACGCAACTCGGACAGTGTATCCACCATCCAGGAATAACCCTCTCGTCGCACTTCACGTTCATCAACCGGCAAGTCCGGGCTATCCTGTACCGCCAGCTTTAACATGGCCAAACGATCCGAAGCGGCGGCATCGGTAGCACCCCGATGCGGGGGGGTGCCTGCCGGCAACAGGCTGACGCGTTCCAGTCCAAGGCCTTCCAGGGCTTCTACTGCGGCGCGCAGATGGCCGAAATGAACCGGATCAAAAGTGCCACCGAACATGGCCAACAAGGTGGTAGCCCCATGGTTCATCCTGCATTCACCTTGCACCCATCCTGGCGGTCTTTCTGCCTGGTGCAGTAGTGCTGCCGGCCAAAGACAGTTCTGTCAGCAATTGATCCAGCGTTTGCCATGGATCACCACTGGCCTGGCCTTTGCTTTGCCGGTCGATTTTCGAAAGTGTACTGAACGATGCGCTTAAAGTTCTGGCCGGAATGCGCCGCAGTGCCTGACGCATCATGGGCTGATTCATATTAAATACCCGGTTGCGGGCAAACGCACTGCCCTCTGAAGCACCGCTGGCCATGGCGGCCCGTACACCCTCCAGTTGCGTCAACTGGTAAAGCAAGGCGCCTTGTACCGCCTGAATGGCCATCCCGGTGCGTTGCAAGCCTGCGGCCACACGCAAACACTCTGCTGCTTTACCCTGAAACAGGCATTCACCCAGCCGAAAGGCATCGAAACGTGCACTGCTGCTGACCGCATCACGTATGGTTTCCATATCGACCGGCTCACCTTTGTTCAGTAAGCTGATCTTGTCGATCTCCTGTTGTGCGGCCAGCAGATTGCCTTCAACACACTCGGCCAATAAACGTATGGCGTCTGCATCAGCCTTGAGACCAGCCGCCTGCATGCGCCTGCCTATCCAGGCAGGCAATTCGTTTGGCTTGACCGGCCAGATTTCAAGCAGACCACCTGCTCTGGCCAGCTCGCTGGCCCATTTACTTTTGCGTGAAGCAGCATCCCAGGCACCACAGCTGATAATCAGCAACACATCCGGATCCAGGCGTTTGACAAATTTCACAAAATATTTGCTGCCATCGACACCCGGTTTGCCCGTCGGAATACGCAGATCGATGACCTTCCGACTGGCAAACAGGGATTGTTCCATACCTGCAACTTCCAGCTCTTGCCAGTCGAATGATTTATCCACCTGAAAAATCTGCCTTTCCAAAAAGCCCTGTTTCCGTGCTGCAAGAATGATCTGATCGCGGCTTTCCTGCACCAGCAGCGGTTCAGCACCTGCCAGCAAATAGACAGATTCCAGGCGTTTGGCCAGAGTACGGGACAGGTTGTCGAGGCTTAGGGTGCTCACAGATAGTGGTCAGGGCTGGCTGCCAACGATTTCCAAACGGGAAATCAACAATCGCGACAGGGTGTTCGCCAGGTCGTCCTTGACGTATTCCAGTTCGCGTGACACAGCCAGGATCTGTTGTTCATCAAAGCTGATATCGCGACTCTGGCGTATGGTCTGCAGCGGCACAATGTCTTTGCCCTGCGGGTCGGTAAGCCGGAACTGAACGGTGTGGGTAATCCGGAATTCGCGCACACGGGCGCTATCGCCAATCGACAACACTTCAGTCAACACCTCGTTCTTGGGAATTTCCAGAATGGCAGTGGCGCTATCGTTGTTGACAATTTCCACACCGGCCTGCTCCAGATGCAAGCGCACTCTCCTGGCCAACTGGCTGTATTCATCACCCATCAGCAATTGGGTGTTGTGCATTTCCAGCGGCAATTTGGCCGTTTCACGCAACTGGAAACCGCAAGCGGACAGCAGCAGGCACAGGCCTAACAGCAGGCCAGTGCGCAGGATTTTGGCTTTCACACCGGGCCATGGTTCCCGGATCAAGTCCGGAATGACGGGGATCAGGTCCGGGATGACGGGGATCAGGTCCGGGATGACGGGGATCGGGTCCGGAATGACGGGGGTCAGGTCCGGGATGAGGGAGTGGATAGTCAGAATGCTCATCCGCTCAGCCTACTACGATATTCAGCAGGCGATCGGGAACCAGGATTACCTTACGTACGCTCAAGCCTGCCACATGCCGTTGGATGTTCTCGATCTGCAGGGCCTGTTCCAGGGCCAGCTCTTTGCCGATACCCGGGAAGGTTTCCAGTCTGCCCCTGACTTTGCCATTCACCTGTATCACCAATTCCACCTGCAATTTCTTGCGGGCATTTTCATCGGCTACAGGCCACCCGGCAGAAAACAGCGGTGTGGTTTCGCCCAGGGCAAGCCACAGATGTTCACAAACATGCGGGATGATGGGGTTGAGCATGCGCACCACGGCAAGCCAGGCTTCCTGTTGTACCGCGCGGCCCTGTTCACTGTTATCGTCAAAACGTGACAGGTGATTGCACAACTCCATGATGGCCGCAATGGCGGTATTGAAGGTATAACGCCGGCTGATATCATCCGATACCTTGGCAATGGCATCGTGCAGCAGGCGCCGCATCTCTTTTTGTCCATCGTTCAGGGCAGCAACGTCGAGCTCGGGAGCAGCACCCCGCTCGATGTGGGTATTGATCTGAACCCACAGGCGCTTGATAAAGCGGAAAGAGCCTTCAACGCCTGAGTCGGACCACTCCAGAGACTGGTCTGGTGGTGAGGCAAACATGGAAAACAATCGCACGGTATCGGCGCCGTATTTGTCGACCAGCCCTTGCGGATCCACGCCGTTATTCTTGGACTTGGACATTTTCTCAACCGCACCGATTTGCACCTCGCTACCATCGCTGCGCAAGGTTCCGCCACAGATTTTCCCGCGTTCATCCCGTCGTAGATTCACATCCGCCGGGTTGATCCAGTCGATGTGCCCGTCGCCCCTGTCCTGATAAAACGTTTCAGCTACCACCATGCCCTGGCACAGCAGATTGGTTGCCGGTTCATCGGAATTCACCATGCCTGCATCACGCAACAGCTTGTGATAGAAGCGGAAATACATCAGATGCAGAATCGCGTGCTCTATGCCACCGATGTATTGGTCCACCGGCAGCCAGTAGTTGGCACGCTCATCCAGCATCTCGGCGCCAGGGGAGCAATAGCGCGCGTAATACCAGGAAGATTCCATAAAGGTATCAAAGGTATCGGTTTCACGTTCAGCATAACCGCCACATTCGGGACAGGTGGTTTTGCGCCATTCCGGATCGGTTTTGATGGGCGATTGCACGCCCATGAACTTGACGTTCTCAGGCAGTATGACAGGCAGCTGATCTTCCGGCACCGGCACCGCGCCACAGATATCACAATAAACAACCGGAATGGGACAACCCCAATAGCGCTGACGGCTAACGCCCCAATCACGCAGGCGGTAATTGACGGTACGCTCACCCAGGCCCTGTTGCTCCAGCCAGGCCATGGCCTTTTCCTTGGCCTCTGACACTTCCAGCCCGTTCAGCCAGTCGCTGTTGATGGCCGGCCCGTCACCGGTATAGGCATCACCTTCCCAGCCTTCCGGTGGCTGTACCGTGCGCAAGATTGGCAGGTCGTGGCTGATGGCAAAATCCCAATCACGCTTGTCCTGTCCTGGTACCGCCATGATGGCGCCGGTGCCATAGCCCATCAATACGTAATCGGCGATATACACCGGCACAGGCTTTTGTGTAAATGGGTTCATCACCCAGGCGCCAGTGAACACCCCGCGCTTGGCCAGGCTGCCTTCGGTCGCCAAACGGTCGGTTTCGGTAGCGGCACGCGCCTGGGTGACGAACTCCCTGACGGCTTCTGCCTGCGCCTCTGTCACAATGTCGTCCACCAGTGGATGTTCCGGTGCCAATACTGCATAGGTCATGCCAAATGCCGTATCAGGCCGGGTGGTAAAAACCGCGATGGACAGTTCGCCAGGTTGTAACTCACCCTGCTTATCGCAAACCGCCATGCGGAACTCGGTGCCTTCCGAACGGCCAATCCAGTTGCGTTGCATGGTTTTGACCGAATCGGGCCAGCCTTCCAGTTCATCCAGGCCTTGCAGCAACTCATCGGCATAACGGGTGATGCGTAAGAACCACTGCGGGATGGACTTGCGTTGTACCGGAGCACCCGAACGCCAGCCTTTGCCGTCAACCACCTGCTCGTTGGCCAGCACGGTCTGGTCAACCGGGTCCCAATTCACTTCCGAATCCTTGCGATAAGCCAGGCCCTGGCGCATCAAGCGGGTGAACATCAGTTGCTCCCAGCGGTAATACTCCGGGTCGCAGGTGGCAAATTCACGTGACCAGTCATAGGCAAAGCCCAGTCGCTGCAACTGGTCTTTCATGTGTTCAATATTGGCGTAAGTCCACTTGGCCGGTGCCGTGTTGTGCTTGATGGCAGCATTTTCCGCCGGCAGGCCAAAAGCATCCCAACCCATGGGCTGCAATACGTTGCGGCCACGCATACGGTGATAACGACTGATCACATCGCCAATGGTGTAGTTGCGTACATGCCCCATATGCAGGTAACCGGAGGGGTAAGGCAGCATGGAAAGGCAATAGTACTTTTCGCCAGCCGCACTTTCATCGGCACGGAAAGCATCCAGCTCATTCCACTTTTGTTGTACGGACAACTCAATTTCGGCCGGGTTATAAAGCGCTTGTGACATTCGTAGATTCACCATACTGCCCTGGATTGACCCCGGCAGAATTTTTCAGAGTAAAGAATGCGGAAGCTTAACTGCTCCCATGCCCAGAAAAAAGCACCGGGATAAAGTCTGATGCTGAATCTGGTACCGAATTAAGAGCGATCAAGCCATTTGGCCGATAATTTACAGCATGGAGAAAGCTCTGAATATTTAAGGTAGGCTTATTGGATCGAACCATAGCAGGAAAATACATGTCCGACATAAACCCCATCCTGATTGGCAAAGGTGCCGAAAAAAAATACCTGTTACCGGCTTTTGGCAACCGCCATGGCCTGATCACGGGTGCCACCGGCACAGGTAAAACGGTTACCTTGCAGATATTGGCTGAAGGCTTTGCGGGAATTGGCGTACCGGTATTCCTGGCCGACGTAAAAGGCGATCTGGCGGGGCTGACCCAGCCCATCAGCCCACACCCCAAGGTGGATGAGCGCATTGCCACCATTGGCATGGAAAATTTCACGCCCACTGGCTGGCCGGTGGTGTTCTGGGATGTATTCGGCAAAAGCGGTCACCCCATCCGCACCACGGTATCCGAAATGGGCCCGCTGCTGCTGGCCAACCTGCTGGAATTGAATGACACACAGGAAGGTGTGTTAAACATTGCCTTCCGTGTGGCCGACGAACAGGGCCTGTTGTTGCTGGACCTGAAAGACTTGCGGGCCCTGCTGCGCTTTGTTTCTGAAAATGCCAAAGAATTTTCTGCCGAGTACGGCAACGTCAGCGCTGCTTCTGTAGCAGCAATACAAAGGCGCTTGCTGGTTCTGGACGAACAGGGCGCAGAAGAGTTTTTTGGCGAACCTGCGCTGCAATTAAGCGACCTGCAACGGCGCGACCTCAGCGGCCGCGGCATTATCAATGTACTGGCAGCAGACCAGTTGATCCATAAGCCACGGCTTTATTCAACCCTGTTGCTGTGGCTGCTGTCGGAGTTGTGGGAAAACCTGCCTGAACTGGGTGATCCGGAAAAGCCCAGCATGGTGTTCTTTTTCGATGAGGCCCATCTGCTGTTCAATAATGCACCGCCTGTGCTTTTGCAGAAAATTGAACAGGTGGTTCGATTGATCCGTTCCAAGGGCGTGGGTGTGTATTTCGTGACGCAAAACCCGCTGGATGTGCCCGACTCCGTATTGGGGCAATTGGGCAATCGTATCCAGCATGCCCTGCGGGCTTACACACCGCGTGACCAAAAGGCCGTGCGTGCGGCCGCAACCACTTTTCGCAGCAATCCGGACCTGGACGTGGAAGCCGTGATTACCCAACTGGGTGTGGGCGAAGCACTGGTCTCCATGCTCGAAGCCAAAGGCGTACCCGGTATTGTGGATCGCTGCCTGATACGTCCACCGACTTCGCGCATCGGCCCGATTACCGATACCGAACGCAGCGAGGTTCGTTCACGCAGCCCGGTAGGCGCGGCCTACGACAGGACACTGGATCGTGAATCGGCTTTCGAGGTTTTACTCAAGCGTGCCGAGGAAGCAGCCAAACAGGCCGAAGCCAGGGCCAGGCAAGAAGCAGAGGCGGATGCCAACGAAAAAGAGCGTAAAGCCGCAAGCAAGCCCCGCAGCAGTAACCGTCAATCTTCCACCGAAGCTGCCATCAAGAGTTTTTTGCGCAGTGCCAGTTCTACTCTTGGTCGTGAAATCATGCGAGGTATTTTGGGAGTGATTAAAAAATAGACCAAAACTTCGGACTGAATATTTTGTGGCCCGGTTAATGGCCGGATTTTTGGCCAGGTCAACTGCTTTGTTGCCTGATATGTTTCAACAAACCCTTCAGGCTGACCAGTTCATCAGTGCCGGTGTCTTGGTCAGACGCCATTGCAGATGCAATTTGCCCGGCCAGCAACTTACCCAGCTCCACGCCCCACTGATCAAAAGCATTGATACCCCAGATCACACTCTCTACAAAAATGCTGTGCTCATAAAGTGCCAGCAAAAGGCCGAGATTCGCGGGTGTCAGTTCATCCATTATCAGAATCGAAGATGGCCGCTCGCCCGGCATGATGCGATGCGGTAACAGCGCTTCAATCTGCTCCGGCGTTTTCCCTTCAGCCTGCATCATGGCACGGGTTTCATCCGCATTGCGGCCAATAGCCAAAGCGGTCGCCTGTGCCAACAAATGGGCCAGCAGATCCTGCTGCGCCTGGCGGTCTTTGTGAGCCGGTCGTACCACGCCAATAAAATCCAGCGGGACGATTTGGGTTCCCTGATGAAAGGCCTGGAACAAAGCATGCTGGGCATCGGTGCCACAATCACCAAACACCACAGGCGAGGTCTGCTGCTCAACTGCTGTTCCATCACGGCTCACCGACTTGCCATTTGACTCCATCTGCAACTGCTGTAGCCAGGCCGGTAAACCGCGCAGACGGCTGTCGTAAGGGATCAGGCCACGTGCGGGATAGCCGCAAATATTACGATGCCAAACCGATAGCAGGCCATGAATCAGTGGCAGGTTTTCAGTGGCCTCGGCTGTTTGGAAGTGCTTGTCCATGGACGCGCCACCAGCACAGAAATCTGTGAAAGCCTGCGGACCAGCCGTTATGGCAACCGTCAATCCAACCGGTGACCAGATGGAATAGCGACCGCCGGTCCATTCTCCCATGGCCAGCACCTGCTCCGCAGGTACACCGAATGCGATGGCTTTGTCAGGCACCGAAGTCACCGCAATCAACCGTGAGCCGGATTCCTGTTCGCCCAGCGCAGCCCGCATCCAGTCACGCATGCGGCGTCCATGGGCAAGCACTTCACTGGTGCTGAAGCTTTTTGAAACCAACACGATCACGGTGCTTGCCGGATCGAGTCGGGTCAATAAACGCTCCCGATGATAGGCATCCACGGAACTGAGGAAATGTATTGCCGGTGCATCGGGGCCCGGTGCCAGCGCTTCACAAAGCAGTTGTGGCCCGATCAACGAGCCACCGATGCCAATATGAACGATATCGGTGATTTTGCTGTTCGGCTGGTCAGGTAATTGACCTTTATGTAGCGAACCCGCAATCCGGTTCAATTCAGCCAGGGCTTTTTCGCAAAGTCCAGCCTCCTCATCGGACAACGACTCCTGAAAAGAATGCGTGCGCCACAAATGATGCAATACAGGCCGGTTTTCGGTGTTATTGATCGCTTCGCCAGCGAACATTCGTTCTCTTGCCGCTGCTACACCAGAATACTCGGCTAACTGCAAAAGTTGTCCAAAAGTGTCCTGATCAATCGCCACTCGTGAAAAATCGAACAATAAACCTTTGTATTTTCTTGAAAAAAGCGTGAAGCGATCAGAGTCGCCTTGTAACAGATCCCTTAATTTAAGTGCTGACATGTTGCTTTTTTGCAACAGATCGAACTGTTGCGACCGCCTATTACCTGTTTCCATTACGCTGGATTACCTGCACAAGTCGATAAACGCCAGTTTACCTGAACTGGACACGCGTTCTAGTCGGGATCAGATGCAGGTCTTCGGGGTGATGGAAAATTCAGATGAAAACCGCTAAATAGCAGGTGTTTGGCAGGGTTTGGCCAGATACTGCAGGCTGTCGCAGGAGTACTTTTATTACGTCCAAAAAAAAACCTCTCCCTTGGAGGGGAGAGGTTAGGCTTTTGGAGTGATGTACCCGTCTTTCGCGCCCTGCGATCTCGGTTAACGTTGCAGTTTTACCAAGATTGGTGGTAATAATACCACTCTTGGGCAAGAATGCAACACCCTATGACAAATTTGTCTTTGGCTCACCCCGAAGCCCGGGTTTCAACCCCGATTGCAACCCCGATTGCAACCCGGGCTTCAACTTGGGTTTTGATTAAAATTCCACCTTTTTAACAACTTTTGACGGATGTGATTCTGCCAGGCAAATGGTCTGATCCTTTAGTTTGTCCTGCCATGATCGAGCACTGCCCCGGCCCGGTATTTTGAAATCAGGCTCCAATTCAAGCAGTGGCACCAATACGAATGCCCGCTCGTGCATGTGCGGATGCGGTACGGTCAATCCGGGGCTGCTGATCTGTTCCTCGGCAAAAGTCAGCAAATCCAGGTCTATCAATCGGGGGCCCCAATGACCCGTATCGCGCCTGCGGCCCAGTTCAGACTCCAACTGCAAAAGCTGTGACAACAGTTGTTCGGCCGAAAGCGTGGTAACGACCTCAGCGACTGCATTGGTAAAATCCGCCTGATCGGTGCGGCCCCAGGCTGCGGTGCGATAAAGCGAAGAGGCTCGCACGACATCAATGGCATCATTTTTTGCCATCGCTTCCAGGGCCTGATGGATGATTCCGGGTCCATCACCGATATTGCTGCCCAAGCTGATAAAACAGCGAATTCCGGACACAGGTCAGCTCTTGTTGGCGGGCTTTCTGCGACGGCGCTGTGGTCGACGGCGGCGGCCTTTGGGTCGTTCGGTTGCGGGCTGGTCCGGGTCATTGGCAGCGTCTGCCCGGGCTTCATCCAGCGGGAAGTCTATTTGTGCCTGGGTCCAGAAATCACACAGTTCCTGTAAAGACGGGTCTTCAATGGTTCTCAACAGCAGAAAATCATAACCGGCCCGAAAACGCGGTTCAGCCAGCAGTTTTTTCCAGCGCTTTCCTTTGGTACGGGCCAGACGAGGTTGCATGGACCAGATCAGACGGGTAACCGCACTGAAACGCCGGGGAATGGCGATACGCCGTGACTGTGCCCAAAAGACTTCTTCGGCGACCTCCCCGATGGCGTCGTACTCGGACATGCCGTCCGCTACCAGCTTGGGTGTTCGATCCCGGATGGGTTGCCACAACAATGCAGCAAACAGGAAAGCCGGGGTGACAGGCCGGTCTTCGCGCACGCGCAGATCGGTATTTTCCAGCGCGTGCAACAACAATGGGCCAGCCTCTACCCTGCCATCTTTGCCTTCCGGCTTTAAGACCGGAAACAGGGTGCTGGTCAGCCCGAATTCCTGCAGCGCATCAAAACTGGCTCGGCCATGACCGTTCAAAAACAACTTGCAGACTTCTTCGAACAATCGTGCAGGTGGAACATCCTGCAGCAGCCGGACCACTTTCCTGATCGGTGCTGCGGTTGCCGGATCGGGTCGCACACCCAGCTTGGCCACGAAACGCGCGGCACGCAGCAAACGTACCGGGTCTTCCTTGTAACGCTGTTCCGGATCACCAATCAAACGTAAACGCCGGTCAGCCAGATCCTGGTAACCACCCAGGTAATCCCTGATTTCGCCACTGACCGGGTCGAGAAACATGGCATTGATGGTGAAATCACGGCGCACTGCATCTTCTTCTACATCACCCCAGACATTGTCACGCAGGATGCGGCCGCGGTCATCCTCATCATCGCCTTCCGCGTCATGCTGGCCACGGAAGGTTGCGACTTCGGTAAGCACGCCACGCATGCGTACATGTGCCAGACGGAAACGACGACCGATCAATCGGGCGCGCGGGAATACCTGTTGTACCTGTTCCGGTGTAGCGCTGGTAGCCACGTCAAAATCTTTGGGAGTTCTGCCCAATAGCAGGTCCCGGACACCGCCACCTACGATGTATGCCTCATAGCCTGCCTGCTGCAGTTGACGAACGACTTCGGAGGCATGCGGACACAACTCGGTAATGGCAATACCGTGTTCTGATGCGGGAATAATTTTAAGATTGTTGATAAAAAAGTCCTGGCCAGTCGGGCTGGTTTTATTTTTGCCTTTTCAAGGCGATTGTAAGGGTTGAGGTCTACGGTTAAATAGGGTGACCCAATGTACGAATTCCGGTTGAACCTGAAGCAAGCGCTAGTTTACCATGAGAGTCCGGCCAGGCCGGAAAAACGCAAGCTCCCTTCGTCTAGCGGTGAGGACGCGGCCCTCTCAAGGCTGAAACACGAGTTCGATTCTCGTAGGGAGCGCCACTACTGAATCCAAGATGAGCTCCCCACGAGCCAGGTCGAAATCATGACGTTTGTTGTTACTGAAGCCTGCATTAAATGCAAATATACCGATTGTGTTGAAGTTTGTCCCGTGGATTGCTTCCACGAAGGGCCGAATTTTTTAGTGATCGATCCGGAAGAATGTATTGATTGCACCCTTTGCGAACCGGAATGTCCAGTGGAAGCAATTTATCCAGAAGATGACATACCTGCAGGCCAGGAAGTTTTCCTCAAGATCAATGCCGAACTGGCTTTGGAGTGGCCAGTGATAGCCTCCATGAAAGACGCGCCGCCTGACGCTGCTGACTGGGATGATGTGAAAGACAAGCTGCATTTACTCGAACGCTAGCCGGCAATCCTGCTTGCCTGGAAATTAACCCAGGCGCTCTTCCAGCTTCATGAGTAAAAATTCTGCTGCATTCTGATCGGCATCGGAGCCGTCTGCATTTTTCAGGTAGATGCGGGTATTTTCACCATCAGCTTCGGTTGTGATGAGGTACTCACCGCTGTAATCCGGGCCGTCATCGCGCCAAAATGCCAACTTGCTGAAAAATCCCTCATCCGGATCCTTGGTCTGAACATGTACATATTGCACGACCAGTCCCTTTCCCGAGCTCTGCGTACGATAGTTGAAACCACTGCGCTTGGCGGCAAGACTCAAGCGACGAATAACACTGTCCTCGGCATCTGCAACTTGCAGATAGATACCGGAGCTTCCCCAACGCACTGAAGCATTTTCATTTTTGGAACTGGACTGGCTGGTTACCCGTGGCGGCATGGATTGCAATTGTTGCTCCGGCAAAGGCGCAGGTGGCGTCTGTATCATCAATGCCGTTGCATTGCTGGGCCGATTCAGGCCATCGGGTATGGTCAACGCCGGAACCTCTTTGGCGGCGTAATAAGTGGGTTGTTTTTCTTTTTTCTTGCCAAACATGCCACAGGAAGCCACAGACATTGCCATTACGGCCACTAGGACAACGAGCATCAATCGTATTGCAGCAGGTCTGGCTCTTGGTGAAAAGTTCATCTTAAATCTCGTCGGCTTCGGGCATATGGAAAACTCGGGAAACATCCTGGCGAAAAACTTTGGGACTACAAACTAATCACCCAGCAGACCCAGTTTTACCAGGCTGCGGCGCAGGGCGGGACGGTGTTGCTGGCCTAGCTCAAGCAGTGGCAACCGAATGTCGGGCCCACACATTGACATCTCGTGCAGCGCCCATTTTACAGGAATGGGGTTGGATTCGAGCATCAACAGGTCAATAAGTTCTTTTAATTCGTCACTGAGCTGTTTTGCGCGGATGAAATCGCCCCGGGCAGCCGCTGCGCACAGCTTATGAAACCGGTCGGGAACCACATTGGCTGCAACTGAAATCACGCCGGCAGCACCCAGTTCCATGATTTCAACACAGGTAGCGTCATCGCCGCTGAGCAAACTGAAATTGTCGTTGCAGAAACTCAACAGTGCTTTGTTGCGCTCCACCGAGCCGAGCGCTTCCTTGATCGCAACAATACGGGGGTGTGTGGCCAGTTCCTGTACGGTTTCGGGCAACAGGTCCACGCCTGTCCGACTGGGCACGTTGTACAACACGATCGGCAAGTCGGTGCTGTCGGCTATGGCTTTGAAATGTGCTAGCAGACCGCGTTGCGGTGGTCGGTTATAACAGGGTGTCACGACCAGGGCAGCAGAAGCATTCAGCGATTCAGCCAATTGTGTGGCCGCGATTGCCCGTTCGGTTGACGCGCCACCGGTGCCTGCCAGTACCGGCACCTGATCAGCGACCTGGCCAACAACTGCATCCAACAGTGCTGCGATCTCCCCCGCATTCAGGTTGACCGACTCGCCCGTCGAACCAGCCACCACAATGCCATCGGTACCCGCATCCAGGTGCATGGTAACCAGGCGTTGCAGCGCATGAAAATCAATCTCACCCGAAGACTCGAAGGGTGTGACCAGTGCGACAATACTGCCTTTGAACATGAAGATTCCAGTAAAAATGTTATCCGCTGCATGGTACTTGCGGCACCCCTGACTGACAAGTATGCTGCGTGTTAAACAACTCATCCATACGCTGCTGGATACCGGAGATCAATGACAACCCTGAACAGGAAGGTCGCAGACTTCACCCTCCCCGCCACTGGCGACAAAGCCCTGTCGCTAAAGGACTTTAAAGGCAAAAATCTGGTTCTGTATTTTTACCCCAAAGACAATACCCCCGGCTGCACACTGGAAGGCCAGGATTTTCGTGATGCCTATGCGGATTTCCAGCAATGCAATACGGAAATATTGGGTATATCACGTGACAGTATCCGCGTGCATGAAGGTTTCAGAGCCAAACAATCTTTTCCGTTTGACCTGCTTTCCGATGCCGATGAAAAACTCTGCCGGCAATTTGATGTCATTCGCGAGAAAAACATGTATGGCAGAAAAGTCATGGGCATAGAACGAAGCACTTTCCTGATCGACGGCAAAGGCATTCTGCGCCAGGAATGGCGCAAAGTCAGGGTCAAGGGTCATGTTGCTGAAGTACTGGCGGCCGCCCGGAGTCTGTAACCCGGTCTCATCCCCTTTGTTAATTTCCCCAGGGCCTTGCTGAAGGAGCCGCATCACATGGGAAGTGAAAAGTGTTTGTACATTCTCGACACCAATGTGCTGATGCACGACCCCACCGCACTGTTCCGCTTCGAAGAACACGATCTGTTTATTCCCATGATGGTGCTCGAAGAACTGGACGCTGCCAAGAAAGGTCTGTCAGAAGTCGCGCGCAATGTACGCCAGGTCAGCCGTTTTATCGGCGAGATGATGCGGCAGCAGGATTTGACCAGGCTGCACGACGGCCTGGATCTGGTGGTACCCGATGGTCTTGAACTGTCGCGCAACAACGGCAAACTGTTCTTCCAGACCAGCATGCCGGAAGTCCACTCCAGTCTGTTGCGTGATGGGTCTTATGCCGATAACGAAATACTCAGTACGGCCCTTGCCTTGCAAAGTGCCGACAATGACCGGCAGGTCATTCTGGTTTCCAAAGACATCAACCTGCGTATCAAAGCAGCCATCCTGGGCGTGCCGGCCGAAGACTATTTCAACGACCGTGCACTGGACGATTTGTCCTTGTTATACCGCGGCGTACGCAGCGACAGCGCCGAGTTGTGGAAATCCTACCCCGAGCTTGAGTCCTGGATCGACAACGGTCGCACCTGGTACAAGCTGGAGCCCCTGGTCGGCAACGACTGGTACCCCAATCAGTGCATGACCATAGGTGATGAAGTCGACGGTGGCGGCGTTGAGGCCATAATCAAGGATGTAACCGACAACAGCGCCAAGCTGCGTTTGGTGGACGACTATTATTCCGGAAACAAGAATGTCTGGGGCGTACACGCGCGAAACCCTGAACAGAATTTTGCGCTTAATCTGCTGATGGACCCTGACATCGATTTTGTAACCCTGATGGGAACGGCTGGCACGGGCAAAACCCTGCTCGCGCTGGCTGCAGGATTGGCCCAAACCATGGATGAGAAACGTTACACCGAAATCATTGTCACCCGTGCCACGGTTTCAATCGGCGAGGAGATCGGCTTTCTGCCCGGTACCGAAGAAGAAAAAATGACGCCGTGGATGGGCGCACTGACGGATAACCTGGAGGTGTTGACGGGGCAGCAGGAGGGCGGTGAATGGGGCCGCGCAGCTACCCATGATTTATTGGCCAGTCGGGTAAAGATTCGTTCCCTGAGCTTTATGCGTGGTCGTACTTTTTTACACCGATACCTGATCATCGACGAAGCCCAGAACATCACACCCAAGCAGATGAAAGCACTGGTGACCCGTGCCGGGCCCGGCACCAAAGTAGTATGCCTGGGCAATGTGGAGCAGATCGATACGCCTTATCTGACCGAAACCACTTCAGGCCTGACCTTTGCCGTAGACCGCTTCAAGAATTGGGCACACGCCGGACACATTACCTTGCGCCGGGGTGAGCGGTCGCGTTTGGCAGACTTTGCCTCAGAGGCTTTATAGCCCGGTCTCAGAGGTTGATTCTGGTGGCACCTCTCTGGGCCAGGCACGCAATACCGCGTGTACCAGTGTAGCCAGCGGTATGGCGAAGAATATGCCCCAGAACCCCCACAATCCGCCAAACACCAGAATGGCCAGGATGATGGCTACCGGGTGCAGGTTGACCACTTCGGAAAATAACAGTGGCACCAGCACATTGCCGTCTATGGCCTGAATGATGCCGTAAGCGATGATGATCTGACCAAATTCAATACCCCAGCCAAACTGGAACCAGGCCACCAGGGCGATAGGCAGGGTCACAATGGCTGCCCCAATATAGGGGATCAGAACGGAAAATCCCGTCAGCACGCCCAGCAGTGCTGCATACTGCAGACCCAGCAGAATAAAAGTCACATAGGTTACTGCGCCGACAATAAAGATTTCCAACACTTTGCCGCGCACGTAGTTGGCAATCTGTGTTTCAGCCTCGACCCAGACCGTATTCACCAGGCTGCGGTCGTGCGGCAGAAAACTCACCAGCCAACTGATCATCTTGTCCTTGTCCTTCATCAGGAAGAACACCAGTACCGGCACCAGGATCAGGAATACCGCCAGCCCCATCAAGACCGGCAATGAGGCCAGGGACCAACTCAGCAGTTGTTGGCCGAGGTTCCCCAGTTCCTGGCTGATTGCTGCAGCCATGGCCTCGACTTGCTCGTGGCTGATGAGCTGGGGATATCGTGCCGGCAGCTCGGTCAGGACCACTTGCCCTTTGGCCAGGTAATCCGGCAATTGCTGCACCAACTGCGTCAACTGTCTGGAAATACGCGGAATGACCACGAACAGCAGGAAAATGAACAGGGCCATGAAACCCAGGAACACTACAACCACCGAAGGCATTCGTGGCAGACCCATGCGCTGTAATTTGACCACCAGCGCTTCCAGCAAATACGCGATGATGATGGCAGCGAACATGGGGGCCAGCCATTTGCCCAGTCCGATGACTACAAACAAACCAAACAGCAGCACCACACCAAGGATGATGACCTGCGGATCACTGAAGTAGCGTTTGAACCAATTTTTCAGCAGTTCCAAAAGTAATTCCTGTTCAGATAGCGCACAAATACCGCTGCTCGGTAGCTAACATACATTCTGGTGAGTATTTTATACCAGCCCTGAAGGGGTGGGCCGAAGTACAGAACTTCGAATCAGAAGCTGACAGTCCACAGCGCTTCAAGTTCGAAGCGTTGGTCCAAATCTTCAGTGGTGACACCCAAAACACTGCCACCAAAGGCGTATTCTGAAGGTGCATATGCGGCATTCAGGTTCAGGCGGCTATTGTGGGTGGTGCTGAGCGAGTAACCCAAAGTCAGGGCATTGTCAGCAAGTTCGCTTTCCAGCGCCCGGCTCAACAATACCGATGTGGGTGACGGTTGCTGGCGGGTGCTGAAGTCCACATGCCATTGCTGTCTGTCACCATCGCTCCAGGACCAGCCTACGGTATAGACGGTCAGGTCTTCCCATTCGAAAGTTGGGCTGGTTGAGTCACCCAGCAATGCCAGGAAACGGTTGGGAAGAAAACGACTGGGGAATGCATTGATTTCGCTGTACATTACGCGTTCCACCGCCACACTCACCCATGAGCGGGCACTGGCTTTGAATTGCAGCCCTACGCTGGCGCGAGCCGGGATATCCAGATCGGCAGGATTGGAATAAACCCCGCGATACTGGGCAAACTCTTCCATATCAATGCGCGATTGAAAGCCTGTTTCCAGAGCCAAGCCGCTGACGATTTCCTGGCGCAAAGCCAGGCGAATGCCCGTACCGTAACCGGATTCTTCAAAGGGTGAGTAAGCATTCGGAGACACCATCCAGAGATTCTCCGGTGTGGTAGCCGTCACCATACCCAGACTGGCCGTACTGAAGCGTTGGTAAGCGATCACTGCGGCCACACCCAGAACGCTGTTCTCAGCCAGTTGGTGTTCAAACCCGGGGGCAAAATATTGCCGTTCAAACAACGAAGTATTGAAACCGGTGTCGGCATCGAGGTCACTGGTGCCGGGCCAGCTATTGTCTTTCTGCGACTCAAAATTCAGGTAGAAATAGGTATTGGAACTGCGTTCCAGTCCCGCGGCAAAATCCGGCAATAACCAGGCATCACTATTGGCCAGCCAGCTGACATGAACCGGTAATGCGTTATCGGGCAACATGTAACTGGGTGTCAATTCCTGCGCCAGATACTCTTGCCAGGGGCCCAATTCAAAACCCAAAACATAGAAAGTGGTAAGGCCCGTTCCTCCTGCAGCGAAGCTGACAGCAGGCAAGCCGACCCCCTGGGCACTCGCCATAAGCGGCGACATTCCCATGGCCAACGCCATAGCCATCATTGTCGATTTGACGAGTTTTGAACGAACTCTCAACCGAAGCCCTCTTCAGAAATCCATGTATTCAGCGCGAAATATGGCAGGAATACAACACTCTGTCAATGTTCAGTGAACATTCCGGTCATGCTTTATAAAGCAGTGGGGTACGTAAAGCACAAGTTACTGATTTGCAAAAGACTTGCTGGCGTTTTGCAGAATCAATGAATATTAAAAAGCAGCTGCAAAAATGATCGGCAAAATCCCTGCACGTTGCCCGTACGCAACAAGGGGTTTTGCAAACGTTAAATTATTGTAAAGACTACGAATTTTTATGTTGCAGCATGGATTCTTTCAATGATGGCATCGGCGAATTCAGAGGTTTTACCACTGCCACCCAGATCCGGTGTCGCACGATCGCCAGCAGCCATGGTGGCCTTGATTGCTGAGCGCAGCCGGTTGGCCTTATCGGTTTGCCCCAGATGCGCCAACATCATGGCAGCAGCCAGCATCAGTGCGCCGGGGTTGGCAATTTGCAGACCCGCTATATCCGGTGCCGAACCGTGGACAGCTTCGAACATGGCAGCCGATTTGCCGATATTGGCGCCTGGCGCCAGACCCATACCACCAACCAGACCGGCACACAGATCGGAAATGATGTCGCCAAACAGATTGGTAGTCACAATCACATCAAACTGCTGCGGATCCATAACCAGCTTCATGCAGGTGGCATCCACGATCATTTCTTCACAAGCGATGTCGGGATAGTTGGCAGCCACTTCCCGGGACACATCCAGAAACAGTCCGGATACCGCTTTCAGAATATTGGCTTTGTGCACCAAGGTCACTTTTTTACGCCCTTCGCGACGAGCCAGTTCAAAAGCATAACGGGTGACGCGTTCGGAACCTTTGCGGGTAATAACCATTTTCGACTCGGCACGCTCGCCGTCTGCGCTGACCATGGCATCGACTGCAAGGTAAGCCCCCTCGGTATTTTCCCTCACTGTGATGATATCAACGTCTTTATAACGGGCACGGGTACCCGGCATGGAAATAACCGGCCGGACATTGGCATACAATTCAAAAACCGCACGCAGGGTGACATTGACCGAACTGAAGCCTTTACCTACTGGAGTGGTCAACGGGCCTTTCAGTGCGATTCTGTTACGACGTATGGAATCCAAAGTGGCTTCGGGTAGCAATTCACCCACCCGGTCCAGCGCCGACAGGCCCGCATCAACAAATTCGTAATCCAGACCACATTCCAGGGCATCCAGGGTACGCAGAGTTGCTGCCGTTATTTCCGGACCAATGCCGTCTCCTTCAATTACGGTAATGGTTTGGCTCATCGACATGATGCTCTGCTCCTGATGATGAAAAAGTATACGGGACCGGGGCCTGTAAACAGGCGCCGCATTATACCTGAAGCCAGGTGCGGGGCTTAGGTAAACTCTCCTTTATTCAGGGTTTCCTTGGCACATGGATGTGCCAACATTTTCAATGATTGAAAATCATTGAAAATGAAGCCAAACAAAAACCACGCTTTTTGTTTGGCGTGCTCTGATAATTCAAGGATGAACTATTCAGAGCTTCCTTATTAAATACAGCTGATGGGCCGGGGTAAGCCGGCATAACGACAGGCTTGTGTTGCCGGGCCTGCCGGGAACAGCTGGTATAAGTAGCGGCTGTTGCCCTTTTCTTCACCCAATTGTTCGCGCGTGGCACGCACCAACGCACGCATGGGCGGGTCGATGTCGTAGCGGGCAAAATAGTCCCGGAAAATTTTCAGTACCACCCAGTGGTCCGGCATCAGCTCCAGATTGTCAGCCGCAGCCATGATGCGACTGACTTCTTCGGTCCAAAGCTTCGGATCAAGCAAATAGCCTTTTTCATCCAACTCGAGGCGGGTGCCATCGGCCAGTTCAAGCCTGGATACGGGTGCCACCAACGCCTATTTCCAGCTCAGACAATGCGGATAACGCATCACCAAACCAACCCATTCGGAGTCACTGATCAATTGGCAACCCCTGTTTTCCAGGACTCCGGACATGCCTTGCGCCAGCACATCGGCCTGTACAGCGTGCATTGAAACCCCCGCAACCATGCCCTGATTCCAGGACTTATCCAACAACAGGCTTGCTGCCGTGTTCAGTAACACCACGCTGTCACCTGCACAACAATGTGACAGGCAAGCCTGTACCGTGTCCGAATCGCGGCTGAACAACAAGTGCAGGCAGCCCTGCTCTGCTATCGGGGCAGTCATAACACCAGCAACCTGTCGCAAGCGGTCCAGTCCTGTCGCATCTCTTGTGGGGAACTGGCTTGCAAGGGCAAACAGGGTTGCAAATTGTTGGCTTGCAGTTGCTCCAGCCAGGCAGGTTCCACAAAAGTCTGCAATGTTGCTTTTTCAAATAATTCCGGCAGGCTGGCCCAGGCCCGATAGCCTGCAGGTAACAAGGCAGGATGAGGGTCGCCCTTGGCTATGAGTTGCAACACCGCTGCACCGACAAAGTACAGGCGCAGGTCGCAATCCAGCGTAGCGGCCAGCAACGCAACATCCAGTTGGGTGCGTGCAGACCGTTGCGCATAGCTGGTACTGCGTACGATCAAGCCCAGACAAAACGGTGCTTGCGAGCTCATCAGAAACTCACCAGTCGGTCCGATTGCTGCATCAATTCGAGCATTTCAGCCAGGCCGGTTGGTTGAAAAATTGAATCACTCTTGCCCTTCGGCAAGCGTCGAAGACTGGACGCACTGCACAGCAATAACCGCGCGCCGCTTTGTTCGGCGAATTCCTGCCAACTGCCCGCCAGCTCAGGGGTTCCGGCATCTGCCACGGTCGAGGGAATTGCGTGATAAACACCATCCTCGCGAAAAAATACAGCGATCACTTCCAGGCCATGCGATGGGGCCGCCATGGCAAAACGCAGGGCGCACAGCGCCAATCCTGTTTGCCATGGGCTTTCATTTACGATGATCAGGCACTTCAACTGAAACATCCGGATAAAATTCGAGGTAAACTTTGCATTGGTATCGGGCCCATATGGATTTGGATTTTTCCATTTTGATCTGAACCTGTCAGACAACCCAAGGTCTGACCCCGCTCATCAGCAGTCTCCGTGAAAGGCAATATGAAGGTCAAGACCTACAATTATACTCTGGACAATTTTCTGGCAAATTGTGCCCTCTCCCTGCTGATTTTTTCGATCAGTCTGACCAGTGTCGCCCAGACTGAAAAACTGGCCTTGCCGGATATGGGCGCATCATCCGACACGATTTTATCGCGCAAGGAAGAAGATGAGTACGCCAAAGCGCTGGTTCGCCAAATGCGCGCCTACGAAGTTTTGAATGAAGACCCGCTCATCACCGCATTTTTTGAAGACATGGGTTACCGTTTGGTGGCCAACAGCGACCGGCCGGATAAATCTTTTACCTTCGTTGTGATTGACCAGGATGTGGTCAACGCATTTGCTGCTCCCGGCGGTGTGGTTGCCCTGTACAGTGGCCTGATTCTGGCTGCCGACGACGAGAATGAAGTTGCCGGTGTTGTGGCACATGAAATCGCCCACGTTACCCAACAGCACATTTACCGTGCTATAGAAAATGCTCAGGCCATGAGCATTCCTTTGATGCTGGCCATGGTTGGCCTGATCCTGGTCGCCGGCGGCAGTGGTGATGCCATTCAGGGCGCACTGATGGGCGGCCAGGCCCTGGCCCAGCAGAACATGATCAATTTTACCCGGCAAAATGAAGCAGAAGCAGACCGTATTGGTATCAAGACTTTGTCAAATGCCGGTTATGACCCGCGCGGCATGGGTCAGTTTTTCGAGAAAATGAACCGCATTACACGTGCCATGGGCGAAGGACCTCCCGAGTATCTGCGTACCCATCCGGTTACCATCAGCCGCATTGCCGAGGCCGACAGCCGGGCCCAGAACATGCCCATACCACCCGCGTCGGATGGCCGTGATTTTTACCTGATCCAGGCGCGCTTGCGTGCCCTGGTGGAGACTTACCCGAACAAGGCGGTTGAGTATTTCGAATACGCCAAGCAGCGGGCTGATCTGAATGAAGCCCAGGGTGATGCGCTGGATTATGGTATGGCCATATCATTACAACGTCAGGGCCAATACCAGGAAGCGCGCGGCATGTTGCTTAACCTGATGGATCGGGGCAAGCACCTCGCTTTTGAAATCCAACTGGCCGATCTCGATCTGGCATCCGGGCATACTGCTGCAGCATTGGACCGCCTGGCAGGTTTGTATCACAGTTTCCCCGGCAACAAGGCCATTTCCATGGAATACAGCCGCGCTTTGCTGCATAGCGGCGACGAAATCCAGGCAGAAACGGCCAGTGTCATCCTGCGCCAGCAAATACTCAACGATAACCAGAATCCTTCGCTTTTTGCCCTCTATGCACGTGCATCCAATGAGGCGGGCAATACCATACGTGCCAAGGAAGCCATAGCCGAGTCCTATTATTTGCGCGGCGGTGTACACGAAGCGGTGTTGCAACTGCAGGAGTTGATCAAGCGGGAAGACCTGGACTACTACGAACGCGCCCGCGTGACCGCTCGCCTGAACGAATACCAGATCGAACTGGCCAAACTGGGCCTGGATATCCGGCCGGTACCGCGCTAACACACCCTCCCTGCCCGTATAATCAGGCGGCTGATTCTGACTCCGTTCGAAGCGGAAGAATCGGCGTCGCCCAAACGTTTCCCATAGCAGGAGTCAAACATGAAAACCCTTGTCGCAATTTGCGTTCTCATCCTGTTCGCCTGCAGTTCCTCTGCGTCTGCGGCAGAGGTCAGTAACAGCGAAATACAGGCCTTGAGAGAACAAATCCGCCAGCTATCGGAGCGACTGGATCAACTGGAACAGGCTGCGCAAGCACCATCCGCCCAATCCCGGCCGCAGGCCGACACAAGCGGGACTACCGAAAGCCCTCAGCCGGTTATGGAAAGCGACGAGCAGGAAATGAACCGCCGGATTGATGCAGCGGTTGACGCCAAAGTCAGCGAACTCATGGCAGCGGTTTCCTGGGCCGAGCGAGTGCGCTGGTCAGGTGATTTTCGTTACCGCTATGAGAATACCGCCATAGAAGGCGAGGACGATCGCAATCGTAATCGCATACGGGCACGGGCACACCTGTCTGCAGAGGTCAGCGACACCGTACAGGTCGGCTTCGGGCTGGCCACCGGCAGTGAAGACCCGGTTTCCACCAATCAGACCCTGGGCGGCGGCGGTTCCTCCAAGCCCATCAGCCTGGACCTGGCTTATTTTGAATGGACCGGTCTGAAAAATACCCAGGTTCTTGGTGGCAAATTCATACAACAACAGTACCGGGCAGGGGATTTTGGTTTGCTGTGGGACAGTGACTGGCGACCCGAAGGCACATCCATCAAGTATGACAACGGCCGATTTTTTGCCGTGGGCCTGGGTACCTGGATAGAAAGTGACAGTAATACAGGCCAACAGGAATTTTCCTATGGCTTACAGGCGGGAGTGAAACTCAATCCTGGAGAGTCATTCGGGCTGACCCTGGGTGGCGGTTACTACAATTTTGATACCAAAGGAAGATCCGCATTTTTTGATGATGGTGATTTTTTCGGTAACAGTTTTGACCCAACGACCGGCACCTACCTTTATGATTACCACGAAGTCGAAGCCTTTGCAGAGCTCGATTTCGAGCTGTTCAATCGTCCGGTCATGCTGTTTGCCGATTATGTGCAGAACCTTGAAGTAGATGAAAACGATACCGGCTATGCTTTTGGTATTCATTTCAACGAGGCCAGCAACAAAGGTAGCTGGGAAGTGAACTATGCTTATAAGAAGCTTGAAGCCAACGCCGTTCTTGGCTTGCTGGCTGACTCGGATTTTGCTGCAGGCGGTACCAACAACAAGGGCTCAGTGTTCAGCGGTGCTTATGCGGTGCATGACAATTGGAATTTCCGTATGACCTATTACCTCAACCAGGCGGACATGGACACAATGGACCCGGTTGACCTCGACAAGCTGCAACTGGAATTGCAGTTCAAGTACAAGTGAGTCTGGTTGAATGACTGAACTGCAACGCGCCGAAACCTATGCTGCCATCGATCTGGGCAGTAACAGTTTTCATTTGCTGGTGTCCCGTCGCGAGCATGGCGAGTTGCGGGTACTGGACCGCATCAAGGAAATGGTGCGACTGGGCGGCGGACTGGACAATGCCGGCAGGCTGGATCCGGAAACCCGGCAAAATGCGCTGGATTGTCTGGCCCGGTTCGGCCAGAGGTTACGGGGTATTCCCGACGACAACATGCGCGCTGTTGGCACCTGGACCTTCCGGCGCATGAAAAATGCCAACGCCTTTTTGCTGGCGGCTGAAGCCAGGCTGGGCTGCAGTATCGACATCATTGCCGGACGCGAAGAAGCCCGCTTGATTTACCTGGGTGTTTCACAAGGGGTATCGGGCCACGAAGACCGCAAGCTGATTATTGACATCGGCGGCGGCAGCACCGAGATCATCATTGGCCAGGGCCCCGATGCCCTGTTACTGGAAAGCGTGCAATTCGGCTGTGTCAGCCTGACCCAACGATTCTTTGGCAAGGGTAAAATCAGCCTCAAGCGCTGGAACAGGGGCATGGCCGCGGTGATGGCTGAAATGCAGGAACTGCGAATGCGCTATCTGGCTACAGGTTGGCAAACGGCCATCGGCTCATCCGGTACCGTACTCGCTGTCAGTGAAATTTGCCATCAGGCCGGGCTGGGCGAAACCGATATTGAAAGAGCCAGCCTGGAGAAAATACGCGACCGTTTATTACAATTCAAAACCACTGCCGAGGTACAGTTCCCCGGTTTAAGCGAGCAACGGCAACCGGTACTGGCGGGCGGCTTGTTGATGCTGATGGCCTGTTTCGAAACCCTTGAGCTGCAGAAAATTCGTACCTCACCCTTCGCTTTGCGCGAAGGCCTTTTGTACGACATGTTGGGTCGGCTGGAGCACAGAGACCCCAGGGACAATACCGTGTTGGCTTTCAAGCGGCGGCATGGAGTGGATGAAGACCAGGCCAACAGGATCAAAGCCGCCGTCGCAAGCCTGTTTGTACAACTTTCCGCTGATTTCGGTCTGCGCCCCATTCACCAGCAGATACTGGCTTGGGCGGCAGACCTGCACGAAGTGGGTTTGAGTGTTTCACATAGCCACTACCAGCAGCACTCCGCTTATCTGGTAGAACAATCGGATATGCCGGGTTTCACCACTACCGAACAGCAGTTTATTGCCGCATTGGTCCGTTACCATCGCCGTAGCATTGTGGGCGATTTCACTCAGGCCTTACCACCTCGCGTTCACCAGGCTCTGAAACAATGCCTGCTTTGCCTTCGTCTCGCTTTTATCTTTTGCCGGTCCCGTGACAGCCGTACCATTCCCGATCTGATCATTGAGGTCGAGGGAGAGACCGTTAGCCTGAAATTGACTGAAGACTGGCTGCGTACAAACCCATTGACCGTGCACGACCTGCAAACTGAATTGCAGGAAATCCGGCGCACGGGTATTTCACTGCGCATCGATACGATTGCTGCAACTGCGAAAACCCACAATGACAACCACTGACTGGCGCCCCAGCGCATCACGACAGGCCATAGAGGCAAGGGCCAGGTTACTCGCCGATATTCGGGTTTTCTTTGCCGAACGCGACGTACTGGAAGTTGAAACCGCACAACTGTCCAGCGCAGGTAATTCTGACCCGAACATTGCCAGTATTGCCACCGATACCGACACCAGGCGATTTCTCAGAACGTCCGCAGAATATCCCATGAAGCGCTTATTGGCCGCCGGGCTGCCCGATATCTATGAACTGGGGCGTGTGTTTCGTGCCGGCGAGAAGGGTTCCCGTCATAACCCGGAATTCACCATGCTGGAATGGTACCGGCACCAGCTCGGCTATCACGACCTGGCTGAGGAAGTGCTGCAGTTGATCAAATTCTGTGGTCACGGCAAATTTGATGATTGGAATATCGTCCATACCACTTATCGGGAGCTGTTCCTCGACCACCTGGGGCTGGACCCACACCATTGCGACGAGGAAGAGTGCCGCGCCCTGGCACTGGAACGCAACATACATGCAGGCCACCTGGATCTGGATGGCTGGCTGGACCTGTTGTTGACCCATTTGATTCAACCCGGCATGAATGCCGAGGGGATTACGGTCATTACCGATTTCTTGCCGCAGCAAGCTGCACTGGCACGCATACGACAGGATGCCAGCCATGGAATCGCCGTTGCAGAGCGCTTTGAGGTCTACCTGGGCCAGGCAGAATTGGCCAATGGTTACCAGGAATTGACCGACCCGCAAGAACAACGACAAAGATTTGCTCAAGACAGAAAATTGCGCCAATTGCGAGGCGAAGACATTGCGCCAGTGGATCAGCGTTTGCTGGCGGCATTGGCTGCCGGGCTACCGGAATGCTCCGGGGTGGCAGTTGGCGTGGACCGGCTGTTGATGGCTATTTTGGGTGTGGACCATATCGATATGGTGCTGGCTTTCCCCTTTGACCGGGCCTGATATCGGGCCTGATACCGAGCCTGATACCGGGCCTGATTCTGGACCAGATCAGACCTTTCCCTCATGCCAGGGCAGGCAGATATTGACGCACAATCCGCCATCGGCCACATTGCTGGCTTTGATTTCCCCACCATGGCGTCTGACTGCAGCAGCGGCGATGGATAAGCCGATACCGTGCCCGCCTGAATGGCGATCACGGGATTCCTGAACCCGGTAAAACGGTTCAAAAATCTTCTCCAATTCCGCTTCCGGCACGCCGGTGCCAAAATCACGTACGCTGATCAGTACCTGGCGATCACTGCTATTGGCCTTCAGGGCCAGCAATACACCACGCTCTGCATCGGTATGACGCAAAGCATTGCGCAACAGGTTTTCCATAGTGCGCCATAACAATTCGCGATCGCCAGAAAACGGTACCGCATCAGCCGGCTGCCACTGCACTCCGGGCTTGCCGTCGGCTACTTCGTAGTTCACTACTTCGACCAGTTCCGTCAACAGGGCAGAAAGATCCAGCAGTTCATCCTGCTTGGGTGAATTCTCGGAACTCTCGCGCAACAAACCCAGTACGTCGTTGACCAGGGATTCCAACCGGTCACCCTCCAGGGCTATCCGGTCCAACTCCGGCGTAATGGCGTCGGAACCTTTTTTACGGGCAATTTCCAATGCGACCGACAAACGCGCCAGCGGTGAGCGCAACTCATGGCTGACGTCTCGCAGCAGTCTTCGGCTGGCCTGTTGCATGGCTTGCAGGCGGGCCGCCATCAGATTGAAATCTGCACCCAGTTGGCCGAACTCATCGCGTCGTTTCGGGGTAGTCTCGGCAACCCGGGCATCCAGGTCACCCGCTGCAATCTGCCGTGTCGCTGTGCGCAGCGCTTCCAATGGAGCGGTCAGTGAGCGGGCCAGGAAAAAACTCACCAGGGCACTGATCAATGCCCCGGCCAGAATACGCAAGGCGGTACCGTCCGGGCCAGGTGCAAGAATGGTGGTAGGAGGAATGCGATCGACCAGAAAGATGGTGTGATTTTGTCCGTCTTTGGCCTGTACCGTTTCAGCCTCCATGCGCCCATGCCGTGTGCGCAGAGCACGCAGAATCGCATCCCGGTTGAGAATCTCCTTGTCATTTTCGTCGACAATAAAGATGTAATTACGCGACATGCGTGGAATGGCAACCAGTTCTTCCCTGGCTGCCTCGGAGCCTGCCGTTGCCAGGGTAATTTTCAACCTCTGGGCAATGCGGAACATGCCGCGTGAAAAGGTATTGGCCGGCTCTTCAGCCCATTGTTCCCGCGCCAATTTGTCATTCACCAGGCCAAGAACCGCCGAAAACCCGACGATACTCAACCACATGGTCAGAAACAGCTTCCAGAATAAGCGGGACACGTGTGGTATCTGCCTAACCTACACGGTACTGATAGCCGATACCCCGTATGGTTTCAATACGGTTTTCACCCTTGGGCCCCGGGCCCAGCTTGCGTCGCAGATTACTCACGTGCATGTCCACGCTGCGGTCATGTGCAACCGGCTCACGACCCAGCGCTTCAATATAAAGATCCCGTTTGCTGACAACGGCACCCCCGTTTTGCAACAGCGATTGCAAAATACTGAATTCCGTGCTGGTTAAATCAACGGCTTCACCCCGTAGCAACAGGGTTCGGCTGCCCTGGTTCAGTTCCAGGTCATCCACCTGCAGGATATTGGATACGCCGGTGCCGCCCGTGCGTCGCAACACGGCACGAATGCGCGCCAGCAACTCCCGCGGGTTGCAGGGTTTGGCCACATAATCATCGGCGCCCAGTTCCAGGCCGAGGATCCGGTCCAGATCATCGCCGCGAGCCGTTAGCATGATCACCGGCAAGCGGCTGTCCCGACGCAATTCCTTTAACACGTCGAGGCCGTTCATTTCCGGCATCATCACATCAAGCACCATCAGATCGGGGCTCTCTGTTTCTACGGCCTGCAGGGCTGCCTTGCCATCGTGGGCCAGCCTGACTTTGAAATCTTCTGACTCAAAAAATTCCTGCAGAAGCTCACAAAGCTCTACGTCATCATCAACAATGAGAATATTTGTTTGCATTTCTGGCACTTGACTCATGAAAACCCGGCTTCATTCTATCCAATCCCGACCACCAAGACAGAAAAAAATGGCGTCATGAGGTTCACTTCGCCCGACTCATGGCGTGGTGCTTGAGTGTAAAATGAGATCGTCAATCTCCCGGAAAATTCACTGCGCCACAAGCGTGTCGCAAAAAGGTTGTCGCCATTGATGAACAGCGTGCGTATCCAGACTTGCCAACAAAAAGACTTGCCGGAGCTCAAGCTGTGGCTGTCCCGCCATGAAAATCGTGCAGTGGCTGACGGTAAAGTCAGCCTGAAAGCCCTGCAACAGGATGGTTGTTTGTTGCTGGCTCGCAGCGCGGACAATGAGCACACAACCATACGGGGTACTGCGGGTCTGGAATTGAACTCCAGCCGAATCCAGTTGCTGGCACTGGATCAGGCTGAGGCATTGCCCGGCTTGCTGACGGCCGTTGAGCGGCTGGCGGTATCTTTCGGGATACTGTCGCTGGACCTGAAGCTCTGTCCATCCCGTAAACCGGCTTTGACTTTGCCAGGCTACCAGACCGACCAAACCGATGCGTATTCGGGCGACTTGCTGCGGCGCAATCTGGTTCGCCGACTGACTGCCCATGCACGCAAGGTTTTACATCTGAACCAGCAACTCGGCATACCGGCGGATTATGGTCGTCAACACCGCTTGCGCCTGCAAACCGAACCCACACAGCTGGCTTCCATCGGCCAGGACGTATTTGACCGTGAGCAATTCATGACCCCACAGGCCGCCAAAGCCTTCCACTGTCTGGTCAGCAGCGCGGCCGTGGAACACATCGAAATACAGCCTGTATCGGCCTTTCGCTCGGTGGATTACCAATCCGCGCTGGTACAAAACAAGCTGGATCAGGGCCAAAGTATTGAGGAAATACTGAGGGTTTCTGCAGCGCCGGGATTCAGCGAGCACCACAGCGGCAGAGCGGTGGATCTCACCACACCGAATTACAAGGTTCTGGAAGAAGAATTTGCTGACAGTGCAGCATTCAGATGGCTGGACGAGAGAGCTGGCGCATTCGGTTTTCGAATGTCCTACCCCAGGGGCAATCGTCATGGTGTGGCCTACGAGCCCTGGCATTGGTATTACAGTGGCTGAAATTCACCGGTTAAAATTCGCCAGTCTGGATTCAATCGGCCTCAGTGGACTGCGCCGGAGAACTCGATGGTTTGGCCGGAAACTTTCTGGCTGTGTGGCGGTAAATCGAAAGGCAGTTGGATATGCTGCAACCCCAGACGCAGCAGCAATTGACGCATCTCGGATTGCAGCAAGGGATAGAGCTGACGGGTCAGACTGGCGTTGTTGCGCATGAATTCGGCCAAATCGATGGCCTCACCCCCGATCTGTTGGTACAAAGCCTCGACACAGACCAAAGCGCTGAACCGGGCAGCTCCCGAGTCGGCACTGCTTTCACAGCTCAGTCGGGATGCCACACGATAGGCGGGCAGTTCGGTTCCCGAATCGGCCCTGACCAACCTCGGCGCCAGATTCAGTTCAACCCTCGCTTCCTGATGGCCCGGTTCAACGGGTAACTCAAGCAACTCAGCCTGCAACCGGGTTAGTTGCAGCTGCTGCAACATGAAGTGATCCAATAGGTTCATGGCTGTTCAGATTGGCCCTCGGGGCGTTGATTTCAAGTCAGCCCATATATGGCACAGACTGTATGTGAACAGGTATCAGCTCATCAGCGCCGTATCTGCCGCTCGCCAAAAATACCAGCTGGCGACGGAACGATAAGGTGCCAGATGGCGGGTTCGTTGCAGTACTTGAGCAGGATTGGGTAATGTCCGCATGCGGTAAATCAATTGCACGCCCTTCTGCACACCCAGATCTGCGCCAGGCATCACATCCGGTCGACCCAGGCTGAAAATAAGCAACATCTGCGCCGTCCATGGGCCTATGCCCCTTACCTCGCAGAGTTTTTCAATCACGGCGGCATCATCCATGGCAGCCAATCTGCGGGAATTCGGTAACTGGCCGCTCAGGGTTTTTTCTGCCAGGTCCTGTATGGCCAAAACCTTGTTGCGTGACAGACCGACCGCACGCAATTGCTCGAAAGACATTTGGGCCAAATCAGAAGCACCGGGCTTGTTATCGGGAAACAGGGCACAAAAACGCCCGTGAATGGTACCGGCTGCTTTGCCGGAAAGTTGCTGGTAGACGATGGAGCGTGCCAGGCCTTCAAACAAACTGGCATCAGAGGCCACTCGCAACTTGAGCGGTCCCTGTGTATCAATGAACTGCCCCAGCCGGGAGCATTGATTTTGCAGGTATTGAACGGCTTCCCGACGGTTATAACGCAGGCGACTCATGGCCACCTGCGATTAAAACCGGAACCCTTGCCAAATTGCCGGTCAATCGGGCACAAAAGTAGTGGTAGAGACCGCAACATCCACGGCATCATCTTCACCCAAGGCCAGTGGGTGATAGTCGTTGGTCAACCACAAGGGTAACTGGCTGGAGTAGTTAGGGCTATAGAAAACACCACTTTGTCCACCCGGTATGACTTCCAGTGCTTCAACACCCGTGGGGTTCATATGACCGATAAAACGCCGACTGGGGCCATGGCCAAACATGAAACCGTCAACCGTATTGGCACGTGCATTGTGGCTGGATGCATCCACCGCCTCATAACCCCCCTGGCGAGCCAGGCCCGGTAAGCCCTCGGCCAGATCCATATAGCCACCGCCATTGGGGATATTGAATGGGTCCATGTTCAGCGTGTGGTCAAACACGATGCGGTGCAACTTGCCCCAGCGATAATCCATCACATTGCTGGAATTGGCAAAGGCTGGCGTAAATTCGTCCGAGGCCAACAGGTCCAATGCCTGCTGCAGGCTGGCCTGCACCGTGGGCGCCAACCCTTGCGAGAAGAAGTTCAGGCCCGAAGCGCCAACGCCACCACGGGTCGGGTAGTTAAGCAAATGATGTTTGAAGGCATTGTAGGCCAGCCGATTGGGCGGTAGTTCGGAGCCGAGACCAACGGCAGTCAGGGTGGCATCGATGGTGTTCCTGACCAGCATGGAGCGCCACAGGGCAAACACGGTTGCCGCAGCACTGTTGCGAATTTCCGTCGTACTGGGTGGAACGGCTAGGTGGGCATCATCACCCGCATCCCAGCCTTCTGCCAGCCCGGTGGGTGTGCTGTAATCCCAGCTGGACAGTACATCCAGGGCCTGCGCCATGGGCGATCCGGCTGGCAGATTCATGCCCTGAAACTGGGCCAACAGGGTCGGCAGAACCAGTTCGGCATCCAGCAGCCTGACGTTGGCTTGCAGGTCGATAAAATCCTGCACAGCCACATCACCCGCAGCCACCATGGCTTTGATCTCGCGATCCACCCGGCCCATGCGGTAAGCAGCATAGCCTGCGTTGAGATAGTAAATACCATTACCACCCGGGCGTAACTGGTTCAGTGGATTGTTGTCCAGCGTAACGCCAATGGGATCATTGTTGGCATTGGTTACATAGCCGGATGCCGGGTTGATCAGATGCGGCATCTCGGAAGCCGGCATGATTTCAAACGGCAGTGCCTGATTCGGCTGTGGGTTCATGACGGGCAGCCATTCATTGGCTTGCGCACCGGTGCCGTTGCGAATAAACCAGGGTGGCAGACCATCCACAAAGCCGCTGTTCAGATCTTCGCGGATTGGGTTTTCAGAGGTGGTAAACCAGGCTATGTCACCCGAGGTGTTCGCGTAGTAAACGTTCTGTACACCGATATCAAAATAGCTCAGTGCGTCCTGGAACTCATCCAGGCTGGCAGCCTGACCAATTTTGCGAATGAATTCCACTTCATAAGTCGGGCCAAATCCAGTATAGGCAACGGAAAGGCCGGTGCTACCGTCTATATCCACGATGACCCCCTGATTACGTCGTGGCACGACCAATGAAATGGCGCCTTCGGTATAACCAACGGGTGCTCTGACGATATTGTCCGCAATGCCATCGCCTATTGAGTTGACGAAAAAGGAATTGAAAACCTGCTGGATCATTTCCGGCTGGCCCTTGTACAGGGTATGGGTGGGCAAACCGAAAGCATTGGTCTTCAAAGCTTCGCTGAAGAAATCGGTGACATCCAACGGATTCACGGTCATGCCCCAACAGGCATGATTATTACAACCCAACAACACACCGGGTGTACCCGGGACCACGGTACCGCCGACGTGCCAATCTTCATCATCACCCCGGTCGTAAATCAGCTGTGCTTCATGCCAGATGGGCGGTGTATTCATCGCCAGATGCGGATCGTTGGCAATCAGGGGATACCCGGACTTGGTGTGTTCACCCGAAACGATCCAGGCATTACTGCCCTTGGGGTTTGCCGGGTTTTGCACGGCCTCAAGGAATAACGGTGCATTGTCCAGTGTGGTGCGGTATTTGGCCGCCAGATTCAGAACTTCGTCGCTGACGGTCTGATTGCCTGACACCTGAACCACACTTTCAGCCTTGGCCGGCTTTCCTTCTGCCTGCAGGCTGGATGACTGATCCGCCAGTCCTATGCCACCTATGCTGCCCAGGAATCCAGGAGCGGTTACACGATCATCGGGAGGCTGTGAGCGGTAGGTATCTTCGAAGAACAGGGCCTGGCCATTGAAGCCCAGCGCCTGACCAAAAGCCTGGTAGGTACCCAACGCGATGGTGTTATCCACATCGTCCAGGCTCAGGGAGAACCCGGCGCCCAAACCTTTAGCGATCAACAGCGTATCCAATGGGGTCCAGGGGTCTACCTTGGTCAATTCCAGTGCCGTGTATTCCGGTGGCAATGGATTGCTGGCTATCCAGGAGTTGACCCCATTGGCGTAAGCCTGCAACACGCCTTTGGTTTCGTCGCTGAGCACCTGCCAGGTAGCCAGCGCAGCGCGATCCAGACCGAAGGTACGGAGTTGTACGTCAGATGACAATGCTGCATTGCCCAGCAATTCAGCGGCACGGCCTGCGGCACCTTTACGATCCCGGTCCAGTTGGAAGAGACGATCGCGGGCGTGAATATAGCCCAGTACGAAGGCTACGTCTGCTTCGTTTTCACCCTTGATCGAGGGTATGCCCAAAGCATCTTCATAGACGGTTACCGGTGCGCTGAGGCCCGGCATACTCATTTCAACCGCCACTGCCGGAGTTGAGATCAAGGCTGTCAGAGTGAACAGGATGGGCGTTACCATCCTCCAGGTACTGAACCGCACGGAACTGCTCATAGGAATCCTCACTGCAGGTTGAATGGTCGGCACCATACGGCACCGACTGTTACACAGTGAATATATACGGTTCCGGCAAGAAGGCCAAATGTTTAGCAACTTTCCAAGCTTATTTCCTGATCAAGATCAGTATCAAACCCGCCCAACCCAGCAAAAGGATCATGCCGCCCAGCGGTGTAAGCCAGCCTGGAAGCGTGTCTATGGCGGCCGCACGTAAATACAGATTGCCGCAAAAGAGCAGTGTCCCCAACAATTGCAACAAGCCCGGAATCAGCAATTTTTGACCAACCGGACTGGCTGCTGACAGTGCAGCCAGAGCCAGCAATGCGGTGGCCTGGAAGAAATGAATCTGCAAGGCCATGGCCCAGCGGTGTTCGGCAGTAGCGTCTGCCAGCGGGATGGCATGCGATCCGGCAGCACCGAGTGCGACCGCGCTCAAACCCAACAGGGCTGCTGCCAAAGCCAGCCAACGCCAGACGCCTGCCGGCTGTTGGCTGGTAACGTACTGTTTGGACGTCACTCCGGCTCCGGCAAAGCCTTGAGCAAATCATCCAGTCGCTTGGTCATCACATCTGCCTTGTAAGCGGGAATGGCATAAGCCCATCCACTCACACGTTGATTGATTTCTTTGGCACGTTCTGCGGCATCCACCTCAGGCTCATCTGCGTCCTTGCCACCGGTATGTGCAACCTCTTCTGCTTTGGCATCCTTGGCTACAGCATCCGGATCCCTTTTGGATTTGGATTCAGATTCAGCAGCGTCGGTGTTGGCACTATCGTCCGCACCATCCTGCTCGTAAGGACTGGCGGTGATGCGCAGCCAGTTCTGCTCATCAACTTTTGTCAGTTCAGCCAGCACCTGCAAACCACCTGCGGTCAGCAGTTGGAACCGGGTCGCGGTCGAGAAATCCACGCTATCGACCGGCGCAACCGCATCCAGTTGCAGATTGCTCAGCGCATTGGCGATGGAGTTTACGCTCCAGGCTGAAAGTATTTCCCGACCTGCAGGAATATCCTGCAAAGTAAAATTGTCATCATCGGCCGAAGCCTTGCTGGCTTCAAGCCGGGAGCCGTCCGCATGCACCACGCTGAACTCCACCACTTCGGCATCCGACACATCGATGATATTCCGTTGCAACCAGTCCCTGGCCTCTGCCGGCAGGGTCAGTTGCCGGTCTATCAACAGGGCCTGATCCCCATCAAGCAGTCGAACATACTGCCCCTCCCTACCCTCTGCAGCATTGCCAACCAAAAGCGTGATGTCGCTACCCTCTCCTGTCAGTTGCAGCTGTGTGGCTTTGCTGTCCTCGTCAGCGATGTCGCTCAAACCCAAACGCGGGAAATATTCGGGCTTATCGGTCTTGGGCTCGATGACCCGGGCTTTTGCCAAAGCCGACAACAGTTCACGCAATTTTGGCCAATCGGCCGGATAGTTCTGAAATTCTTCAACCACCCAGGCTCCATCCTGTCGCTTCAGGGTGGCTATCGTTTTGTTTCCTGCGGTGCTTACCTGGACCCGGTCGATCGAGTTCACATGAGCAGCCAACTCAGGCAACAGGGCCTGCACTTCGAATTCACTGTCCTTACTGGTGCCACCAGGCAACAGGAAGATCAAGCCCGCAACGACCAGTGTGATGATCAACAACCAGGAAAAATGCTTTTGACTCATGTTGTTTTAACCCCTGCACTGCCTTGATTCTGTAAATGCCGCCGCCGCCAGCCGAAGAATGCGGCCACCAGCATGACCAACAAGGGCACCAGGGCGATATTGAACAATTTGAGTCGTGTGCCCAGCTGATCGATATCACGCTGTAAATCGTGCTGCACCTGGCGCAGTTCCTTGCGAATTTCCAGTTTACGATCCATGAAACGCTGCACTTCCGCCTGCTGCTCATCGGTCAGCACCAGCAGGTCTTCCTCGCCACGGGCTGACTGCAACTCGGTCAGACGAGCTTCGGTTTCAGCCAACTCCTGCTGCAAACGTTCCTCGGTTGCGCGAAATCTTTGTTCGGCCTGCAACTGCAAGGCATCCACCCGTTCGAAGGGACGACTGGAACTGGCGCGCGTTCGTATGCTGATCAGGTCCACATCACCCAATAAATTATCGACGGAATTGATCACGATATTGCCATTATCAGCAAAAGAATTAACGATGACCTGGCCCAGAAAAGGCTGTTTCTGCACCCACAAACGGTCCGTCAACATATCCGTATCGGCATACAGCACGACATTGATTCCCTGCTCGGTTGCGGCCTTCAACGGGGTCGCCGTGTCATCATCTGCAGCCCCTTCAGGCGGTTGTTCAAAAGCCGATTCGGCCGGACCCGTTACCCGTGCTGCCAGGGCGTAGCGTTCGCCGGTGGGATTGAAGTCTTTCAACAGGTCGGTCGGATTCGCAAGAAACCGCAGCCGTGATGCGTCCAGTGGAGCTGCGTTTTCACTGCTTTGTGCCAGTACTTCAAACGTGGTGCTGGCACCTTCAACGGGCTGTAACCAGCCTACCGAGGAAAAGTTGACGACTTCCAGGTCGGCACTGATGATGTCCTCGTTGTTCAGACCTTCAGACGGAACGGACAGGATACCGATATGCCGTTGCTGTCCCGTGCCAATGCCAAACTGCAAATCACCCAGAACCCGGTTGGCATCAAAGCTCACGCCCCAGGCTTTGAGCAATTTGCCCAAGCTTGATGAGCTGCCCCGTTGCATCTGCGCCATGGGGTCGCCGGGCGTACCCTGATCGGCTTCTGCCATCGGGTCCATAAACGCAACCAGACGACCACCGGCCAAAACAAACTGGTCAATGCTGTAAAGCATGGATTCCGGCAAATTGCGTGGATGGACCAGGACCAACAAGTCGATATCATCCGGCAGAGAACCACTTTGTGCGTCGATGTCCTGCAGTGTGAACAGTTGATCGAGTTGCTCGCGCATCACCCAGGGGTCCGTCATGCGCTGTGTGGCCGGGTCAAAACCCCCCTCCATGGACAATGAACTCAACACACCTATGATTTTCTTCTCCGGCTTACCCAGGGATGAGATCATTTTGGCCAGATCATATTCGAGAAACTGTTCTTTCTGTGGCTGCAAAAATGGCATGGTTTGCACATCATCCAGCGAGTTCGTACCGGCAATACCCAGATACAGGGTAACGCCACTGCTGCCAATCGGTACTGCCTGCAGGCCAAAACGAGCGGCCTGGTCTTCCTGTTCAGAGAATGCCACCGGATCGATACGCTGCACGCTCAGCTTGCCGTTGCTGCGGTTGACCATTTCATCCAGCAACTCATCCACCCGCTTGGCATAGCTGCGAATCTGCGGTAATTCACGGCTGGGCTCTTCCGAGAAAAAGCGGTACAACTTCACCGGTTGATCCAGGTTTTTCAGTATGTTTCGAGTGCCCTGACTCAAGGTATAAAGTTTGTCCTGGGTCAGGTCCAGCCGCGCTCCATTGAGCAGTTTGGCTGATAACACGGTTAATGCAGCAAACAATACAGCCAGCAGTATCAATGTTGCGGCGGGCATAAGAGGTTTCTTTTTCATGTTCATATCCTCAATCAGCCTTGTTCATTTCCAGTACCACCACACTGGCCAACAGCCAGAAGATGATCACCAGCAAGAAATAGATCAGGTCGCGCAAATCCAGCACACCCTTGGAGATGGAAGCAAAGCGTGACAGAAAACTGAAATCGGCAATCATGTCGAGCAAGCCCTGTGGCGCCCAACTGGCAAACAAATCCATGATCATCGGCAAACCACTGAGCATGAAAGCGAAACACACCACCACGCTGAGGATGAATGCCACCACCTGGTTGCGCGTGAGTGCAGACATGCAGGAGCCTATGGCCAGAAAGCCGCCGGCCATCAGCCAACTGCCGATGTAGGCCGCCAGGATGGCGCCATTGTCCGGGCTGCCGAGGTAATTTACCGTTAGCCAGATCGGGAAGGTCAGAGCCAGGGCCAGGCCAAGGAATAACCAGGCCGCCAGGAACTTGCCCAGTACCGCCTGCCACAAACTGACCGGCAAGGTCAGGAGCAACTCGATGGTGCCGGAGCGGCGTTCTTCAGCCCAAAGCCGCATCGCCATGGCAGGCACCAGGAACAGATACAGCCAGGCGTGGAATTGGAAAAATGGTGCCAGGTCGGCCAGGCCACGTTCGTAAAACGAGCCAATGTAAAAAGTAAAAACACCTGCCATTACCAGGAAAATCACGATAAAGACCCAGGCAACCGGGGTGGCGAAATAGGCGGCCAATTCACGGCGCATCACGTTGATTGCCGGAAACGCAGCGACCGGGGCTGTCGTGACCTGGGCCACCGTGGCTTGAGTTGTAACCGTTTGGCTGGCTGTGTTCATGCCCGACCCTCCATGCGGGTGATTTGACGGAAGACTTCATCCATGCGCCCCTGCTCCAGGCGCAATTCATGGACTTTCCAGCCTTGCTGCCTGACCAGGTCGGAAACGACCTGGAATAAAGCAGCATCCTGGCCCGGGAACACGGTGAGTTCGCCATCACGGATTTCCACTTTGCGTGCCTGCGGCAACTCGCTGAGCACACTGGCAGCCTTTTGCAGGTCATCAACCACCAGTGTGACCGCATTGTGGTAACGCGATCGGCTCAACAGGCCACCGGGTGTGTCATCGAGCAACAAGCGTCCATCCGCAATGATCATGGCACGATTGCACACCGCCTGTACCTCTTCCAGTATGTGGGTGGATATGACGATGATTTTTTCTGCGGCCATTTCCTGGATCAGGCTTCTCACCTCATGCTTCTGGTTGGGATCCAGACCATCGGTAGGCTCATCCAGAATCAGGATGTCCGGATCATGCAGGATGGCTTGCGCCAGTCCTACCCGCCGCTTGTAACCCTTGGACAGGGTATCGATAACCTGGTGCTTCACATGCTTCAGATTCAACCGATCCATGGCCGCATCGGCTTTGCCTGCCACATCAGCCCCGCTGAAACCACGTGCACGAGCAATGAATTGCAGGAATGTTGTAGCGGTCATTTCACCGTAAGCAGGTGCGCCTTCCGGCAGGTAGCCCATGCTGCGACGGGCCGCCAGGGAATTCTCAACGATATCGTGGCCGTTGATCCGTGCCGTGCCGGAACTGGGTGCGAGAAAACCCGTGAGCATTTTCATGGTGGTTGATTTACCGGCACCGTTCGGACCGAGAAAGCCGAGCACTTCACCGGCTTGCAACTCAAAGCTCATATCTCTGACAGCGGCCAGTTGACCGTAATACTTGGTCAGAGAGCGGGCTTCAATCCTGACATCATTCATAAATTGTCTCCCGAGGATAGGGTCTGGCTTAATATCAGACTCACAATCGTTTCATTATTCTGTGGTTTCATTATTCTGTAGTTTCGTTACTCTGTGGGCATTAAGCAAAGAGTCACGGCCATGATGGACAACAATTGCGACAAAAAATTTCAGGTCACCACCATGATTTTTCAAGCCTTGAGAAATTGAAAGGCATGGACATGACTTTTGTCACTGGCAACAGCAAGCCTTTCCGTACAAATTAAGTATTGATGCTACAGGAGTAATCAGCTTGAGTATGTGGACCGCCATTGTCATTATTTGCATCGCTGGAATTGCCCTTGAGGCTTATCGCCATCGTGCCAAGGACAAGCTGTCCAAGGCAGATCACCAGTCTATAGATGCCCTCAATCGCCGGCTGGATTCACTGGAATCCGACCTGAAACAGCGGGTGGAAACACTGGAACGCATTGTTACCGATCGCAGTGAAAGCCTGAAACGCAAATTCGACCACCTGGACAAGACCGGATCATAACCATCGCCTGCAGGAGACACCCATGTTGTAGGAGCGAGCCATGCTGTGGGAGGCAGCCATGCTGCCGATCGGTTTAAATCGCGACCATGGGTCGCTCCTACATGTGGGAGGCAGCCATGCTGCCGATCGGTTTAAATCGTGACCATGGGTCGCTCCTACATGTGGGAGGCAGCCATGCTGCCGACCACCACCTAAATCTGCCCCATCTCAAAAGCTTTCAATACCGCGCGGGTTCTGTCGCGTACCCCCATCTTGGAAAGAATGTTCGAAACATGGTTTTTAATGGTTCCTTCTGCCACGCCCAGACTGTTGGCAATCTCCTTGTTACTGTAACCACCAGCCATCAACCGCAGGATTTCTGTCTCCCGCTCGGTTAGCGGGTCTGGCCGATCCAGACTGGAAAACTCGTTCTTCAGGTTGGCCAGGCCCTTCAAAAGACGTTGGGTAACCGCCGGTTTGACCACCGTTCCGCCCTCTGCCACGGTTTTGACCGCTCCCACCAGGTCTTCCAGCGACACATCTTTCAGCAAATAACCGCGTGCACCGGCCTTGATACCGGCCAGTACCAGTTCATCATCGTCAAAGGTCGTAAGAATAATGGTCGGTGGGACGGCATCATTCTTGGCCAGGGTTTGCAACATTTCAATGCCCGACATGCCCGGCATGCGCATATCCAGCAACATCACGTCCGGGTTGAGATCCGGCAACAAGCGTATGGCTTCAGCCCCATCCGCTGCTTCACCGACAATTTCTATCTCGGGCGATAACTCCAGCAGACTGCGCACACCCTTGCGCACCAGATTCTGATCATCAACCAACATCACGCGTATCATGTAGCAGCCTCCCTGGGTAGCCAGGCATGAAGTGAAAAACCTGCACCGGGGCTGGATTCTAACCTAAGTTCACCGCCCAGTTGTTTCAGCCTTTCCGACATGCCTCTCAAGCCGTTGCCTGCAGTCAGATCACTGGAGCCACGGCCATCATCATGCGCCGTCAACGCGACGCCATCCTCATCCTGGGCCAGCCGGATCCACAGATTACGGGCGCCGGCGTGGCGCACACTGTTGGTAATGGCTTCCTGGGCGCAGCGTAACAGCACTTGCGCCTGTACCGGATCCATCATGGCCAGCTTGTGGGGCAGATCCAGATGTACCACTGGCTCGGGTACGCCCTCAACCAGTGTGCCCAGGGCAGCAGCCAGATCGACCTTGTCGTTGTCGCGAATATCGCTGACCACTTCGCGCACATCCGCGAGCAACAATTTCGCCAGAGATCTCGCCTGTTGCACATGCTCCAGCGCCTTGCCCTCAACCAGATGAGTAGCCACTTCCAGATTCAATGTCAGGGCGGTCAAATGGTGTCCCACCAGGTCATGCAATTCGCGGGCAATGCGGACCCGTTCGGCAATACGGGTATTGTCTGCCAGCAGCGCCTGGGTGGCATGTAATTCAGAATTCAGTTTACGCAGTTCGTCACGCGCCGCATGTTGCCGCAAGCCCACTACCGAACTCATAAAGGCAAACAGGGAAATGCCCATGAACAGACCGGCGGTCATGGCTGCATCGGTGAGGGACACATTGGGTACCCGGTTAAGCGCAACGGCAAGCGTCAGGCTTTGTATCAGCAACCACAGCCAGGCCCAGGTCATGCTGAACATCCACGGCAGCAGGCCGGCTACCAGCAACAGAAGCAGGCCACCCAGCCCGGACTGCGAGGTCAGGCTGATGCCTATGGCACTCATGCTTAACACCAGCGCCGCGAATACCCGATGCGGTATCGGCGTGCGCAAGGGCAGTTCGCGCACCAGGTTCCAGTAGGTCAGACCGAATACCAGATGCAATATCCACCAGCCCACATAAGGTTCGCGGTCCAACTGGCCGGTATCATTGAAAAACATCCAGATCAGCGGCACAGAGGCACACAGCCAGGTAAAAAGCCCGGCATAACGCATCAACTGCGTCGGCTTGTAGTTCTCTGTCTGTGTGAATTTAATATTCAGCGGAAGCTACCTTGACCCTGGGTTCTGGTATTTTATCTTATGCAACCTGAGACACATGATGCATGGGCCAGAAGACACCTGTGTCGGGCCATCCATAGGGTGTCGCCTGTACTACCCGGAGATTCTGTGAGCCAAGCAGCTACCCAAGTTATGACCTATGCTGATGCAGATCAAGCGGCATTGGCTGCTTTGCTGCTGCGTTTTGGCATGCAAATCCAACAGGTCGCCAACAATTCGGAGATACCGGGTTCCTTCTGGGGTGATGCAGAAGCCGGCTTGCAGGGTAATTGCCTTTTATTGCGTGACGATACGCCGGTGCACTCCATACTGCATGAGGCCTGCCATTATATCTGCATGGACTCTGCCCGACGGGACGGTCTGGACACCAACGCCGGCGGTGATTATGACGAGGAAAATGCGGTCTGTTTTTTGCAGATCGTGCTGGCTGATTATTTGCCCGGATTCGGCCGCGACCGCATGCTGCAGGATATGGATGCCTGGGGTTACAGCTTCAGATTGGGCAGTGCACGCGCCTGGTTTGAACGGGATGCAGCAGATGCAAAGCAAACGCTGATGGACTGGCAATTGATTGACGCTTGCGTCCGGCCTTCCTTTACACTTCGCCTTGATGCGTAACACAGGCATTCAAAACATGGCTGAAGAGCATGACCCTGAATAAAAGCAGCGCCATACCCGTCCCTACGTTGGAAACCGGCCGATTGTTGATCCGTTGCCTGCGTATGGAAGACGCTGCCGACATGCTGGATATCCTTTCGGACGAAGAAACTGTGCGCTATTGGAGCCGTCCGATCATGACGGAACTGCAACAGGCAGAAGACTATACCCGCGAAAATTTACGCTGGATGGAAGACGGCCACTGTCTTTATTGGGGCATAGAAGAAAAAGCCAGCGGTAAAATGATAGGCACCTGCACTCTGTTCAAACTGGACAGTTCCAACCGCCGCAGTGAAATCGGCTATTTACTCAATCGCAGATACTGGCATCAGGGCATTATGTCTGAAGCGCTGGAAAGTGTTATTGCATTTGCATTTACAGAAATGAAACTACACCGCCTGGAAGCCGACACCGACCCCAAAAATGCAGCCAGCATACGCGTGCTGGAGCGCTTCGGTTTTGAACGGGAAGGCCTGTTCCGTGATCGCTGGCTGGTCAATGGGCTATGGTGTGACAGCCTGATGTTTGGGCTGATTTCCAATCAGAATTAGCTTTTTCACTTGCTCGGCCTCCATTGCGGTTGACATCTCAATGAAGACACAGTGAACTGGCTGTTACTCACCCTTTTATACAAACAGGATATATATGGATTCCTTGCTCGTCGAAATTGCCGACTACGTACATCACCAGAACATCGACAGCCCGCTGGCTTATAAGACGGCTGAACAGTGTCTGATGGACAGTCTGGCTTGCGGGTTTCTGGCTTTGGCCTATCCCCAGTGTCGCAGGCTGCTGGGACCGATCGTCCCCGAAGCCTCGTTAAAAGGCGGTTGCCGTGTACCGGGCACGAACGTGGAACTGGATCCGGTCAAAGCTGCTTTCGACATCGGCACCCTCATCCGCTGGCTGGATTTCAACGACACCTGGCTGGCCGCCGAATGGGGCCATCCGTCGGATAATCTGGGCGCGATCCTGGCCGTTGCCGATTACCAGAACCGCCTGCACGGGAAAGACATCAGCGTTCACGATGTACTGACGGCAATGATCAAAGCCCATGAAGTACAGGGAATACTGGCACTGGACAATTCGTTCAATCGCGTCGGACTGGATCATGTGTTGTTGGTACGGATCGCCAGTACCGCAGTCGCCAGCCAGATGCTGGGTTGCAGTTATGAACAGACCCTGAGCGCGATTTCCAATGCCTGGATCGATGGCGGCGCCCTGCGTACCTACCGGCACGCGCCCAATACCGGGTCAAGAAAAAGCTGGGCTGCAGGGGATGCGACTTCGCGCGCTGTGCGTTTATCACTGATTGCATTGGCAGGAGAAATGGCATACCCAACGGCATTAACAGCAAAGGACTGGGGCTTTCAGGATGTACTGTTTGAGGGAAAAACCTTAAGTCTGGCCCGACCTCTGGGCAGCTATGTCATGGAAAACATACTTTTCAAAATCTCATTTCCTGCTGAATTCCATGCCCAGACTGCGGTCGAGTGCGCTTTGCAGTTGCATCCGCAGGTACAGGATCGTCTGGACGATATCGAGCGGGTCGAGATGGAGACTCAGGAGCCGGGCGTCCGGATTATCGACAAAACCGGGCCGCTCAATAATTACGCTGATCGTGATCACTGTCTCCAGTATATGGCCGCGATTGGCCTGATTTTCGGTCAATTGACCGCCGAACATTACACCGACGAAATCGCTGCCGACCCGCGCATCGACCGGCTGCGTTCGAAAATGACAGTCCGGGAAAACAAGTCCTTTACTGAAGATTATTACGATCCGGATAAACGGGCGATTGGAAACAGTATCCAGGTATTTTTCCGCGATGGTTCAAAAACAGAGCGGGTGGAAATACAGTATCCCATTGGCCACCGAAGACGCCGTGATGAAGGCATTCCACTGTTAATCGAAAAATTCGAAAACAGTTTGAACGGTATTTTTGAAGACGATCAAATTCAGGCGATACTGACGACCTTTGATGAAGATACGTCATTATCCGAACTCCCCGTCAGCCAATTCATGGACCTGTTCGTCAGTCGAAAATTAGATGTGTAGGGGGCCGCTCTCGGGCATCCTGCCCGCCGCGGCACCGGTGCATCCCTGCACAATGGTAGCCATGCTGTGGGAGTGAGCCGTGCTGTGGGAGCGAGCCATGCTCGCGAAACAACCTTATTTGTCGGCAGCACGGCTGCCTCCTACAAGCGAGCCATGCTGTGGGAGCGAGCCATGC
>CAZRTG010000004.1:0-4025 GCA_964602895.1 uncultured Wenzhouxiangellaceae bacterium
GCCGATAAGCAACCGATGTTGTGGGAGGCAGCCATGCTGCCGATAAGCAACTGATTGATTCGCGACCATGGGTCGCTCCCACAGCATGGGTCGCTCCCACAGCATGGGTCGCTCCTACAGCATGGATCGCTCCCACAGCATGAGTCATTCCCACAGCATGATTCGCTTGTAGGGTAACTGTTTCAGTACTCACCGGCGCAGGATCGCCCACCAGCGGGCGATGTTCAGCAGGCTCATCATGGAGGCGGCAACATAGGTCATGGCTGCAGCGCGTAACAGTTTTCGTGCGTGCAACTCGTCACCTTCAAATAAAACAGCCTGCTCGTCCAGCATCGGTAGCGCGCGATTGAAGCTGGCATCAAATTCAGTGGGTAGCGTCATCAGATGGATCAGTACCGCCGAGCCCAGCGTCAAAACACCACCCAGCAGCATCAAAGCGCCAGCCAAGGGCAGCCGGGTAATAGCGATGATCAAGGGCGTGGCCATTAACAGGCCGGCGCCGATTTTCTCCACCGGACCTACCCAACGCACCAGTCGGGTGCGTAAATGCAAAGGTGGATAAGCGGTGGCATCCTGCAGTGCATGGCCGGTTTCATGCGCCGCAATAACCAGTGCCGAAAGTGATTTACCATCATGGTGAGGCAAGGACAATCGAACGGCCTTGGCGATGGGATCATAATGATCGCCTTGCTCTGTTCGCTCCACCACAACTGATTTCATGTTGTAGGTATCCAGCAAACGCCTGGCCAGTTGGGCGCCGGTTTCGTCATAGCGGTTTGCCGGTTCACGGTAACGCTTCATGACTCTCTGCACCCAAATGCCCGGGCCGAGCAGAATGATCAACAGCATGAGGATTAAAATCAGGAAATGCATAAAGTAATATGTTTGGGTAATATGTTTGGGTAATATGGTTGGGTAAGATGGTTGCCTTGTTGAACGAATGAGCTGAATCTGCATTCAACTTTCCGAATCATAACCGCAATGAGGATACCTGACATGCGTAAGCTACATACTTTATTCCCACACCAATGGTTGACTCTGGCAGCACTGCTGCTGGCAACACCAGGCCTTTGGGCAGACAACACAGTTTTGGCAGATGTTCTGGCCGCACAGCCTGAAGAGGTGCAAGACCGTTATGTTTGGCGACATCCTGCTGAAACCCTGGAGTTTTTTGGAATTGAGCCCGGCATGACCGTGGTCGAGGCCCTGCCGGGTGGTGGCTGGTACAGTAAAATCCTGATCCCCTACCTGGGGGCAGAAGGCACATTGATTGGTGCAGATTATTCGCTGGAGATGCTGCCCCTGTTCGGTTTTTACTCAGATGAAGCGCTGGAAGGGAAGAAAACCTGGGTAAGTGACTGGACCGCAGAAGCAGAAGGATGGCGAGGTGAAACTGGCGCCCGTGTATCGGCATTTGTGCTTGGCTCCCTGCCCGATGAGATGAAGGGTACCGCCGATGCCGTGTTGTTCATCCGGGCACTGCATAACCTCAATCGTTTTGAAAGCGAGGGTGGATTCCTGACCGACGCACTACAGAATGCCTTCGATGTACTCAAACCTGGCGGCATTGTCGGGGTGGTGCAGCACCAGGCGGCAGAAGAAAAGTCTGATGAATGGGCCAATGGCTCGCACGGCTATCTGAAGAAAAGTGCAGTGATCGCCTTCATGCAGAAGGCGGGTTTCGAGTTGGTCGGTGAATCGGCCATCAATGAGAATCCCAAGGACCAGCCCGGGGACGCTGACGTGGTCTGGCGTCTGCCGCCTACTTTGGCCACAGCACGGGATGATGAAACACTGGCCGACGCCATGCGTGCCATCGGTGAGTCCAACCGCATGACCTTGAAGTTCCGCAAGCCATAAGGGTTGCGAAAGTGACAAAAAAGCAGTTCTGAGGATATCGGCAAGGAACGTCTTGCCGACTTGATCCGTGGTGGTGGCGGGCGAATACAATGTCCTCTTGCTGCCGATCACGTAACAGGCACATACTGTTGGCCCCTGGTTTTCCCACTCACGTGTCTGGAGGGACCATCATGGCCAGTACATTTTCAATTCATCCTGCAGTTGATAAAGGCTTTAAACCCGCCAAGAGGAGTTTCAAAGGTGGGGTATTACGTTGTCATTGTTCCAGTGATCCTGTTGAAGTGACGCTCAGTTCACAAACGGCTCACAATCATGTTTGCGGTTGCAGCAAATGCTGGAAGCCCGAAGGGGCGCTGTTTTCGCAAGTGGCTGTAGTTTCGCGAGACAAACTCAAAGTAACGGCTAACAAGAACAAGCTGAAGGTAGTAAACAAAAAGGCGCCCATACAACGGTATGCGTGCAAGAAGTGCGGTGTACATCTGTATGGTCGAATCGAAAATACCGGTCATCCGTTCTACGGATTGGATTTTGTGCACACGGAATTGTCGGCCGAAGAAGGCTGGTCGCCACCGCAGTTTGCAGCCTTTGTTTCATCAATTGTTGAAGCGGGTTTTGAATCCAAAAACATGACACGGGTTCGTAACCGTCTGCGCAAACTGGGGCTGGAGCCCTATGATTGCCTGTCGCCCATGTTGATGGACGCAATCGCGGCGCATATAGCCAAATCCAGGGCCGCCTGAGATATTGTAGGAAGCCGCCATTTTGTAGGAGGCAGCCATGCTGCCGATCGGGTTGAATCGCGAGCATGGCTCGCTCCCACAGCATGGCTGCCTCCTACAAAACTTCAGCCCGATCGGCGATAGCTCTCGGGCATCCTGCCCTTCGCTATCCTAAGTGCATCCCTGCACAAAATGGCTGCCTCCGATCAATTCGGCGCCTAATCCCGTCGCAAACGGTCTGAAGCAGCCACCGGAGTGGGGAAGTTCAGCACCACCAGGCTGGATGAGCCGATAAAAGTAATCACAGTAGCCAACTGAATCATGAATACCGCTTCTTTTCCTACATACGGACTTTGCAAAGCCAGGAAGGTAATCAACAGCGAAAATTCGCTCATCTGGCCCAGTCTGAAGCCGGTTTCCCAAGCCAATTTTTTGGTGTCGATCAATCCGCCGAGCGTGTAGCGAAATGCCACCGGTTTGAGCAGCAGCATGGCCAATCCCAGCATAAAAGCCGGTATCCACACGGTGGCAACCACATCCAGATTCAGGCTGGCCCCCAAGGCAAAAAAGAACAGCACCAGAAAAAAATCCCGCAAGGGCTTCAGGCTGATGGCAATGAATTGCGCGATGGGGTTGCTGGCTATGATGATGCCACCGATAAAGGCCCCGATTTCATAGGACAGTCCCACCACATGTGCCAACTGTGCAAAGCCCAAACACCAGGCGATGGTCAACAGGAAAACGTATTCCTGTACGCGGTCGAAACGGCGAAACAGGGCCAGTAACACATAACGTTCCAATAGCCAGGCGACGGCTATCAGGGCGGGCAAGGCCAGTAACAGCAGGGCGATGTCCTTGATGACCACATCGATGAGTTCCACCCCGGCCGATTGCATGCCCTGCAATACCAGCATCACCAGGATGGCGATGATGTCCTGCAACAGCAATACACTGATGATCACCTCGCCGGTGTGTCTGTGGTGCAAAACGGTTGTGGGCAGCAATTTGATGCCAATAATGGTGCTGGAGAACATCGCTGAAACGCCCACCAGCAGGCTTTCCACCGGTGAGAAGCCGAATCCTTTGGCGATGCCCCAGCCAACCAGACAGAAGATCAAAGACGTGATGAAGGTAAGCCATGTGGTTTGGCGGAACAACAGGGCCAGTTTTTGTGGGGTCAAATCCAGGCCCAACAGGAACAACAGGAAGATAATACCCACTTCAGCAATGTCGGCAATCAGCCCCGGGTCAGCTACCCAGGAAAGGCCCCAGGGGCCAAACGCCATGCCCAAAAGAATGTAACCCACAATCATGGCCTGGCGCGCATACAGCGCCAGGGTGGTGACCACGGCAGCACCCGTGAAAATCAGAAATAAGGAAACGACGATGTTGGATTGTTCCGGAATCGCATTCTCCTGTTAGATATTCAAATTGCGACCGTGGCTC
>CAZRTG010000004.1:4125-12745 GCA_964602895.1 uncultured Wenzhouxiangellaceae bacterium
GGATTGTTCCGGAATCGCATTCTCCTGTTAGATATTCAAATTGCGACCGTGGCTCTTGATTCAACCTGGTCGGCAGCATGGCTGCCTCCCACAGGAGCGACCCATGCTGTGGGAGCGAGCCATGCTCGCGATTCAGCCCGGGAGCTGCCTCCCACAGGAGCGAGCCATACTGTGGGAGCGAGCCATGCTCGCGATTCAGCCCGGGAGCGGCCTCCCACAGGAGCGAGCCATGCTGTGGGGGCGAGCCATGCTCGCGATTCAGCCCGGGAGCGGCCTCCCACAGCAGGATCGGCTATGGGTTTGGCGCTGCCTGAAAAATCACTTTACCGCCGAACAGGGTTGTCATGACACTTGCATCGGAAATTTCGGACGGGTCAATCTCAAACAGGTTACGGTCCAGTATCACCAAATCGCCCAGCTTGTTGACCTCAACGCTTCCGGTCCGACCATCCAGATGATTCACATAAGCCGAATTCAGCGTCGCCGCTTTGATGGCATCTTCCAGGCTGATCCGTTCCTGTGGCAAAAATACCGGAATGCCGGGGTCGAATACATTACCGCGGGTTACAGCAGCTTCTATGGCCAGCAAAGGATCCGGTGAGGAAACATTCCAGTCAGAACCAAAAGCCACTCTACCCTTGGCTTCGATCAGGCTTTGCATGGGATAAGTCCAGCGATAGCGTTCCGGGCCCACCCGCGGCAACGTCAATTCGGTCAGGAATTCATCTTCACCACCCGCCCAGAGTGCAGAGAAAATTGCAGTGACATCCAGTTCCGCGAAACGGGCGATGTCCTGGGGTGAAATAAACTGGACATGCGCCACGGTATGGCGACCATTGCTTTTGCCGTTGAGATATTGGGTGTATTCGAACGCATCCAGTGCGGCACGCACGGCACCGTCACCGATCACATGTATGTGAACCTGGAAACCATCCGCATCGAGTTGTCGTACGGCTTCATTCAGTAAATCGGCCGGTATTTGCAATTCTCCCTTGAAGCCGGGCTGATCGGTGTAGTCGTCGATCAATACGGCCGTGCTGGGTTCAACCACGCCATCCAGAAACATTTTGACCGTATTGACACGCAGGCCGCGACCGTTGTATTTCTCCCGTGCAGCCAGGATGTCGTGTATCTGTTCCAGGCCTTTGTCGCTGTCCCAAAGCAGCGACACTCCGGTATGCATTTTCAGTTCGTCCCGATCGGCAAAAGCCTGGTAAGTTTCCAAAGCCTGCAACGGGTCTTCAGGATCAACACTTACATAGGCTTCCTGCATGGCGGTGATTCCCAGGCTGTGCAAATAGTCCAGTGCATAGCGCATGGCATCATTGCGTTGTTTTTCCGGAGGCGGTGGAACCAGGTCACCGACCAGGTGCATGGCAGATTCCTGCAGACTGCCCACCGGTTCGCCGGTGACGGGATCGCGGTCAATCCGACCGTTTACCGGATCGGGGGTTTCCGCAGTGATACCTGCGGCTTGCAAAGCCAGGCTATTGGTCCAGGCCGTGTGTCCATCGGAGGAATAAAAAATCGCCGGCTTGTCGGGTATCACTGCATCCAGCAAAGCCTTGTTCGGAATCGGGTTGGCACCAAAAGCCGTCATAATCCAGCCGCCGCCCTTGATCCATTTCCGGTCGGTCATGGTTTCATAACATTGTTTGGCCTTGGCTACATAAGTTTCGGGTGCGATAGGCTGCAAATCCATATTGCAGTCATACTGGTCTATACCCGAAGTGTAGGGATGTACATGTGCGTCCTGGAAGCCCGGCAATACCATGCCGCCGGGTTGTGAAATCACCCGGGTGTCAGCGCCAATCAAGGGTTCTGCTTCTGTCAACGCTCCCACGAAAATAATACGGCCATCGCGAATGGCCACCGCTTCCGCAAAGGGCTGCTCGGGATTCAGGGTATACACCGCCGCATCGCGTATGACCACATCGGCGGCAGCGGGTACGGTGGGCATTTCATTCGGCTGCGCAGGTGTCTTGGTAGCCGTTTCCGCTTCGGGTTTACAGGCAATGAGCAGTAAAAGACTGCTGAAACACAAAACCAGGTTTCTGAAATTATTCATGGCGTACAGTTCACACAGTGGTTGGGTGCACTATTTGTATCATGAATTCCAGCTGATGCAGCCAATCCGTGTTTTCATATAGGAGTTTATATTTGAACTTCAGTTCGGTTTTTACCCGGAGTTCCGCAGACCAAGCGTGGTTGTGCAGGTTTGATTAATCCGGCCGGATTGAGCGGCGATGCGGTTTAATCTTTATGTAACGCCAATATTTCACCGTTGAATATGGCTGCGGTCGTGCCTCTTTCGAAGGCATGCCAGTCATCATTACTCAATGGAACACTGGCCACGAGTAATGAGGGTCTGGTAGCCAATTTATGCGGAGATATTTTGAGGCCAGGAATGTGCAGATCCTGTTTTTCCAACCACTGCAGCCCAGGTGGTCTGGCCGCCGCACTTTCTCCATCCTCTTCAAAGTGCCGACGATCCGCGTGAACAAAAAGCACCTCGCTATCAAAATACAGGAAGTTTGCCGGGCCCAGTCCGCGCATCGCAGACGCGACTCCGGATATGATAGCCAGTCGGTCTGCAACAGAAGGGGTGCCTGCATCCCAAAGAGGCGCAAGCTGGCCCAACAGAAAGCAGAAGCAATGCTCTGAATCGGTTTGACCCATGGGAAGAAAACGTTTGGAAGCCAATGGCAGTACGTCAGAAAATCCGGGAAGATCGCCGTTATGGGCAAACACATGAGTCTGTCCGCCCAGTTCCCGGCGAAATGGATGTGAGTTTTCGAATGAAGCTTTGCCAATCGATGCCCGACGAATGTGCGCGATCATGCAATTACTGTGGATGTGTTGTCCGGCGATGAATGAAACCCAGGGACTGTCAAATGCCGGTTGTGGCTCCTTCACCAGCAAGCTGTCGTGACCCCGTTCAAAACTGATACCCCAACCGGATGAGTTGGTATGGGTTAAACCACCGTGTCTGGCAAATTCTGCCAATGAATATCGCACCCCTACCGGGTGGAGCGAGTTGACAGCGAATAGCTCACACATGATGTTCAACAGTCATCACTAACCACCCATCCGTATTACAGCAGCCTGCAGGTTACTCACTGGCAATTGCCTTTAGGACAAAAGAAATTCCAGATCAATTGTAACACCCGGTCGGGCGCTTCACGGAGTACTGCATGTCCCGTATCAGCCAGGATTTTCAGGCGGGCATCCGGTATCCATTCAGTCATCTGTATTGCGTGAGCAATCTCAACCAGATCGTTGGCTCCGACAACAAGCAGTACGGGTGACTGTATGGAACGCAAATCTGCTTCGCTTAACTGCGGGTACTTCTTCCACATCATCGTTACCTTGGTCCATAACTCTTTCCAGCGCCCGGGCTCAGGTGAAAACCACTTGAAAAGCCATTGTTTGAAGTGCCCCGCAGATTCCACTGTTGCCTTCTTCAGCTCATCAGTGGCCTCCTCGGTCAGGCCTGAAGGCTGGAAGTTGGCACTGATAAGAATCAATCGGTTCACGCGTTCCGGATAGAAACGAGCCAACAGCAGGCCGACATTGCCACCATCACTCCAACCAATCAGGTCAGCCTGGTCGATCTCCAAAGCATCCAATACCTGCACAACGTCCCGGGCAAACAACTTGTAGGAAAAGGGTTTGGAGCCGATGGTGGATCGCCCGTGACCCCGCAAGTCGATAACAATGGTTTGGAAGCGGTTGGAAAGCCCGGGCAATTGGCTGAACCAATCAAGGCCGGAACTCAATCCCCCGTGTAGCAGTATCAGTGGCGGGCCTTTTCCAAAGCTACGATAATGCACCGTGGCATCAGCATTTTTAACCGTGCCAACCGAGGTTTCGACACCGGAGAAGTAACGCCAGCTGAGGTAGTGAAGCAACTTTACAGACATGGGGCGAGAAAACCAGATGAGCAGAGATACACCCAGCAGAACGGCTATCATTATCGTTACGGTCTTATGCACAAACTTGGTCTCCAGCCATGCACAAACTACATTTCATAGCTGCTGGTGGTAGCCGAAAAGCTGGTTTTAAAGGGTTTATCCATCGATATGCATCTGGCACGTGTTCCCAAGAGTTCAATTCATGAATACAGACAACAATCCAGGTGATTTAACACAAAGCAAACCAAGTGCGACAACGGATGAAGAAATCATTCTGGCTGCAGCCCAATTGATACTCTCTGAAAAACGCACCTCATTGTCATTGTTGCGAACCGGAATCGCCGTGTTTGCGCTGCCAATGGCAGTCATCAGTGCATTGATCGCAACTTCCCGATTTTACGATTCAGGCAATGTATCGCACTTGCTTATTCCTATCATGGTGCTCAATGCGGTACTGGTGGCTTTAGGGTGTTATCTGGTAGTGCACGCCATGTTGAAAATACATCGCCATGATCGACTGATTCGACAATTGCGAAACTCACATCCTGCCATCGCGCCCTATCTGGAATAACGCGGGGTTTCGGCCGTTTTCATAGCAGCCTGATGTCTTAAAGTTCAGCGCTTACCCAGAAAGCCGGACAAACCACCGGATATCAGTCTGGCTGTGTCCAGCAGCGCCAGTGGCAATTGTGTCCAACCACCAGGGCAGGCCAGGTATCGAGGCCTCCAATCGGGATGAAACTTGCTTTTGTAATGACGCAAGCCCTCAAAATTGTAGAAATTGTCCCCGTGGGTAAAAATCAAATGGCCGATTTTGTGCCACAACGGCGCCAGTGGTCGTCGCTCCAGGCCCGACAAGGGTGCCATACCCAGATTGAATGATTGGTAGCCATTGCGGGCCCCCCATTGCATCAGTTCTACAAACAAATAATCCATGATTCCATTCGGTGATTGGTTGTCGTAGCGCATCAAATCAATAGAGAGTTCTTTGCCGGCAGGCGCCAGCCACAGATTTGCAAAGGCCACGATGGAATCATCGACCCGCACCACGGCGCAATCGAAATGGGTAATGTAGGATTCAGAAAAAGCCCCCAGTGAGAAACCTTTTTCGGCGGCCGATTTGTCTTCCAGCCAACGGTCCGAAATTCTGCGCAGGTCCGGCAAAATCGGCCCGATTTCCGTGCGAGGTACGATTTCAAATACGGCGCCATTCTTTTTGGCTTTATTGAGTATTTGCCTGAGCGCCGCGTTCTGACTGCCCTGCAACGAGAAATGGCCTAAATCAACGATAGCTTCCTCGCCCAGTTTGGTAAGGGTCAGGCCCAGGTCCACATAAAGAGACAGGTGTTCGTCAGAAACCTGGTAGAAAACGGTTCGGCCATCGTGCCGGTCTACCAACTCGCGAAAGGCCCACGCCAGTTCTTCATGGTAATTTTCCGGCCCGACGGGATCGCCCATTGCAATCCAACTCTCGCCACTCACCTGATACATGATGAAAGCTTTTTGATCGCTGGCCCAGAGAAACCGCTTGTCGCCCAGCAGTGCCAGATTGCCTGAGGAATGCAATGCCCCGTCCAAAACGGAATGAACCGCTTCCCTGTCCGGCAATGCGCCGAAAGTGCTTTCGCTGGTGCCAGCTGGCAGCGGATCTGCCCGGAACAGTTTCCAAAGGGCATAAGCCAATGCGGTCACAGCGGTAAATACCAGCGTACGAAGCATTCGGGGGGCTTGAGCATCGAAGGCAAAGCGCCACCAGAGCTCCTGAGAATATTCGACGTGCCGATAGCTGAAAAAGCCGATCCAGGTCGCAATGCCCAGGGCAAAAATGATGGCCAGGATCCATTGCATTGAAAATTGCTGGTTAGCCAGCGATTCCCGCCGGTAGAACTCGGCACGTGAAAGAAACAATACAATGCCTACAGCCGTCAGTATCAGAGCTTCTTCATAATCAAGACCCTTGGTCAAGGAAACAATTGCCCCGCTGGCAAGTGCAACGAGGGCAAACAGATAGGCGCCGTTTAGCCGGCGATACAGCCCGCGAGCCAGAATCAGCAGCCCCACTCCCAGTACACTACCCACCAAGTGAGACAGTTCCAGAACGGGTAATGGAATGATTTGGCTGATGGTGCTTAAACGCGCATCGACCGACGGGCTTGCACCCGAAACCAGCAAAATGAATCCGGCGAGAAAGACAATAGCGCCCATGGTTTGAGGAGCGATGCTGGAAATCCAGGAGGATACGAACGCTACGGGTTTGGCAATTTTCTGCCGGTGATGCCGGGACTCATGGACAACCAGCAGCAGCAGGGCAATGCACAAAGGTCCAAGATAGTAAACCAGCCGGTAAATGATCATGGTGCCGAGCAATGCGGGCAGCGCTATTTGAGGTAGTGCCGCAATCAGCACCGCTTCAAATACGCCCATGCCACCGGGGACATTGCTGACCACTCCCGCCCCCAGGGCCAACATGTACACACCCAAAAAGTGAAAGAAATCGATCTGCACGATGGGCAGCAACAGGACGTAAAGCGCGGCGGCAGCAAAGAAAATATCGGTGATGGCGATCCCGACTTGTGCCAGTGCAAAACGGGGCTTGGGAGGCTGGACGCTCCAGGGCCCGATTCTTACCGGGGATTTTCGTACCAGGGTGAAACCAATATAAGCGACAGGCACACAAACCAGAACAATGCCCAGTAAATCCGTCATGCCGGATGGTAGCCGCAAAATAGCGGATTCGCTGCCCGGCATCAGCAGCAGGGAAACACCCAGCAAACCAGAGGCGCCCACAGCAAAGGTAATGGAAATGAAAATGATGAGTCTGGCCACTTCTGCCGCACTCAGGCCGGCCAGGGTGTACATGCGATAGCGAATGGAGCCGCCCGACAAGGATGCGATCCCGACGTTGTGCCCGATCGCAAACGACATGAAAGAGGTCAGGCTGGATTGCCGGTAGGGAATATCGTGACCCAGATAACGAAGCCCAATCAGGTCATAGCAAGACAAAAGAGCATAGCTGCAAACGGCAAAAAATACGGAAGCCAGTAGTGATGTAACCGGGATTGCACGGATGTGGCTGATGACATCAGGCCATGATATTTCAGCCAATTGCCGATGCAGAAACCAAAAAGCCAACAGGATGACGGTAACGCTCAGCGTGACACCCACCCACGTTGTAATTTGCTTTTTTTTCACAAGCAGTGGCCTGTAACAGCCGAAGCGGAAGTGGGATCGCGACGGAATGGTGGTGGCTGGCGCCGGTCTGGAGCGAGGTTGATAGCCATAGCTATCAGCCGAGTGAAGACCAAGCCAGCCGCCACCAGGTCGAGTGAGATACTTTCGATTTGGCTGTTACAGGCCACCAGGTTACGGGCTGGACAGCTTCGCCAACTGGTTGTTTCTGGCCGCAACCATTTGCCAGAACTGGGTGGTTAGCCGGTTGATGCTGTTCGATTCTGCATTCAGCAGTACTGTGATGCCGATACCCTCGGTGAGCGAATAGGCGATATCGGCGCGGTAACCGGACACCCAGCCACTGTGATAGGCAATTTGCTGATCACCCAGTTGGTACACCCGCCAGCCCAGGCCGTAATGGGCATCGGTCAGCAGCTTGTCCCATTCACGACGACGCAGTTCTCTGGGGGTGCGCACCCGTGGTGCCACCAGCACATGTTGCGCTTCAGCGTTCAGCATCAAAGGTTCGGCTACCATCTGTGCCCGCAACCATTTGGCCATGTCGGTGATGCTGGCATTCACACCGGCGGCCGGGGCTACCCGGTAATAATTGGGCAACACTTTCACAGTCGCCCAGCCTTTGCCGGTTTTGACATGGGGCTGGGCGCGGTTGTCCGAGGCGATAAACGGCTCATAACCCACCGACGCGGTTCGCATGTCCAATGGTTTGAAGATGCGCTGCTCCACCAGTTGTTCATAAGAGCGGGAGCTGACCGATTCCACCACCGGCTGGATCAGGCTGAACACACTGTTTTGATAGCTGTAACAGCTGCCCGGCACACAGGTATAGGGCAGGTCAGACAGGCGCTTGTAAATATCATTGGTGGGTACGCCGTCTTCGATCAGGTTGTCATAAGCATGTGAAATCAAGCCAGAGCTTTGGCCCAGCAAATCTTCGATGCGAATTTTGGAAGTATCACCCTTGATGTGAAAACCGGGCACATAACGGTTTACCGGGTCATCCCAACCTATGCTGCCGTCCGCCACCAGCAAGGTCGTCAGGCCGGCGGCGAAGGTTTTGGACACCGACGCAATACGGAATACAGTGTCCTGATTTATTTTTTGCTTTTGGCTGGTATCGGTATAGCCGAAACTGCCGCTGCGCAGAATGCCATCGCGTGAAACAATGGCGAATCCGCCGCCGACCAGACTCTCCAGCGTGAATTCGGCCCTGAACCATTCGGCATATTGGTCGGCCATGGCCTGATTTGAAGCCATATCGGCATGAGCCGGCAACGAGCTCATAAGACTGAATCCCAAAGCCGCCAGGCTGGCAAACAATGTGCACTTTGACTTTTTACGGTCCATCGACTTCCTGTGGTATTGCGGTCAAACGATGGTGTTATCTGCGTAAGATTTGTTCAATTCATCAACGTTGCGCGTCATGTTAATCAAGCTACAGAGAAATATCAGCCTGATTTGGCTGTGTGGCTGTCAGAGATCAGGCACAGCTTTTGTGACCGGCTCAGGTTTTT
>CAZRTG010000004.1:12845-30129 GCA_964602895.1 uncultured Wenzhouxiangellaceae bacterium
TTTGCTTCGTGGTGGCGAGGGTGTTTCCGTTTGACCAGGCTTCAGGTAAGGTGCTCTGACTCGCTATTATCTTGATAAACCATCAGCCAGAGACCACCCCCAATGACCCATGTCTTTGCTTTTGCCGCCATGCAGCATCCGAGCCGCTTGAAGGTTTTGCAGTTCAGCATTTTACCCTTGTTGCTGCTGTGCAGTTGTTTGCTTGCCGCAGTCGAACCCGTCACCTTTCCGCGAACGGTAACACTGCCGGGAGGTACAGTGACGATTCACCATCCCAGCGTCAGCGACTGGCAGGATTTCGATGTATTGTCGGCCTGGGTGCCGGTGGAGATTGCACCATCTGGCGATACCACGGCCTGGACGGGTTCGGTGATGGTTCAGGCGAAAACCGATATTCGCTTCGAAGAACGCATTGTGCTTTTAAACGAACTGCGACCCGTAAAGGCTTTGGCGGATGAGTCACTGCCGGAAGCCGCACAATCATTGAAAGACTTCCCCGGCGCTTACGCATTGCTGCAGGATGCGCTCAAACAGGCCCGGCAAAGTGTGTCGCTGGAATATTTATTGCGAGCCTTGCCGGAAGATTTTGCCGACAATCTGCCCAAGCCCGCACCGGGCCTGAACCGGCAACCGCCGCGGATCTTCCTTTCCGAATCACCCGCCATGCTGATGTTACTGGATGGCCCGCCGAAAACGGCTCCAATCCGCAACACCCAACTGGAGATCGTGGTGAACACCGATTGGCTGGTGTTCCACGATAAGGCCAGTGATCACTGGTTTATTGTGTTCGGTGATTACTGGCTGGAGAACAACAGCCTGTCTGGCGGCAGCTGGAAGGTAGCCAGCAGCTTGCCGGAGGATTTTTCCAATCTCGCCATGGGCAATGGTTGGGAGCGCCTCGCTAAAATTCTGCCGCCCAGGCAAACCGATCGGACTCCGCCGCCCTTCAAGCTGAGTTATGAGCCGGCCGAGTTGGTGCTGTTTGACGGCCCGCCACAAATGCAGGCACTGGCTGGAACCGACTTGCAGTATGTCGCCAATTCCGATCATGACCTGTTCCTTTTGGACGGCCGTTACTACCTGTTGTTATCCGGCCGCTGGTTCAGCACCCAGGACCTCAAACGCAGTTGGCGTGCCGTCGAGGATCTGCCAGCTGAGTTTGCAAATATTCCAGCCGACGGCGACAAGGCCTATGTGCTGGCGATGGTACCTGGCACGGAAGAATCACGCATCGCCCTGATTGAAGCGGCCCTGCCACGCACGCAAACGGTGGCCAAAGACGGTGGTGCCGGCTTGCAGGTGGTGTACGATGGTGAGCCTCACTTCGTCAACATCAGCGGCACCCCGCTGTATCGTGCCGACAACACAAACAAGCAGGTACTGCGGCACAACAATTTCTATTATTTGTGTCAGGACGCGGCCTGGTTCAGCGCCACCTCAGCCACCGGGCCGTGGCAACCGGCCATTGAAATTCCCGAAGCCATCAGTTCCATACCGCCCGATGATCCGGCTTATAACGTGACCTTTGTGAAAATCGGCAGTTTTGACCAGAGCACGGGTCGACAGGCTTACATTCATACCTATGGTTACAGCGGTACCCACACCGCCGACACCGGCCTGAGAAAAAGTGATGGGCCACAAACATCAGGGGATTATTACGACCCCACGTACGACCCCCGGGCTCGTGGCTGGGGCTACTGGCCTTCTTATGGTTATGGCGGTTACGGTGCTTATGGAGGCTACTATCCTGGATATGGTTACGGAGCCCGTTACTATCCGACCTACGGCGCCTGGCGTTACGGCGGTTATTATGATCCGTTCTGGGGTTATCCCTATCCCTACCCCACGTCCACTTCGGTCACCATCGATGTGCCGAATGATAATGCCGATTGGGTGATAAACGAGCAGGGACAAAAGCAGCGCGTGAGTACCAGGCCGGACAAAAATTATGTAGGTTCTGGCAAGTATCAGCTGGAGGGTAAGCAAAACGCCGGTAGTGATCCGACGGCAGCGGGTCATTGGTACACCGGGCCGGACGGTAGCCTGTATCGCATCACCGATAGTGGCTGGCAGATTCAACAGGGCAAAAAGTGGGTGGCATTGACCGGTCCGGTGCCCGATGCCGTCAGCCGTGAATACCAGGCCCGGCTGGCCGGTTATGCCAGCTACCAACGCTACCTACAAGAGCAGCAATCAAATCAATGATGTTTTAACTTGGGAATTGTTGCAAAATAGTGGCCCGAATCGGGGCAGCTTCCGCCTTTTAATCCAAGGAAAAATAATGATTTCAAATTCAAAAAAACCAGATCACAAACGGTCCTTCAGTCAAGCCTTCATGACGGTTGCTCTGCTGCTCATCGCAGCCAGTCTGGTGGGCTGTGGCAGTACCAAAGTTTATACGGCAGACAAAACGGTGGTTTACAAGGATTCGGTTTATAACGTTTCCAATGTGAAGGTATTTACAGTCAAAAACGAGGCTGTACTGGCAGACAAGTCAACCGTCGATCTCAAAGGCATGGACAAAAAAGGCTTTAATGCGCTGTTGGACAAAGAGAAGTCAGTCTTCGTCAGCCAGGGCTTTATGCTCGATCAGGATGAACTGGTCTATCAGGCCAAGACTGTGGATTCCTGGTCGGATTTGAACAAGATGAACAATCGTTTCAGTTCAGCTCATAAAGACCTGACCAAGTTCCTCGGCGACAAGAAGAAAACCCAGCTCAAACTCAAATAGCCAGCGTTTTCACCAGCATGCGGATCGCAACGATCAGAAGGAAGCTGCCGAACAGCAGGGTCAAATGACGCTTGTTCATGGCGTGCGCCAGCCGTGCTCCAAAAGGCGCAGCCAATACCGTTGTCGGTGCGATCAGGGCCAGGCCCAGAAAATTGACATAGCCCAGGCTACCTGCAGGTAGCAACGGGTTGCCGTAGCCCGTGACCATATAGCCAATGGTCCCGGGTATGGCGATCAGTAACCCGAACAGCGCCGCCGTGCCAACCGCGCGGTGTATGGGCTCGCCAAAGGCTGTCATGGTGGGCACGCTCAGAGAGCCGCCACCAATTCCGATCATGGCCGAGATCAACCCAATCAGGGTAGGCGCGGAATAGATGGCCGGCCCCTTGGGCATACCGGCCGTGAGGGTTTTGTTATCCAGCGGCAACATCATCTTCAGTGCAACCAGAAATGCCACAACCGCGAACAGGCCCGACAGCACCCGGCTGTGAACCAGGCTGGCCAGCCAGGTCCCCGCCAGAGTGCCGGCCATAATCCACAGAGCCCAGCTTTTGACCAAAGCCAGGTCAACACTGCCTCGTTTGAAGTGTGCGCGTGAGGACGAGATTGAGGTAGGGATGATGGTCGCCAGCGATGTGGCTATTGCAATGTGCATGCGTATGGAGGGATCCACACCCACAAACCCAAGTGCGAATTCCAGCATGGGAACAATCACAATGCCTCCACCCACGCCCAGCATCCCTGCCAGAATGCCACCAACCAGGCCGGTGCCCAACATGGCCAGGCTAAGAATGATCAGATCGAACACCCGTGGGTCCTCATACGTCTGCCAGTGGAAGTTTGCTGCGTGATCGCAGACTGATGAACAGAATGCCGACCAGCACCAGGGTACCACCCAGCAGCAGTTTCAACCCCGGGCGGTCGCCCCAGATCCAGACGCCAAACAGTATCGTAAACACGGGCATAAGCAACATATAGGGCATGATGCTGGAGACCGGGTGGCGTTGTATCAGTATGAAAAACAGACCGTAGCCGACGATGGAAGAAATCAGGCCGGAGTAGCCGACGCTGGTCCAGCCCAGCCAGTCGGCCGTTTGAATGGACTCAATCTGGCCGCCTTCAAACAACAGGCTGGTGATGATCAGTATCGGCAAGGATACCAGTGCTGTCCAGGCCTGAAAATTCAGGGCGCCCACCCCCTTGATCCCCCGCATGAATACGGATCCCAGGGCCTGGGCGAGTGCGGCGAAAAGAGCCAGCAGCAACACATCCAGCTGGCTGAAAATCAGCGGGTCAAAGCTCAATACCACCACGCCGCAGAAGGAAATAACGATGGCGGTCAAGGTTCGCCAGCCTACCCGTTCGTCCAAAAAGACGACGGCCAGCAACACAGACATCGGAATATAGGTTTGTTGGACGATGGCGATGGAGGTGAGGTCGTTGGAACGCGCTATGGCCCAGAAAATTGTGGTGAGATGTATCGCGCCTATACAAAGACAAACAAACACCAGTCGCCCCCACTGGTCAGCGGGCGGCAGGCGCACAAAGGGCAACAACACCAGTAGAACAGCCAGAAAACGCAGTGTTAGAAAGACCATGGGCGAGAAATGCTGCATGCCCTGTGCGGCAGCAATGAAATTAAAGCCCCAAATCAAACAGACAAATACGATCAGGCTGATATCGCGGATGGACATGTACTCAGGAACTCCAGCGTCAGCGTGCAGGGAAAGCAGTCTCGTTCTGACGCAAATACTAGCCGATATCAGCACGATTGTTTCGGATATTACCTGGCAGAAGCTGTTGCAGCCTTGAAGCTTGCCAAAGCCTCCAAAGCCCGCTCTCTCCCGCGTTTGTGGTCGATGACGGGTAGTGGGTAATCCACCCCCAATTTGATACCTGCCTTTTGCAATTCTGTGGCAGGGGCTTCCCAGGGTCGATGGATAAACCGCTTGGACAGTTGTCCCAGTTCGGGTACCCAGCGCCGCACATAGTTGCCTTGGGGATCAAATTTCTCGCCCTGACCGAACGGGTTGAAGATACGAAAATAAGGTGCAGCATCCGCGCCGCTCCCTGCCACCCACTGCCAGCCCATGCTGTTGCTGGCCAGGTCGGCGTCGACCAGGGTGTCCCAGAACCAGCGTGCACCATCCTGCCAGGGCTGTAATAAATGCTTCACCAAAAAAGATGCGGCCACCATGCGTACCCGGTTATGCATCCAGCCGGTATGCCAAAGCTGGCGCATTCCGGCGTCGACAAAGGGGTAGCCGGATTGGCCTTGTTGCCACGCTTGCAGCATGTTTTGATCGGGTAGCCACGGGAAGTTGGCATAGCGTTCATTCATGGGTTGAAGGTCTGTGTGTGGAAAATGATGCAGTAAATGACCGGCAAACTCACGCCAGGCCAGTTCGCTCAGAAAAGTAAAACCGCCGTCACGCTCCTGGGCATTCACCGCATGGGTGGCGGCCCATACCTGTCGCGGCCCGAGCTGGCCGAAATGCAGATACGGTGATAATGAAGAGGTACCGTTTATGGACGGTACGTCGCGATTCTGTTTGTAGTCTTCTACCGAAGTCTCAAGAAATTTCTGAAGCGCATTCTCAGCTCCTGAATCACCGGTATCCCAGCGTTGTTGCAGTCCCTGATCCCAGGGGGTTTTCGGTTTGAGTTCCAATTCAGCCAGGCTCAATGAGTCAGGCAGACGATGCGGCGCTCCGAGTGCGGCCGGGTCCAACATGACAGGAGGGCTTATTGCGCTTTGTCTTAATTGTTTCCAGAAGGGTGTGAAAATACGATAAGGCAAGCCACTTTTATTGTTGATATTCTCCGGCTCTACCAGCAGGCTGGCATTGCCCTGTTGCCAGGCTATGCCCTGATCCTGCAGTGCCCGTTTGATCTGCCGGTCGCGCGCCACAGCCGCCGGTTCGTACAACCGTGAGCTGAGAATGCCATGAACCCTGATTTTGGATTCAGCCAGTGTGCGAATGATGTCGCGAATTTCATCCAGACTGTTGCCTTGGCGAATAATCAAAGGCAGGCCTGCTTGCTGCAGCTTCTTCTGCAGGGCTTCCAGGGCATGATGCAACCACCATTTTGAAGCCCCGCCTGCCGGCCAGTCGCCCGCCTCTGCCGGTGCGTGAATGTACAGCGGCAAGACGGGAATGTCTGCGTATGCTGCAGCGGCCAGCATGGGGTTGTCCTGAATACGCAGATCCTGCCGAAACCAGGCGATATTGATGATGTGCGTGATCGGTATTTCCCTGGATTTATTTGAAGATTTTGATGATGGTTCCGGGATATTCCCAGGCCATACCCTCATTGGCTTTCACCCCGCCTACAATGGCAAAAATAAGGGTTGCAACGGCCAGTGCCATGAAGCCGAAAATGCCAATGACGAGGAAGATCAGGACAAAACATATCAATGCGTAAACCAATGAACTGACAATCCAGTTCAACACAATGTGGGCATGGGGAACGATGCCAGGAAGCTCGTCTTTTTTGATCTGCCACAAAATAATGGGAACGATCAGTCCGGCCAGCGGAACAACCCATCCAGCCAACAGGGAAAAGTGGATGAACATGGCCCATTGGCGGGTTTCGCGTTCGTGATCGCTCACCAGTGGTGGAGTCGGTGCGGGTGTGGCTTCTGTTTGAGGGCTGGACGGTGTCTCGTTCTCGGCCATGATGGCTGCACTCCTTGAGTTTGATGCGTATTGAAACTTTGCCAGACAGATAAATAAAATGCCGGAAAGAAAAATTCGCTCCCAACCGTGATTGTAGCAACAAACACGACTCGGCTCAGATCGGGTGAGCCACCTGGTTTTCGACGATCATGCTTGTTATCCAGCTTGGATAGCAGCGGAGTTGCCCCCATTTCCGTTCTGAAGAGAAGTTCTGTGGAAACGGGCAAGGATACAGGAGCGGGCGCATGAGCGAGAATTGCAAGGTCGTATGTCCATCATGTCATTCGATTAACTCATTGCCGGTAAAAAGGCTGGGTGATGGACCGCGCTGCGGCAAGTGCAAGCAAGCCGTATTCCAGGGCGCGCCGGTGGAGTTGGATCAAGCCGGCTTCAGCCGCCATGTGCAAAAAAGCGATTTGCCTGTACTGGTGGATTTTTGGGCACCCTGGTGCGGACCCTGCCTTACCATGGCACCGGCTTTCGCCCAGGCCGCAGCCAGGCTGGAGCCTGAAGTGAGGCTGGCCAAGCTCAATACGGAGGAAGTCCAGGCGGTCGCTTCCCAGCACGGGATACGCAGCATACCGACGATGATCCTGTTCAAAAACGGTCGCGAAATCGCCCGGCATTCCGGCGCTATCATGGCGGCAGAAATCGTTCGTTGGACTCAATCCCGGCTTGGCCTGGCCGGCTCCCGGTAAGCGACAGCCGGGCATCGCATGGATTGGCGACTAACCCATATTCCGGGCATTGAACTATCATGACCCGGGGAATCAACAAGGTAATCAACAAGGTGAACTCATGACTGACATGCACGATCTGAAACGCGACCTGAAAAAATTACGCGATGAACTGGAATTGAAAATGCATCTTGCTTCCATGGAAATGAAGCAGGAATGGAAAGAAATGGAAGGCAGATGGAAAAAGTTTTCTGAAAAGGCCGGGCTGGAAGAAAGTGCTGATGCCCTGGGCGATTCGCTGGAATCATTGGGTGAAGAACTGAAGAACAGCTACAAACGCTTCAGGGCAGGTCTGAAAGGCTGAAAAGAAGACTAAAAAGCCGGATTGAAAATGAAGCCAAACAAAAACCACGCTTTTTGTTTGGCGTGCTCTGAGAATTCATGGATGAATTATTCAGGGCTTCCTTTGATCTGCACTTTTATCATGGCCCGGTTAACCCCAGATTAGCTGCATGAGCATGCAGAAACATGGCTGAGGCCAACAGCAGCGAGCGGCCCAAAGGTAAATCCCTGCGGCCCTTAAGAGCCCTGTGGCCATTCATCCGCCCTTATCGACTGATGCTGGGCGCCGCCATGGCCGCATTGGTCGTCGCAGCAATCGCCATGCTGGCATTGCCGATCGCTTTGCGGTATTTGATCGACAACGGCTTCATTGCCCAGGATTTTTCCACGGTCAATCTCTATTTCGGCTGGTTTCTGGCGGCCGCCGTGGTATTCAGTATTTTTGCTGCCTTGCGCTTTTACCTGGTCAGTTGGCTGGGTGAACGGGTGGTGGCCGATATCCGCAAGGCGGTGTTTCATCGCGTTGTTTACATGGACCCAACCTTTTTTGAAGTGACTCGAACCGGTGAAGTGTTATCGCGTCTGACCACCGATACCACGCTGGTGCAGAGTATTTCCGGTGTCGGATTGTCCATTGCCCTGCGCTCCTCGCTGACCCTGATGGGTGGTCTGGCTTTGATGGTCTGGACCAGCCCCCAATTGGCCGGCTACATGCTGTTCGGTATTCCCATGGTGATCGTGCCGGTGGTGATCGTGGGGCGGAAAATCCGTGGCCTGTCACGCCAGTCACAAGACCGGGTGGCCGATACCAGCGGCCTGGCCGGGGAAACGCTGAACGCCATGCAAACGGTGCAGGCGTTTACTTTGGAAGACATGCAATCCGATCGTTATGGCGTTGCTGTGGGACTCAGCTTCCGCACCGCTTTGAAGCGCCTGCGTATGAACGCATTGCTGACCGGCATGGCCCTGGCATTGATGTTCTGCGCATTGACCTTCCTGCTGTGGAAGGGCTCGCACTCGGTGATCAATGGCCAGATGAGTGGTGGTGAGTTAGGCCAGTTCCTGATGTACGCCATGTACGTGGGTTCTTCTGCAGCTGCATTGAGCGGCCTGTGGGGTGAAATCCAGCGTGCGGCCGGAGCCATGGAACGGCTGGCAGAACTGCTGGCGGCCGAGCCAAAAATAGCTGCGCCGGTTGATCCCCTGCCGTTTACCGATCGTTGCAAAGGGGATATCCGTTTTGAGTCGGTCGATTTTTCTTATCCTTCGCGACCGGAATCCCGTGCACTGGACAGTTTTGATCTGAGCATCCGTGCCGGAGAAACGGTTGCTCTGGTGGGTCCATCAGGAGCGGGCAAGACCACGGTATTCCAATTGCTGCTGCGCTTTTACGACACCAACACCGGCAGCATCCGGGTCGATGGCAAGGAGATTGTACAACTGGATCCGCAGGATCTGCGTCGGCAGATCGGCCTGGTGCCACAGGAAACCATGTTGTTTGGTACTTCTGCGCTGGAGAACATTCGCTACGGTCGGCCCGATGCCAGCGATGCTGAAGTACATGAAGCAGCCGAGATGGCTGCTGCTGACGGGTTTATTCGCGCCTTGCCGGAAGGCTACGATACCTTTCTGGGTGAACGCGGTACCCGTTTATCGGGCGGACAAAGGCAGCGCATCGCCATTGCCCGCGCTATTCTGAAAAACCCGCCCATCCTGCTATTGGATGAAGCCACCAGTGCATTGGATGCAGAGAGTGAACTGCTGGTGCAGCAAGCGCTGGAAGGCCTGATGCACAATCGCACCACCCTGGTGATTGCGCATCGATTGGCCACTGTGAAAAAAGTCGATCGTATCGTGGTGCTGGACCATGGCCGCGTGCAGGCAGTTGGTACTCACGATGAGTTGATCCAGAAGGACCCACTCTACGCGCGTTTGGCCCAGTTGCAATTTTCGGATGCCGTATCGTCGTAATCGGGTCAATCCTGTTTTACCAACCGAAGTCGCACTGTCCTGGATTTATCAAAACTCAGACGCTACGGGCTTTGTGCATGGCTTCCAGCAGCACCACTGCCGGTTGTGCGCCTGAAACACCCGATCCTGATTGTGGGAATACAAAGCAGGGTACTCCGCTGATGCCGATTTGCTGTGCACGTTGCTCGTCGTTTCTGACCTCGCTGGTAAAAGCATCACTGTGCAAAATCTCCTTCGCCCGGCTGCCATCCAGGCCCACCTGTTCAGCCAGTTCACTCAGCACAAGCGGGTCTGAAATCAATTGCCCCTCGTGCAGGTAAGCTTTGAACAGGGCTTCTTTGAGCTCTGATTGCATGCCGGAACTGCGTGCCCAGGCCAGCAAACGATGGGCATCAAAGGTATTGGTGGGTCGAATAAGGTCAAAGCGCAGGTCGAGGCCGCGATCGCGTCCTGCTGCTACCATCCGGTCGATCATCTGTTGCGCCTCTGCGGGCGACTGACCGTATTTGTCGACCAGCCGTTGCACGTAACTGACCTTTTCTGGCGGCGCAAGCGGTGCTTGTGGATTGAGCTCAAAAGCATTCCATTGCACGCTGACCGGTGAGCCGAAAGACTCGATGGCCTGTTCCAGCCCACGCTTGCCGATCCAACACCAGGGACAGGCGATATCGGACCAGACTTCGATTTCAAGAGTTTTCATGGTCATTGCTTTGGCATTTTTGCGGTTGTTCCATTATCTGGAATGGCGGTGGTTTCAGTGTTCACCGGCTTCCACTGCTCCTGCACGGCCTGACGTATGATTTCTGCAACCAACTGCGGATCTTCCATCGGAATAAAGTGCGACCGGTCGGGCAGATAGATTTCCCGTGCATGGGGCAATACGGTAATCAAACCCGGCCAGGTCGGCGAGGCGGACAGGTTATGCGGGTTTTCCAGATCCGGGCTCGCCCGCAATACGGTCACCGGCAGCGTGAGCTGCGGCAATAAATCGTGGATGGTGATATTGCCGTCGTGGTTGATATAGATGGCGGCCTCATGCAGTGGATCACAGGCCAGTTGCAGGTCCGGCTCTCCCGGTACTTCTCGCAAGGCATGGTCACAATAATCCCGTAGCGCCTGGTCTTGCCAGGTATCAAACGGGGCGCGGTTTTTGAAACGCTGGTACATCTCTTCCGGGCTATGCCAGCGGTTTTTGCGCCGGCTTATGGGATTATCGGTCGGCTCCAGGGAATCCCACGAGTCCTGGTAGAATTCATAACGCTGCCTGGAGAATATCACCGGGTCGATCAGCACCAGTTGTTTGAACCGGTCCGGTTGCCTGGCACCAACATAAGCCGTCATGAAGCCTCCCATGGAGTGGCCTACGCCTACCACCTGCTGCAGATCAAGCTGATCCAGCAACTGCTCGATGTCACCGGCCATCAACTGCCAGTCCACTTTGCCGTGGCGATCGCTGCCGCCATGAAAGCGGAGATCCACCGCATAAATATGCAGCTCGGGCAGCAGGCGGGCAACGCTGTCCCAGCAGCGGCTGTGAAAGCCCGTGGCATGCAACAACAGTACCGGGTCACTGTCGCCCGGCCATTCGGTCACCTGCAATGACAGGTCAGCCAGCCGCACCGGATAGGTTTTGGGCTCTCGTTGAATCACATCTACCTCGTTTGGGGTGCAATATGGGGGTGGGCAGGAATCAGCAGGCAGCATAAACCATTCGGGAAATTAACTCTGCTGCCGCGCAGCCGCAAAGAGTCTACCAGATCCGAACTCTGTCTTCGGGCGCCAGCCACATTTCATCGCCTTCTTTTGTATCAAACGCCTGGTGAAAAGCGTCGATATTCCGGTAAATTCCGTTAACACGATACTTCAGCGGTGAATGCGGGTCCGAACTCAACTGGCTGATGGCGTAGGCCTCCTGGTATTTACCGCGACGCGACATGGCGTAACCGATAAAAAAGCGCTGCGGACCGGTAAAACCATCAATTATGTCCGGCTCGGCACCCTTCAGGCTGTTGATATAGGCCCGATAGGCCATGGCCACGCCGGACAGATCGCCTATGTTTTCACCCAGGGTCAGTTCACCATTGATGTGCATACCCGGCACAGGCTCATAGCGGTTGTACTGATCTACCAACACGGAGGTTCTTTCTTCAAAAGCAGCACGATCCGACTCACTCCACCAATTCTGCAGGTTGCCATCCCCGTCGAATTTACTGCCCTGATCGTCAAAGCCATGAGAAATTTCATGGCCAATCACGCCGCCAACTGCGCCGTAATTGATGGCATCGTCTGCGTTCAGCTGAAAAAATGGTGGTTGAAGTCTTGCCGCAGGGAAAACGATTTCGTTTTTGGTGGGGTCATAATAGGCATTCACGGTCTGCGGTGTCATAAACCATTCTTTTTTGTCCACCGGACGATTCAACTTGGCGATTGCCTCCTGATGTTCCCACTCAATCACCCGGCGCAGATTGCCCATATGGTCACCCGCCACGATTTCCAGCTGTGAATAGTCTTTCCATTCATCGGGGTAACCGATTTTGGCAGTGAACCGGGTCAGTTTTTGCCTGGCGCGAGCCCGGGTATCCTCGCTCATCCAGTCCAGTTCTTCGAGGCTCTCATCCAGGGTGGCAATGACGTTTTGCACCAACTCATCCATCCTGTGCTTGGCTTCGGCTGGGAAGTACTCGGCCACATAGAGTTTACCCACGGCCTCGCCAAGGAAATCGTTGACTACACTGATGCCACGTTTCCAGCGTGGGCGCTCTTCCAGCTGGCCGTTCAGCACGCGTGCACGGTAATCAAAACGAATGGCAGCGGTTTCATCGTCCATATCAAAGCCGCGACCATCCATTACACGGAAGGTGAGATAGGCGCGCCAATCCTCCAACGGCACGGAAACCAACAGGTCATCCAGAACTTCGAAATAACCGGGTTGCCCGATGATCAGCTTGCCAATATCCTGCAGACCCAGTTCCTGCAAGGTGACGGACCAATTACTATGGGTACCCAGCCGATCCAGTTCATCAACGGGATAGGGGTTGTAGCCTTTTTCCGGGTCACGCAAAGCCACCTTGTCCCACTGCGCTGCGGCCAGGCTTGCTTCAATGTCATATACCGCTTGCGCCTTGCCAGGGTCACTGCCCGCGCGTTCCAGCATGGCTGCAATATAGCCCGGCAGGGCTTCCCGGGCTGCCTTGAAATTTTCATTGTCCGCTTGCAAATAATAATCACGATCGGGCATGGTGATGCCGCTTTGGTCCAGGTACACCGCATATTGGCCGGAGTCCTTCAGGTCTGGATAAATCGCGATACGTGAAGGCGTATCAATGCGCTTGCGTTTGAGCTGCGCCAAAACCCGCGACAGATCCTGCTGATTGGCAATGGATGCGACCAGATCCAATTCTGACTGGATGGCAGCAACGCCTCGTTGATTGATGGTCTCCACATCCATAAAACTGTTGTAGGCATCACCGACCTGCTGTGACTCCGAGCCGGCTGCACCCGGGTTGGCAGCTGCTTTTGCAATGATGATTTTCAATGCCTGTTCGGCATCTTCATAAACCTGGTGATAGACGGTGTAACCGGAGTAAATGTCGGGAATTTCCGTACGATCCAGCCAGCCACCATTGGCGAATTGGTAGAAATCATCCTGGGGCCGTGTTGCGCGATCCAGGGCATCGAGTTGCACACCGGAAACAGGCTCAACTACAGCGGATTCAACTGCAACAGCTTCTGCTTCTGAGGCCGTTGGTTCCCTAGCCTCAGTGCCGGCAGCGTCTTTCTGGCAACCTGACATCCATACGGCCAGAACCGTAATGGCAATCAAACCCGGTCTTTGTATCATGTGGCACTCCTGAGGTGTGGTCGCTTCATTGCAGCTTATTGCCGCACTTTCTTCAAGACCGGGCCGTCCAGCAGTTTTGGCCATAGCGCCAGATCGCTGTCCAGTTTTTCCGCCCATTGCGGTGTGACGGGCAGGCCCAATTGACGCAGCAGCAAGGGAAAGACATCCACATTGCGCAAGGCGGGGATGCGCAATCCGGCCGGTATACCCGGACCGGCCGCAATGAATATACCGTGCATGTCCGGATCTTCCGGCGCCCAACCATGATCCCCTGGATCGAGTTTGTAGACCATTTTCATGCTCGACAAAACAGCACAGCCCGGCTCAGGCATCAGTATCAGGTCGGGAAACCGCGGATTGTCGCCAATCCGCCATGCGGCAGGTGCGTCGTCCGGGCGATAGGCCGTGCCGCAGTCCCAGGCCTGGTTGATGGCATCCTGCAAGGCAGTGACGCGCGGGACATCAGCCACATCAAAATACAGAAACAAATAACTGCCGCCATCGACCGGGGTAATGCCCTGAAGGTCAAACTGCCCCGCCAATACAAACGGTTTGTCCGCATGGGTGTAGCTGCCCTGGCCGTGATCGGACACCAGCACCAGGCTGACCCGGTCGGCATAAGGCAGCGCGTCAATACCGTCCAGCAAGCGCTGCACATAACCGTCCACCCGGTTAATGGCTGCAACCGCATCGGCAGAGCCAATACCACTCCAGTGGCTGTGATCATCCACATCATCAAAGTACAGCGTGATCATTTGCGGGCGTTGCGCTTCGGGTTCCGCCAGCCAGTGCAGTACCTGAGTGACCCGTTCATCACCGCTGATGGATTTGTCATAGGCATTCCAACGGTCGGGAAGTAGCCCCTGAATCGGTGCTTCAGAACCCACAAAGAAAAAAGCAGCCGTATTCATACCCGCCTTTTTGGCGGCCACCCAGATCGGCTCACCGCCATACCAGCGTCCGTCCTGGGCACTTTCTTTGCGTTTGTAGACATACCAGTCGCCGCTGTCCCGGTCGGGAAATGTGTTCGCCACCAGGCCGTGGTTTTGTGGATACAGGCCGGTGGCTATGGAATAGTGATTGGGAAAGGTCAGGGTCGGAAAGACCGGCAACAAGGCATCCGCTTTTACACCCCGCGCAGCCAGGGCATGCAGTGCCGGGGTGGGGTATATATCCATATAATCCCAACGGAAACCATCGATGGATACCAGCAATAAATAAGATGGGTCACCATCCGGTTGGGAATCTACCGGCGCCGCTTGCAAATGGGTACAGAAGCACGCCAGTACACACAGGGCGAGCTGAGTCAGACGATACAAAAAGTGGGTCATGGGCTGTACCAACGGGCCGGATGCCTCGGCGATGCTACCGGGTTATCTGGCCCGCATTGGGAATTTGACAAACATCCAGAACCCGGGGTGGTTTGTTGTGAAAGAACCTGTGTTTGCGCGTGCGGCGGTCTTCCAGCATTTTTTTGAATGGCTCGCTTTCGGAGTCCATCACCAAAGCTTTCAATTGTTGGTCTTCCGGCAAATCGCCAGCCAGTCGCATGCTGCGGATACGACTGCGTGCTGTGTCCGAGCTGATAATGCCATCAGCACCTGATGGACCCCGGTTGATACGCTGCACCACTTCCATGCCGTCAATCACCCGTGCGAAAACATTCATGTTGCGATCCAGGTAGCGTGGCGCCTGGCCGATCACAATATAGAAGTCGGTACGGCTGGTAGCGGGATCTTCACCTCTGGCCATGGCCACCATGCCGGGGCAGTGGCTCAGCCACAGGGTGTCATGCTTCAGATCGCGCGCCGTCGGAAAGCCATCCACAAACCCGGTTTCATCGGCAAACAGATCCGGTTTCTGCACCGGGGTGAAAGGAATTTCCTTGTCCCAGGCAATTTCAAATTCTGCCTCGAGCTCAGGGATTTCACTGAGTGCTCCCAGGTCGGAGCCATCCCCGCCCTGCGCTACGAAGCCATCGATCACCCGGTAAAAACTCAGGCCATCATAAAAGTGCTGGAGCACCAACTGTCGAAACTGCTCCACGGTTTTGGGTGCAAAGCGTGGATTGAGCTCAAGTACAAAGCGACCTTCCAGCAGTTCGACAAAAACCAGATTGTCCGGATCAACCTGTCGCCAGATCATTTCCTGTGCCGGAACAGAGGTGCTGAATACCAAAATCAGGCTGACTGACAGCAGCTTGCTGATGATCTTCACCTTTTCTCCTTGCCGCCCGATTGACTCAGGGTATCTGGATACCACCCCTGCCACTACCCATACCACCCCCTCCGCTGCCGGGGACGACAATGGAGGAAGCCTGCTGGCGCTGCATTTCGCGTAACTCTTCCATGGTCTGTTCAAAAGCTGCTTTGGCAGCAGGCCCGAAACCCTCTATGGCTTCAGCAAGCGTGGTAGCTTCGATTTCAAAATTCAGCGGTAAAGGGCCGGCCTGAGTCATCACCTGGGTGCTGCCCACAAAATTCTCTTCGCGTTTGCTATCCGGTTGACCGTCGCTGGTCACGGGTGTCAATCGGCGTATGGTACCCACTGCGTTGTCGGTAAACGTTTCTTCCCGATACATGCCATCGGCCTGCATCCGGATGTCCTGCTGGTTTCTGGGGTCATTCATGAATCTGTTCCTGTTTGGTTTGCATCTTGATTTGGGGTCAAAAGCAGTTTAAGGCAAGTTGAAAACCTGACCCAGCCCGAGATTCGCCCGTTGGTTCGCATACAGTTAGAATAATGGACCCTTTCAATTAATGGAATGCGTGCAGGACCATGAGTGATATTCAAACCCGGGAAATCGTTTACCAGACAGGTGATATCAAAATGAAGGCGTTTTTGGCCTGGGATGGCGCGGTCAGCGACCTGCGTCCGGGTGTATTGGTGGTACATGAGTTCTGGGGTTTGAACGATTACGCCAAACACCGGGCTGAAATGCTGGCCGAACTGGGTTATACCGCGTTGGCGGTGGATTTGTATGGCGAGGGCAAAGTCGCTGCCGACCGTGAAGAGGCAGGCCAGCTTATGACTGATTTGCTGGCGGATATGCCCGAATGCCGGGCCCGGTTTGCAGCCGCACTGGACTATCTGAAGGCACATGAATCGGTTGATGCCAGCCGCACGGCAGCCATTGGCTTTTGCATGGGTGGCGGGGTGGTGCTGCACATGGCGCGCTATGGCCTGGATCTGGATGCGGTTGCCTCGTTCCACGGCACCTTAAAGCTGGCAATTGCAGCTGAAGGTGAGGGGGCTGCTGAAATTACGGCTCGGGTGGTGGCTTACAACGGCGAAGCAGACAGCTTTATTCCCGCCGATGCCATTGCAGCCTTCAAAGCAGAAATGGAAAAAACCGCTGCAAATTATCAACTCATCCAGTTGCCAGGAGCCTTACACGGCTTCAGCAATCCTGGCGCTACGGCCAAGGGCAAATTGTTCGATATGCCTTTGAAATATGACGTTCTGGCCGATGAATGTTCATGGGCCCACATGCAACTGCTGTTTCAGGACACGTTTCAATCATATGGGTAACAACAACCGGGATAATAATGAACGCAAAACCGAAGGCCGGGTGTTGGGCGTAGGGGGTATTTTTTTTCGCTCACCGGATCCGGCGGCTTTAGCGTCCTGGTACGCCCGTTTCCTGGGTTTGCAGATGGAGTCCTGGGGTGACACCCGGGGAACCAGCTTTCCACCGGCCGATATGCCGGAGCATTCCTTCACAGTGTGGAGCATCTTTCAGGCCGATACCGAGTACTTCGGTGAGAAAAAGCAGGGTTTCATGTTCAATCTGGTGGTGGATGACCTGGATAAGGCGTTGCGGCGCGTGACACTGGGTGGTGCTGAAGTGCTGCCGGATCGTGAGGACCACGATTACGGCCGTTTCGGCTGGTTCCTCGACCCCGATGGCAATCGGGTTGAACTGTGGGAGCCACCGGCAGAATTGCCTGTTGCTGATGACGGTGATGATGTTGATGATGTTGATGGTGCTGTTGGCGATGATTGAGCAGGCCCGGCCTTGAGCGATTCACAATCCCGGCGC
>CAZRTG010000004.1:30229-31483 GCA_964602895.1 uncultured Wenzhouxiangellaceae bacterium
TGCTGTTGGCGATGATTGAGCAGGCCCGGCCTTGAGCGATTCACAATCCCGGCGCATTGATGAACTGGAAAGCCGGCTGGCTTTTCTGGATGACACCGTGGAGCAACTCGACGCGGTGATTGCGCGCCAGGATCGTGACATTCGCATGCTGCAACAGCGTTTGGCCGAGCTGGTGGCCAAACTGGATGATCTGGGTGATTCGGTAGTTGAGGAAGGCGGCGGGCCACAACACGAAATCCCACCGCATTATTAGTACGTCAAAGGCAATTCCAGAGCCGGTTCCTGCATGGCGGAAAGCTGTTCGCGCAGTGACAGGATCAGATTTTCGCCGTATCGTGGCTCGCCAAACCAGGGAAAAGCGGCGGGAAAGGCCGGATCTTCCCAGCGACGTGCCAGCCAGGCGGCGTGGTGCAGCATGCGCAAGGTGCGCAAGGGTTCGATCATTTGCAATTCAACGGTGTTGAAATGATGAAACTGCCGATAGCCCTCCAGCACATCGACCAGTTGTGACTGCATCTCCAAATGGTCACCTGACAACAGCATCCACAGATCCTGTATGGCGGGCCCGGACTGGCAGTCATCGAGATCGACAAAAAACGGCCCGTCACGCCAGAGTAAATTGCCCGGATGCAGATCGCCGTGCAGACGGATTGAAGCACAATGGCTGCAGCGCTCATAGGCTGCACGTATGTGTACCATCAAATCCGCGGCCAGCGTGCTGAAGGCCTCTTCCACATGGGGTGGCAGCCAGCCACCCTCCAAAAGTGTGGCAATGGATTCGTCACCAAAGCGTTCTGCACTCAAAGCAGGCCTGTATTTGAATTGGCGCGCCGAACCCACAGCGTGAATACGGCCAAGAAATCGACCCAGCCACCGACGGGTTTCTTCGTCGTCGAGTTCCGGAGCGTGGCCGCCCTGGCGTGGAAACAGGGCAAAACGGAAGCCGCTGTCATGATGCAGGCTGCTGCCGTTGATCAGCAAAGGCGCGATCATGGGAATCTCGGCTTCAGCCAGTTCCTGCGCGAAGCCATGCTCTTCGAGGATCTGTTCATCGCTCCAGCGCCCCGGCCGGTAGAATTTGGCGATGATGGGTTGTTCACCTTCGATACCCACCTGATAGACCCGATTCTCATAACTGTTCAGTGCGAGTAATCGCCCATCGGTCAGCAAGCCGACTGATTCAATGGCCTGCAATACGGTGTCCGGATCAAGGCGGTAATAGGGTGTCAGATCATTTACCGGTTCACCAGATGG
>CAZRTG010000004.1:31583-49361 GCA_964602895.1 uncultured Wenzhouxiangellaceae bacterium
GACTGAATCACTGTTTGACTTGTTCATTGAGGGCTCCATTGGCGCATCATACCTGCAATTGAGGCCCGCCCATGAATTGGCCCGACGGATGGGTTTGCAATCCAGTAAAATGACCCGAGATATCCATGTATCTATCAACGAACCGGCAAAACTCCTGAATTGGAACAAGGCCGGCAACAACAGCCCCGTACGGGCATTGAAGGACGTATGACAATCGGTACCAAAAACCTGGCTTTATTCTGTGACTTTGAAAACATCGCCCTGGGCGTGCGCGATGCCAAATATGCACGCTTCGAAATCAATGAAGTGCTGGAACGTTTACTGGTCAAAGGCAACATCGTGGTGAAAAAAGCCTACTGTGACTGGGAACGCTACAAGGACTTCAAAGGCTCAATGCACGAGGCCTCATTCGAATTGATCGAGATCCCTCATGTGCGGCAATCGGGTAAAAATTCTGCCGATATCCGTATGGTGGTGGATGCGCTGGACCTTTGTTATACAAAGTCTCATGTCGATACCTTTGTCATTATTTCAGGCGATTCGGATTTCTCGCCTCTGGTTTCCAAGCTGCGTGAAAACAACAAGGAGGTCATCGGTGTAGGGGTAAAGAATTCAACCTCTGATCTGTTGATCGCCAATTGCGATGAGTTCATTTTTTACGACGACCTGGTTCGCGCATCAGAACAGCGACGTACTCCACGCAAGAAAAAAGTTGAAAAGAAAGATACTGAAGAGACAAGTGGCTCAACGCCAACACCGACCGAGTCCCGAAACGAGAAAGCTGAAAGGGCTTATGAGCTGGTGCTCGAAACCATCGACGACCTGTTCAGCGAACGGGGTGATGAAGACAAAATCTGGGGCTCCATGGTCAAGCAGGCATTGAAGCGTCGCAAGCCTGGTTTTAATGAGACCTATCATGGTTTTCGTTCTTTTGGAAAGCTGTTGGAGGAAATGGAGAGTAAGAAAATGCTCACCATGGAGCTCGATAAAAAGTCGGGCGGATACATCATAAAGGGTGTCAACTGATTGATTTATTGGCACATGCTGGAATGTGCGTGTATGATGCTTTTGCTGGTTGACGGGGCGAATATCTGGAGTGTGGGGTTAGAGACGGACGTAGATCATTTCAATTCTGTACCAGGTTCCGCTTCGTTCTGATCAGCAGGTCACCTGTCTGGGTTGATCCGGGGGGGTGTAATTTTTGACAGATGAAGTGAGATCCAAAGATGTCAGAATCAGTTATAGGTACCGTAAAATGGTTTAATGACGAGAAAGGTTACGGTTTCATCGCTCGCGAAGACGACCGTGACGTATTCGTACATTATCGGGCAATTGAAATGGAGGGACGTAAAACCCTCAAAGAAGGGCAGCAGGTAAAATTTACGATTGGTGAAGGCCAGAAAGGCCCTCAGGCGGAACACGTCAGTCCCATCTGAACCAGATTAAAAAAAAGGCCAAGCAAAAAACAATCCCCGGTCAGCCACCGCTCCCGGGGATTTTTTTTCAAACCGAATGAGTTGCCGGATGTGGTTCTGGCGCAGGGTGATCCAAGCAAGGTTCCTCTGCGTACGGCGCCTCTGTGCATTATTGTTTACAGGCCTTTATCCGTCTTTGCTACCAGGCTGTTTGTACTGTCCATGGTGCTCAAGTGCTCCTGCCAGTCAATTGGCGGATAGGAGTGTGGGCAAAATTTTGCTTTAATCCTGCTTCCAGGGCCGTATAAAGCCCACCGCTCCATACGATGACGTAAGCGGACGGGACTCAGGGTAAATCCCAAATCCGGAACCCGGTTCAGGAAGTGAAGAATTTTGAAGTTACTGTCATCAGCATGGGTGCTTTCATATTTTCATTTTCATCCTCAGGAGCAGGCATGAAAGATCGTATGTACTGTCGATTCATTCTCAGCATTGTCCTCATGGCCTTGTTAACAGCGTGTGGCAACGACGCGGGCAGTAAAGCCGGCTCAGAAGAGACCCAGTCAAAAACACCCGGCAAAGAAGAAAACCGGGCCGGCCCCGACCGGCCTGAATGTGTAGCACCCTCCGCCCCGGGCGGCGGCTTTGACCTTACCTGTAAGCTGGCCCAAAAAGGCCTGATGGAACAGGGTTTGCTTTCCCGGCCCATGCGAGTCAGTTACCAACCTGGCGGGATAGGTGCTGTTGCGCTGAATACGGTTGTGGCGCAGCGCTCCACAGACGGCGATCTCATAGTGGCATTCTCCGGCGGTTCCCTGTTGAACCTGGCTCAGGGCAAGTTTGGTCGCTATACCGAGGACGACGTCCGGTGGGTGGCGGCCAGCGGGATTGATTACGGCATGCTGGCTGTCCGGGCGGATTCACCATTCCGGAATCTTGCAGATCTGATTGCTGCTTTGAAAACTGACCCCTCCTCGGTGGTATTCGGTTCGGGTGGGACGGTAGGCAGTCAGGACTGGATGAAAAGCGCCATCATCGCCCGAGCAGCGGGCATCGATTATCGTGCCATGCGCTATGTCCCGTTTGAAGGGGGCGGGGAAGCGCAGATTGCCCTGCTGGGCGGACATATTCAGGCTTATTCAGGAGATATTTCGGAAGTTCAGGGCATGCTTGAGGGCGGGAAACTGCGTGTACTGGCCGTTATGGCTGATGAAAGATTGCCGGAGCCGTTTGCTTCAGTGCCGACTGCCAGAGAGCAGGGTTTTGATGTCAGTTGGCCGATTATTCGTGGCTACTATACGGGCGCCAAAGTGAGTGAAGAGCAATACCAGTGGTGGGTAAAAAGCTTTGACACCCTGATGGCAGACCCGGCATTTGATGCATTGCGCCAGGAGTTGGGCATGTTTCCCTATGCCAAAACCGGTACTGAATTGGATGCCGTTATCAAGGACCGTATGGTGCGCTATCGTGAACTGGCCAACGAATTTGGTCTGACAGCAGAGTCTGCAAAAAGTGAATGAGAGCAATGAACAGCGCTTTGATGCGTACCACCGGAAGTCAGATGGTGCATCGTGAGTGACAGGATTTTCAGCCTGTTCTGGCTGGCAGTTTGTGCGCTGATTGTTTTGCAGATGTGGAATCTGGCTGTTCCTTTCGCTTATGAGCCGGTTGGGCCAAAGGCTTTCCCCATTCTGCTCGCCGTTTTGATGGCTGTGTGTTGTGTTCTGTTGATCATCAATCCTGCTACTGATACGCATTGGCCCGAGCTTCCTGTGCTGCGCAAAGGCGTTGCACTACTGGCGGTGTTGCTGGCTTATGGCTATTTCTTCGAGACCTTGGGTTATCCGGTGGCGTCTGTGCTTATGGTGCTTGTTGTCTCGCGTCTGTTTGGTGGTGGATGGTGGTCCAGCTTCCTCAGCGCAATTTCAATCGGGGTATTCGGCTATCTGATCTTTGACCGATTGCTGGAAGTCAGCTTGCCCCTGGGGCGTCTGTGGAATTGAAAAACAACCATGGGTAATTTTGAACACCTGGGTCAGGGCTTTCTGGTCGCGCTGCAGCCCCTTAATCTGATATTGGCAACCTCAGGTTGCTTTATTGGAACCGTGCTGGGACTGTTGCCCGGCCTGGGCCCTATCAATGGCGTTGCCATTTTATTACCGCTCGCATTCGCACTGCAGCTACCTCCCGAGTCAGCCCTCATACTGCTGGCAGCGGTGTACATGGGTTGTGAATACGGTGGACGCATTTCCGCCATATTGCTCAATGTACCCGGTGATGCCGGTGCGGTGATGACCACCATAGATGGCTATCCCATGGCGCAGCAAGGCAAAGCCGGGGTTGCGCTGTCAATTTCGGCAGTTTCTTCATTCATCGGGGCGTTCATCGCAACACTGGGCATCGTTTTATTTGCCCCCTTGCTTTCAAACTGGGCCTTGAGCTTCGGGCCGGCAGAATATTTTGCACTGATGGTTTTTGCAATTGCCACATTGGGTGGCATGTTGGGTGGCAAGCCTGCCAAGGCTTTACTCGGGTGCCTTATCGGCTTGTCGCTGGCCATGGTGGGAATTGACTCTGGCACCGGAGTCTATCGTCTGACGTTCGGGAGCCTGCATTTAAGCGACGGCATACAGTTCATCGTTGTCGTCATTGGCCTGTTTGCAATCAGCGAACTCCTGGTTTTACTGGAACAGACGCATTTGGGTACCGCAGCGGTGAAAGTTTCCGGCCGCCTGTTGTTCAATGCCCGGGAATTTGCAAGCTCGGCCGGAACCATACTGCGGTCCGCTCTGATGGGCTTTGGTATCGGCATTCTTCCGGGTGCCGGTGCTACGGTGGCCAGCGCCATTGCTTACACCACTGAAAAGCGCATATCGGATAAGGACGGCAGTTTTGGCAAAGGTGATGTGCGTGGAGTTGCAGCGCCGGAAGCCGCAAACAATGCTTCGGCCTGTGGCTCTTTCATTCCCATGTTGACCCTAGGAGTACCCGGCAGTGGAACGACCGCGGTGATGCTTGGTGCCCTGACCCTTTATAACATCACACCCGGGCCGTTATTGCTGGAAACAAAGCCGGATATTGTATGGGGGTTGGTTGCGTCCCTGTTCATCGCCAATGTTTTACTGCTATTCATGAACATCCCGTTAATCGGCTTCTTTACCCGGATGTTGAAAATACCGAATGCCATTTTGGTACCTTTAATCGCTGCTGTCAGCTTCATTGGTGTCTATGGCATACACAGCTCAACTTTTGATTTGGTACTGATGGTTGTTCTGGGCCTGTTTGGCTATGTATTGCGCAAATTGGATTTCCCGACCGGCCCCATCATTCTTGGCTTTGTGCTCGCAGAGTTGATGGAACAGAACCTGCGTCGGGCACTTTCCATTTCCGATGGTGATCCGGCTATTCTGTTTGCAAGTCCGTTGTCCGTTGTTTTGTGGCTCATGGCGGCTGTTGTTCTTTTGGCTCCTGTATTATGGCGACGATTGTCCCGTTCCAGATCAACACCGCAAGCATAATGCCGGTTACCGGAGCAAACCTTACAAGCCAAAGCTTCTGAATTGGTAATGTCATAAGTGAAAGCATGAGTTCAAACCCCTTTGTTTTAAGATCTGCAAATTCACCTATCACCCGGATGGTATTACTTTTTTTGCTTTTGGTAGCGCCCGCTTTCGCCACGGACCCATTGCAAAAACTGACCATTCTCGTGCCTGCCGAACGCGGTGGTGGCTGGGATTTGACCGCCAGGGCAATGGCCACAGTTTTTGAGCAGACAGGCGTGGTTGAAACGGTTGAAATTGACTACAGTCCGGGAGCTGGAGGCCTGATTGGTCTGGCACAATTTGTCTCTTCCAAAGCCGGCCAGGGGGAAGCACTGCTGGTTGGTGGAATGTTCACCGTCGGTGCAGCAATTCAACATCACGCCACGGTTTCACTGTTGGACACCATGCCGCTGGCAAGGCTTACAGTCGATAATGTGGTCGTTGCAGTACCGAGCAATTCAAAGTTCAAATCGGTAGATGATCTGATGGAAGCCATGCTGTCGACGCCTGAATCCGTTTCATGGGTGGGTGGATCGAGAGCAGGAGTTGACGAGGTCAATCTGCATGAAATCGCACGCGCGCTGGGAATAGCCCCTTCCCGTTTACGCTACACCGGATTGTCGGGTGGTGGTGAAGTTGGCGCTGCATTGGCTCTGGGGAACTATCAGGCGGGTATCAGTGGATACAGTGAATTTGAGTCGTTGCTGGAAACAGGCCGGCTGAGGGTGCTCGCCGTTGCTTCTGCAGACAATGATTTAAAAATTGCGGCTCCCACCTTCAGTTCTCTGGGAATAAAAATTGAACGATTCAACTGGCGTGGTGTTTTTGCGCCTCCTGGATTGGATCAGGCCCAACTCGAAAAATTGATTTCAATGGTTGATCAAATGGTAAAGAGCCAGGAATGGAAAAATCTGTTGGCTCAATATCATTGGCAGGATGCGTATTTACCCGGTAGGGAATTTGCAAAATTCGTAGCAGTGGAGGAGGAGCGTCTTGCAGCCGATCTGTCAGCCATGCAAGAAACCAATCCGGTCGATAACAGGGTCATCAGCGGAGTCCTGTTACGACGCTACACCTGGGCCATTGCCCTGGCCGGTTTGTCCCTGCTGCTCGTTTTGGGGTTGCTATGGCAGCGGCACCGAGCCCACCGAAGGGAAGAGGGTTTACAGCAGGCTTATGAGGCAGCTACCGGCAAAGCACTGCTGCACACCGAGGCACTCGAACGTGCCCTTACGGACATCCATACTCAAATTGAGCAGGAGTTCGATAAATGGAGATTGACTGCCGCAGAACGTGAGATCGCAGTGTTGCTGCTCAAAGGGCTGCGCCTGAAAGATATTGCCGACTCCCGGGGAACCAGTGAACGCACGGTAAGGCAGCAAGCCCAGGCCGTTTACAAAAAAGCGGGTTTGGATGGCAGGTTCGAATTGGCCGCCTATTTCATCGAAGATGTGATGCAGTCAATGGAGTTGACACAGATTCCTTAATGCAGTCTTAAGGTTTGTGGCTTTAACGTGTGCTTATGAAGCTTTCTTTACCAAAAAGCGATTTTAAACAGCCTGGCAAGGAGTCCTGAATGTATTCTGCATTGACAGTCAAACCACGTTTTCGTATCGGCGCCCATGTATCCTTGATAATGGCTGGGCTCATTCTGGCTACACCGGTTTACGCCCAATCGAACAGCGCGCAGCAAACAACCATCGAACAGCTGCAATTGCAGATCATTGAAATTCAAAAAGAGTCTGCGCGTCAGTTGGAGGCGCTTAAAGCGCAGACGGACCAACAATTGCAACGGTTGCAGGCGCAGATCGATCGGATGAGTGTTAGCGCCACGCCTGTCGAGAGCACCCCTGCCGGGCAAGCGTCCCGGCAACAGGTGGTCGCCAGCACCCCCAGCAAACTGGATAAGCTAAAAATTTCCGGAGATTTCCGCTTGCGTTATGAAAATAACTCTTCCTATGGCGATATTCCCTCCTGGGACAGGGGTGTGCTTCGCGGCCGAATGGCGGCCAGCTACCAGCTGACCGATCAGGTCACTCTGGGCGGCCGTCTTGTAACCGGTGATCCGGACAACCCGCGCACGGCCGACACCACCATTGGTGATTTCGTGAGCGATCTGGATATCAGTCTTGATCAGGCCTATGTTGCATACCGGAATGACCGTTTGTTTCTGACCGGCGGCAAGTTTGCCAAGCCCTTCAGTTCTACCGAGCTGGTTTGGGATGGAGATGTTAACCCGCAAGGCCTGGGTGGACACATTGATTTGTTCAAGAATGATGCGATCAATGCCCGGTTGTCAGGCGTTTACTTTCTGATCAATGAGAATCTGGCCGCACAAAGCAGCTCGATGCTGGGCGGCCAGCTTTCGCTGTCCGGCAATTCAGAAGGAACCTGGAACTGGTCGGTGCATAGCGCCTACTACGACTATGACATGGGCACCCTGAGCCCCACTGCTCCGGGTGGACCGAGAGGCAACAACCTTGCTCCCGGAAGTTTGAAATACCTCTCGGATTTCAATCTGTGGGATACCATGGCAACGCTTGGTTACACCGGTTTCGGAGATCGTTGGAACGTCAAACTGATCGCAGACTATGTAAAAAACACGGGAGCCAAAGTGGACCAGGACAGTGGCTACGGTTTTGATCTGTTTGTAGGCCGCTTGTCCACGCAGGGAGATCTGCTGTTCCGCTATGGCTATGCGCAAGCAGAAACGGATGCCGTATTGGGCATGTTCTCCAATGACAACATCATTCTGCCGACCAATTATGAACTGCATACTTTCGCTGTGGACTATGCGCTGATGCCACATACTTTCGTTGGTCTGACGCATTACGAGTTTCGGCAACTGGATCCCGTGCCAAATGAAATCTCGTTTTATGATGATTGGGCTTCACGTACCCGGCTGAATCTGTACTTCACCTTTTAAAGTGGTCCATTATGCCGCTGGTGATTTGATATAAAGTTGGGCTTATGTACCTGCTGCTGGTAGAAGACGATCCCAACCTCGGACGAGCCCTTGAGAAGCTCCTCAAACCTCTTTACCAGGTGGAATGGTTGCGCACGCTGACAGAAACCAGGAGCCATGTTGCGGTTGCTGACTACGATGTGGTTCTGCTGGATTTGGGTTTGCCTGATGGTGACGGTGTGGACTGGTTACGCGCGATGCGCACAAAAAACTGGATGACGCCGGTGCTGATCCTGTCGGCCCGAGATGCGCTGGATGATCGTGTCCGTGGGCTGGATACCGGAGCGGATGACTATCTGGTTAAACCCTTTGAAGCAGATGAACTGCTGGCACGGATCCGCGTATTGCTGCGCCGCCAGTCCGGGGTTGCCAACCCGTGTTTGACTCTTGGTGAATTGAGTTTTGTTGCTGAGCGGCAACAATTCTACTTGCGGGGAGAGGAGATTGCATTGCCCCCCAAGGAGTATCAAATTCTTGCCGTATTGATGCAGGCTGCGACCAGACCTGTGAGTCGTGAACGTTTGTTACAGCAGCTTTACGGACTGGGTGATGGCGTCGATTCAAATGCACTGGATGTGCACATTCACTCGCTTCGGAAACTCGTAGGCAAGGACCGGATCGAAACCCGTCGCGGTTTTGGTTACCGCCTGATTGCCCTATGAAATTCCGCCTGTCGCGTCTGGCAATCTTATTGGCACTTTCAACTTTGATCACTGCATTGAGCGGCGTACTGGCGACTTACTGGGTGGCAAAAGATGAATTCCGCGACGTTCTGGATGATGACCTGGAAAACCAGAGCCGTTTGCTTGCCGAACTGCTCACTTCAAAATCCATGCGGGTTGACCTGAACAAACTTCAGGACGTTTTGACCAAAATATTTGAGTCCAAGGATGAAGAGACCCTGTGGGTGAGTGTTTACAACCTCGATGACGGTCAACTGATCAGCAATCTGCAGCACTCCCTGGCCCTGAAAGATGATGAAGACGGTGAGTTGGCGCTGCAACTGGACGGACACCACTGGTTTGGTTTTCAACACCGGGAAAAGCAGCTGGTGGTGCAACTGTTGCGCAAAGATGATCGCTTTGATGACATTCTGCACGAAATCTATGAAGACCTGACTACCCCCATGCTGATTGTGAGCGGAATGAATTTCCTGCTTTTGGCATTATTCATCGGATTGGTTTTACGGCCCCTGTATCGCCTGGCAAAGGAACTGGAGGCTCGCAGTGCTTACTCGCTGGCTCCTCTTGAACTCAAGACCCCGGCACGTGAAATTGCCATCCTCCGCGATACACTGAACCACTTGATGAGTGGCATTGCGCAAACGCTGCATCGCGAACGCCAGTTCGCCAACGATGTTGCCCATGAATTGCGTACCCCGCTTACCACGTTGAAGCTGGAGTTGGCCAGCGATGAACCTGACCGTGTGGCCCTGAAGGATGAAGTGGATCGTCTGGCACAACTGGTATCACAACTTTTGACCCTGGCCCGGGTTGACCTGGGCCACTGGTCCGGCAGCTTTGAACCCGTGGCGCTGGACCAGGTGTTTAGCACGGAACTCGAGCGGCAGACCCATCGGATGACGGCAGCCGGCATTGAAATACAGCAGAACCTGGATGAAGTGAACGTACAGGGAGACGCTGTGTTGCTGGAGGTTTTACTGCGAAACCTGCTCAATAATATTCTTCGCCACTGCCCTCGCGGCACTCGAGCGCACATTGACTTGGCGATGACCGCGCAAGGACTGGTGCTTGAGGTCAGTGACAATGGACCCGGTATCGATGATGAGGTTATGGCTCGACTGAATGCCGGATTTACACGCATGGACAGTCGTGCTGGCGGACTCGGGCTGGGCCTGGCAATCTGTCGCAAAATTGCGGATGTTCATGGAGCCGAGCTGATTTTTTCGGCACGCGATGATGGTGAAACCGGTTTGCAGGTCAGTGTGATTTTCCCATTGAAAGAAAATACAGAATCAAAACTTTCCTGATCCGGGTGGGTTGAATCAGTCCTGGCTTTTGATGGTTTGCCTGGCCCGCAAAAAACGATATGCGGGCCAGGTCAGGTTTAATTATCCCTGTCTACAGGCGTTTCAGAGAGGATTTTTTGACCGGTGAACATGGCCGAGATCACATCTTCTTTGTGCCTTACCTCTGAAAAAACACTGCCGACTATATGTAACAGGATCGCTGCAAGCAGAACATAGTACCCGTATTTATGGGTCACTTTGAATGGTTTGCGAAATGCGCGCATTTCATCATAGCCAACCTGATCGATGAATTCTTTGGACCCGGGTTTCAGGTTGGCCAGCTTTTCGGCATCGCCCCCGGTGACCCACTCAGCCATGACGTTACCAAAGGGCAGTTTGTACAGGTCCGTACTGGCCAGCATTAATCCGGTGATCGCCTGGGTCAACATCAGGATCAATAACAGACTGATCATCAACCGTCCCAATGGATTGTGGCCCAGATAGGCAGGTGCTTTGCCAGAAGACAATCCCTTCCCATATTGCTTTAAGGCACTCATAAAGCCGGCCTGAAACGGCAGTATGGCCTTCCAGCGGGCATACGGGTTGCCGGTAAATGCCCAAACGATTCTCCAAAGCAGGTTCAGGGCAAATACATAGCCGATGTAGACATGAACGGTTTTCATCAAGATGACGCCATCTTTGGTGAACCCCAGTTCATGTTCGAACAGTATTCCGGTTCCAATCGCGGCAAGCCCGATGATGCTCAGCACATTGATCCAGTGGAACCAGCGGGTTGTCCGGTCCCAGACTGAATACGCAGTTAGTTTCTTCTCTGTTTGAATTTCAGTCGACATATCAAATTCTCCTTGTGAGCTTGTATATTTCACCAGACGCTGTGTGCATGACAATGCGTCAGATGACATAGCCCATTTCGGCAATGCCGACAGTCAATTCATCAACCCGAAACTTCTGCATTTTCTGTATCGGTTCTGTCAATTCACCTGCGTGCGCCGACCCGTATCGATTCAGAACCTGAAATTTGCCCTGATGTTATAGGTCCGTCCGCGGCCCGAGTTGTAACGATCATCACGGGTATTACCTGCCTGACTGTAATAGGTGAGGTATTGCTCATCAAAGATGTTGACCACGCCAAAAGTGAGTTGCGTACTCGGGAGTGCGTTCCAGCCGATCAATGCATCTACGGTGGTATATCCATCAAATTCGGCGGTGGTTTTTCCGGCAGAATTCTTAAAGGTTTTATCAAAATAGGTAAAGGATTGAACGCGGTAATTCCAGTTGCCGGACGGTGCAAAGTTCACAAACAGATTCATCCGGTCCGAGCCAATATCCTGGCCGCCCAGGTCGGAGTCCACCTTGCCATCGCCATCGGAATCAAACTCACCGTTCAGAATGGCTGCACCACCGCCGAATGTAATCCAGTCGTTGGCGTTGAATGTAGCACTGAACTCCCAGCCATCCACTTTGGTTTTTTCCCTGTTTACAGTGAAAATGCCGTCTGCATCCGGTACCAATCGAACGCCGAAGTCGCTGCTGGATTCAAAACGCGCCAGTTGAAGTTCGCCCCATTCCGCGCTGTACTCAGCACCGAATTCGATGTTGTCGGTAATGAGCGGAGCAAGGTCAAGGAAGGAATCCACCTGGGTGCCGAACTGGCTGACACCCCGCAGTACCCGACCTACATCAGGCATAGAGAAACCTTCGGAATAGGTACCGTAAATGCTGAAGTCTTCAATGGGCGTTACCACTGCGCCAAAATTGATCAGGGTGTCATCAAAGTCGGGGCTGCCACCGGCAACCTGTACCCGGGCGTAATCCGTTTTACTGCGGTTACCTGCCAAGGTTTCGTAGTCAGGCACATCCAACTTGGCTGACTCCCAGCGAACGCCACCGGTCAGGTGCAACCATGAGGTAACATCTGCATCCATCTGTAGAAAGGGTGCACGGTTTTTGAAAGTGGTTTCCGGAACCCAGTTCCGGCCGGTGAAAATCAGTGCCTGTGAAGTCGTGTCTTCCAACAGGTCGATACCCAGCATCAAATCAATCGGGGTATTGAACAGTTCCTGATAGGCTTGTGTGAGTCTGAAGCCCGTTTTCTCTGACTTGTTTTCTGACTGGTCAAACAACTCGCCTATCGGAGCGATAAGAGGATCCTGGAAAACACCAAAGCTGCCGCCTCCAAAGTTGCTTGAAAAATCCTGGCGATAGAGTTGGCTGGAGAATCTGCCCCCCAACAAATCCAGGTGAGCATAATTCAGCGTGATGGTTGTAACGTCATTTTCAGCCGGCTCGCCCGGCGTGGTGCCTTTGATGGAAGTCGTGGGAAGACCAATGCTGCGATCGCCTTCCACCGAGACGTAGTTATTCTGCATGGCCAGATTGAAATGGTTCACCATCAGCTGAACACGCTGGTTTTCGGTAGGTTCAAAACCAATTTTTGCAAAGAAATTCCAGGTTTCTGAATCGGCGATATCACCCTGGGTTTCATCAATGCCAATGGGGTTGCTGTCACCATCGTAAAACAGTTCACGCTCTTCGTAGGTCACAGAAGCGGTCACGTCCCATTGATTGAATCGTTGCCCGATGATGTAGTTGGCACGGTAACCGAAGCTGTCACTGTGGAAATTGTCATCAGTGGTAAAACCAAGCTCTGCGCGCTGCTCCAGTTCACCACTTTGCGGCGGACGAATGGTGATGTAGTTGATGATACCGCCGGTGGCGCCAAGGCCCTGTATGGCATTGGCACCATAAATGACTTCAATTTCTTCAATCACAGCCATATCAATGGTGAATCCGGCACGATTGCCGTCGCGCAACGGGTTGCTTTGCGGAACACCATCAATCAGGTACAGGGGGGTGCGGCCCCGAAAAGTTTCACCCAACCCCGTCAGTTTTTGACGGGAGGCGGAGAAGCTGGGCAACATGTTGGCCAACATTTCGGTGGGATTGAGCGTCAAAGCCTGCTGAATTCTTATGTCTTCTTCGTTGATAAAAGTAACTTTGTTCGAAATGGATTTTTCACTTCGACTTGTGCGCGTGGCACTCACCAGAATTTCTTCCAGAACCCTTTCCTTGCTTTCGGGATCGTTGGTGCTTTCAGATTTCTGTGCCAACGCCGGGCCTTGTAACAACATGGATGTACTGAAAATTAAGGCGGTGGCGAATCTTTTAGAAGCAAACATCTTTATTCTCCTGAACTGGAAGGCTATTTTAAATGTGAATGATTCTCATTAACAATAGGGGAAGTTATCCAGAAAAGTAAAGTTGGCAGATTTCCTGATTTGGCATTTCGATTCCCCACTATTATTATCAACGAATATAATACATATTATTAGCACATAATGTATCAAATGCAATATTAATACGTGTAGACGACAACCCGTGTTGCAGGCTTACTGTTCCAACCTTCAGAATAAGGCAACGTCAAGAATAGAAAAGCAATCCATGTCACGTCCCAGCAACCTTCATGCGCAACTGGCAAACCAATTGCTTGAGTACATCAGAGCCAATGACTTGCCGGAAGGTACGCATTTGGCAGAACCTGTATTGTGCGAACGACTGAATGTTTCGCGGACACCCGTTCGAGCAGCTCTGAAACTGCTGCTCGATCAGGGCTACATTCAACACATACCGCGTCGCGGCTATTTCACTACAGGTGAAAGCGGCGTTCTGAGTGTTGATGAACTGCCCGAGTCCAAAGAGGAAAGCCTGTACCTGGAAATAGCTGAAGATCGGATCAACCAACGTTTGCCGGCGCAAAACTCCGAAGCGGATTTGCTGCGGCGCTATCCGGCGTCGCGGGGTGTGCTGGCACGGGTTTTACAGCGCCTGTTGCACGAAGGGCTGGTGGAGAAACGCCCGGGCAGAGGGTGGATGTTCACTCCCGTGCTTGACTCGAAACAGATGCATGATGAGAGCTACCGTTTTCGTCTGGCGATTGAGCCAACAGCCCTGCTGGAGCCCGGGTTTGAACTGGATGAGGAGCGAGCGGCAAGATCTGAAGAAAAACACCAGAGATTGCTCAACGCTGAAGTGAGCCAGATATCCTCCATTGAACTGTTTGAAATGAATGCCGAGTTCCACGAATTGCTGGTTGCCAGTTCCGGCAACCGGTTTTTCCTGCAGGCCATACAGCAACAGAATCGGCTGCGTCGATTCGTCAGCTATCGGTGGACTTATGGTGCAGACAGGGTCATGGCAACCTGTCAGGAACACCTGGCGGTGCTCCAGGCGGTACGAGAACACAACATGAGTTGGGCATCATCTCTTTTGCGCCACCACCTGGAAGTTTCCAGCATAGTAGTACCCAACCGTGAAGCAGAACGCTTGATCGATTTAACCGGCACCAATCCTGATTAGGTTTTTATCGCTCAGGAAAAACACAGGAAGTGGTTCGGGTCTCGTTTATACCGCTTGACATATTGTATTATATGAACATCTAATACATTATCTGTTCAATGCAAAGCAGCTCCGATACCTGCTGATTGTCTGAAATGAACAGCAAATTCCTCAAACACCTCTTCAGGGAGCTTTCAGAATGCCCAAACAAATCTTGTCGTGTACCGAAGCCACGCTTTTGAACAGGAAATCTTGCCAGTCCACTTTCCGGTTCAGGCGACTCATGTCGATTTTTACAAGCTTGTCGGTTTTGATGGCTGTGAGTCTCAGTGCATTTGCGGAGCCCGCGTTTGTGGTATTGGCAGCAGACAAAGGTGCTCCGGGCATTTCATCGCTTCCACAACAACTATCCAACTGGCGTCACTCAGGATTGCTGAACCAGGTCCGGCTTCTGCGCAGTGACGAGAGTTCAGAAAGCAATTTTGAATTACTGGGTACCCTGGAATTTTCCGATGAGCCGGCGATGAAGCGCTGGCAGGAAGCAGCATCTGCCGAGTTGGGTGAAGGTGTAAATATCATTGCGTCGGATGTGCTGGCACATTTGGAAACAGGCCCCAGGGACTCTTCCGGTTCCGTGTTCGTGGTCATGCAATACGACGTGATGGTACCGCGACCCGAGTTCCAGAACTATATTGATGGCTATCAGTTGCCCGAGATGGTGGTTCGCCTGGAGGCTGGCGGGCTGTTGGCCTATACCAGTTACTACAAACATAGCGGTTATGACGCCCCCTGGCAGTCTTTGCTGGTCGTTGAATACCGGGATGAACATGCCTACGAGGTCAGTGCCGATGTAAACAGCGCCCTGGGCAAGGAACTGGCCAAAACAGACAAGACATTCAGCATGTACAGGGAAACCAAACTCAATATCAGAGATAAAACGCTTACGACCAAAACATCCTGGCTTGAGTTACCGCCACCGGATTCTGCCCAATAAACAGCAAGCCAACCAACAACGACAGAATCTGATTTATTTCAGATTCTTGTCCAGGAATTTGATGATGCGGTTCAGGGAGTCCTCCGCCTCAGCGCTTGCACCATCGCTGTAGCCGTGTCCGCCGGGAGCTCTCTCGTACAGCTTGTATTCGTATTTCTTGCCGTGCGCCTTGAGTGCTTCTATCAACCTTTCCGAATGCAGTTTATGGTTTACGATTTGATCGTATGTAGTTGCATGGACCAACAGTGGGGTTTTGATCTTTTCAACATGCATGATCGGTGAAGCATCGATATAGGCTTGCAGGTTATCAAAAGGCAAGCCTTTGAAGTGTGCTTCTTTGGCTACTTCCAGCCTTCGATATTCAGGCTTGTAGGCCATGTACATGAGGAAATCAGCCAGACCCACAACATCGACAGCAGCGCCAAACAGGTCAGGTTCCTGCTCTATCGCCAACAGGGTAATCATGCCACCCCGGCTTCTTCCAACGATGCCCATGTTTTTGGAATCAACAAAAGCCTGTTTCGAAAACCATTTGGCAGCATCCAGCACATCGGCAACATCCCCAGAGCCATATTGCTGGTCATCATAATGGGATTTCCCATACCCCCGGCTGCCGCCGTATTCGGGAAAAATAACAACATAACCCTCACTTACAAAGCGTTCCAGAAATCCAAAATACTCTTCATCCAGGGAATAATGAAAGCCGCCATGAACCGCCACCACGGCCGGATAGCGTTTGCCTGATTCCATCTCTTTGGGCTTGAAGACCCAGGTGGGTACAAGGTCATATTGCCGATTCGGAACCATGACCCGCTCCATGGTTATGCGTTCGCCATAACGTTGGATAAAGGACAAAGTGGTGACCTTTTGATTCACCTCATAAAGCGTATGAATGAGCAGATCGAGTTTGGTGTTGGTGTCAGCAGCATCCATATTCAGGTAGGTTTTGAGCTGATCCTCTCGCCGTTCTTCAGCTTCCTGAGCCTGAACATTGCCAAACAGGAGCAAGGTACAAAGCACAGTAATTGCACCAAATAATCGATTGTTCATTTCCTTTCCTCAAACATTCTGAAGTTTGAAATTTCGCCAAAAGAATCTGTCGGCAGCTGAAACAGATTCATACTATGCCAAAGAATATTTGGCAAAATGTGTTTTTTGATAGGGCCGCTTGGCAATCCACATATGGCCTTGTGTGGTATCCATGATCACAGTAGCAACCGTTGATGAAGTATTTCCTCCAGGGCCACGCACAGGGGGATGGCACACGCCATAGGGGTCATCGAAACGGTCTGAGAAAGCCCTCTTGAAATCCTCGACCGTCAGTTTACCTCTTTGTGTTCCCAAAGCTGACCGGACCCGCCGGTCGCGGAACAGCGAGTCGGTATTGGTTTCCAGCCCAAGGTCATAGACTTTTGCGATGGCGCCTTGCGACGTGAAATGATTGGCGTGTACCAGCAAACCCTCATCCGGCATGGTCCAGAACACCTCATGAGGGGTTGTTTCCAGATTGACGGCTTCACCACTACGCTGACTGATCATCAGATTGTTGGAAAAGGTTCGCGGAATTTCGTAAACGGATTGCACGGCCATGGTCAGCGACTCGGACATCAAAATGCGTCGCCGCAGAAAAGACAGGGGTACGCCTTCGATGCCAAAATCCCTGTCGGTCTGCAAGAAATTGCCGGTAAGCCCCAAACCCGCGCTGTTCATGCCGCAACGTGCCAGCAATCCGGCTTCTACAAAAGTCAAAATGGTCGGGCCTGATTCGGGGTGGATTCGCAGTACTATGGATGAGTCGCCACATTCATCACGCCAATCCCAATTCTGACCGTGAATGCAGTGCGCGTCAGCCGTAATCTCTGGCAAGGCGAGTGCAGCCGTGCAGCCATCAACATCGGTTTCAGCCTGCAGCCTGGTGTCGGCGGATTTCTGCCCATAAAGCAGTTCAGTGCGCGAGTTGATTGCGACCAGGTCTTCGATGGGCAATTCTGCCCCGGAAGCGATGGCTCGCAATTCCAGTGCAAAATCGCTACTGTAATTTTCAATTCTTGGCAGGAATGCACCAGCCAACTCTCGCGCCTGCTCCCAGGAAACACCTTTCATGGCAAAGGCATGCTTATATATTTCTATGCTGCGGTTTATAAGCTCACCCGCCTGGCGGCCATAACTCAGCCCAACTTCGCGGGGTGACCCCTCGAGGTCTATCATCGGAAACTCAGCAGAAGGAGTTGCGGAGATCGTTGCCGGTTGTTCGGTAACCGTGGTGGTTTTTTTGTTCATTTGGACAGGTTCCATGGCAATTCTGAAATCGACTGGGCAAGCCAATGTCATTACCTTGCTCAGGTAATGCGGTAATATATTTCTGGAATTATAGTATTATTGACGAATATAGTACATAAAATTGAAGCACCGGTTTTTGAACGTTCAATTTGTGGCAGGTTTACTGCTCGTGAATTTTATGCAAGTGCATCATATGAATAGACAAATACAAGCATCCAGCATCCAAATGGACTGTTACTCGAGGCCCCTGGCCTCAA
>CAZRTG010000005.1:0-24476 GCA_964602895.1 uncultured Wenzhouxiangellaceae bacterium
CTACGAGTTCGTTGGGTAATGAGCTGCCATGCGCTGCGCTGCGGAACAGTTTGGAGGTAATCGACATGAACAGGGCGGCAGGCACACCTTTGCCGGAAACGTCGCCAATGATGAAGAACAACTTTTTCCGCACATTGCCCCGCTCACCTTTGGCATTGCGGTCTTCCAGAAAGAAGCAATCGTACAGATCTCCGCCTACTTCCTTGGCAGATCGCATCATGGCTTCCACCGCTACCTGTTTGTCGATTTTTGCCAGATAGCCTGAAGAGGGCAACATTTTTCTTTGTATTTCTTTGGCTACGGCCAGCTCGGTGTTGATGCGCTCCTGGGTTGCCACGTTCTCGGCCAGTTTTTTGATCGACTCATCCAGCGTCTGCTCCATGTAAATAAACGAGCGGGCCAGGGCACCGATTTCATCATGGTGCTTTGCCGCCAGCGGGCTGATTTCGTGTTGTAGCTGATGAAGCTGGTCCAACGGCGTCACCGCCAGCTTCTCTGCGTGCGCACTTAACCGGGTCAATGGCCGGGAGATGCGATTGATCAGCCAATAGCTGGCGGCAATGGCAATCACCAATAAAACAAGGATGATGATTTGCTGCCGCAGGATGGTGGCAATGATCTGTTGTCGAATCAGTTCGGTGTCCATGCCGACCAGAACGTAGCCGGCCACACCGCCCAGAATGGGCGAAATCATGTTCTGATAGGAATGATCATCAACGGCCTGTGATTGCGTTGTGTCCCGTGTTGCTGTGTAGTGAACGGCTTTGGAATGGCCGGTTAATTGATTGACCAGTGTGCTGATTTCCGGTGGAATGCCCGGTGCGAAGGTGTGGACCATCACCTCGCCTTCCTGACTGGCTATCACGATGTGCGATACACCCACAATACCCAGATACTCATCAATCATGGATTGCAGGGTGGCAGCCTGGTCATTCAACAACGGCGTTACGCTGGCATCGGCAATGATACGCGCCAGCGATTGACCTTTGACTTCAAACTCTGCGGTCATGGCCTGGTGTAAAGACCAGGCTGAAATGAGGGAAATCGAACCCGAGATCAGGCCAAACAGCAAGACCACCACGATCAGGGTTTTTTTAAAGAGTTTCGACATCAGGTGCCCAGGTTTGCCAGTTCTGGATGGTTTCGTACAGACCATCGTTAATGGTGTTGAAGTAAACCTGACTCAGGCCCTGGTTATTGTCGGGGCTGAATTCCAATGCTTGCTCAATGCCCAGGTCGTAGTCGGTAAGACTGTTCATAATGGCCGGAATCCGGCTGCGGTCCAGGTCCTCACCCATACGCCGGAAAACTTCGACCAGCACGCGGGCGTTGAGATAGCCTTCAAGCTCGACAAAACCGGCAGTGACTGACGCCTGTTCACCTCGGCGATCAAGCATCAGCTGTCGATATTCCTTAATAGCGGGCAGATTGCTTTCGCGATAATTAGGCACGACTTCCGAATTGATCAGACGAGTTGTGTAATCAAATCCGGATGGTTTGCCAGCCTGTAGCAACAATTGCAGCAGGCTTTCACTGTTGACGAAAGACACATTGGCGATCGGGACATTCCAGCCGGAATCCCTCGCATCCCGGATAAATCCGGCAGCGGCCTCATAAGCCCCAATGGAGATCACTGCGGTGGCGCCGGAGTTTTTCAGCCGTTCCACCTGCGCTTTATAAGACTCGTCCACTCTGGCTCCGCGCACATAGCTTGCTTCTTCGGCAATGGTCAGTTGGTGGCGTTTCAAAGCCATGCGGACACCCATCCAGCCACTGCGACCGTAGGCATCAATCTGGTAAAACACCGCGATGTTCCGGTGACCCGCACCGACCAGGTGGTCAACCAGTCCGGCCGTTTCCTGTGCGTAGGAAGCACGCAGGTTGAAAGCGAACTGATTGTAGGGAGGCTGACGTTGTGTTTGGGCCCCGGTATAGGGAAAAAACAGATAAATCTGTTGCTCACGGAACAGATCCAGTACGGGCAATACCCGCATGACCGTTGGCGTGCCCACATAACCCATTAATGCCATGACCTCGTCGTCATTGATCAAGGTCACGGTATTTTTGATGGCCGGATCGGGGTTGTAACCATCGTCATAAGCTTGCAAGCGAATCGTCCGGCCGTTGATACCGGTGGTTTGGTTGATGTGGTCAAAATAGGCTGTAATGCCGGACATCAGTTCGTTGCCCAGATCAGCCGAGGCTCCGCTGAAAGCGCCCGACATGCCGACCAGGATTTCCTCACCGGCCGCCAGATGGGCCGGACTTGGGATCGGGTGTTGGGCTATAAAAGGTGCATCTACGGGCTCATCTGCCGTCAGGCCCGCCGCTAACGTCAGAGCGAACAACCACACCAGCGCAGAGTCAAGCAGATTTTTTTTGGAACGCATGGCTCTCATATCGACCTTGTCTGCATTTTGGCTGTTACAGCATGGTTTCTTCAACCGTCAGTTGCAACCGCTTCGGCAGGAAGATTAAAAGAACATTAAAGGGGACGGGGCAAATTAACCCGAGTTAATTAGCCCCGTCCCCTTTAAGTGCCCGTTAAGTGCGTATTAATTAGCCCCGTCCCCTTTAAGATCTATATACTGTCGCGCTTCTTTTCATTATTGAGCCTTCGGGAATTTCCGGGCAGGGCTCATTTTCCCTCATAAGATTTAACCGTCTGATGAATTTCGGGCTTGGGTATGGTGTGCGCTGGTGATTTTCAATTTGTTTGTCAAAAAAAATGGTAACTGGAAAGACGATTCGCTGTCGGGTTTGACGGTATCTCTGGCTTTGGTACCGGAAGCGATTGCGTTTTCATTTATTGCCGGAGTCGACCCGGTGGTTGGGCTGTGGTCGGCGGTATTTCTGGGTTTGATCACGTCGGCTTTTGGTGGCCGACCGGGCATGATTTCGGGCGCAACCGGCGCGATTGCGGTGGTTGTAGCCAAAGTGGTTGAACAGGGCAATGCAATCGGACTTGAGCAAGGTATAGAAAATCTGGGGATGCAGTATCTGGTGGCTACGCTGATTATTGCCGGCCTGATTCAGGCCATGGTGGCGGTGCTCAAGCTGGGGCGATTTATCCGCCTGGTGCCTTATCCGGTGATGATGGGTTTTGTTAATGGCCTGGCGATCCTGATTCTGTTTGCCCAGTTCGATTCTTTTCGAGGCGTCGATGGAAACTGGTTACAAACACCCCAACTGGTGGTGATGGGCGGCCTGGCGCTGCTGACCATGGGTGTGATTCAGTTTTTTCCCAAAATCACCCAGGCCGTACCATCCATTCTGGTGGCGATTGTGGGCGTGAGTTTGCTGAGTTATTTCAATGTGTTTGATACCAAAACCGTAGGCGATGTGCTGTTTGAAGGTACCGGCAGTGCCCAGCTGAGCGGCTTGTTACCGCAACTGAGCTGGCCTGGCGACATCATCTGGACCACCGAAACCCTGTTGCTGATCGGGGGCGTTGCCGCCACGGCAGCCATGGTTGGCCTGATCGAGTCGCTGATGACCTTGCAGTTGATCGACGACATGACCGAAACCCGCGGCCAGGGCAATCGCGAGTGTTTTGCCCAGGGTGGAGCGAACATACTGTCCGGCCTGTTTGGTGGCATGGGCGGTTGCGCCATGATTGGCCAGAGCCTGATCAACATCAAGTCCGGTGGACGCGGCCGCACCTCGGGCATCGTGGCGGCGCTGGCGCTGATGGTACTGATCCTGATGGGCGGCCCGGTGATCACACAGATACCCATCGCAGCACTGGTGGGTGTGATGTTCATGGTGGTAATCGGCACTTTTGAGTGGGCTACGTTCAGAACCCCGGGCAAACTGCCGGTATCCGAAATCATGGTGATCCTGGTGGTCACCTTGATCACCGTGTTCATGCACAATCTGGCCCTGGCGGTACTGGCAGGCGTTGTCGTTTCTGCCTTGGTGTTTGCCTGGGAAAGCTCACAGCACGTCTGGCTGAATCCGCACGACATGCCGGATGGCTCGCGCATCTATAACCTCAAGGGGGTGTTGTATTTTGGCTCGGTGCGAGAGTTTTCTGAAAACATGTCACCAGCCACCGACCCGGATGAGGTCATTATCGATTTCAAGGAAGCCCGTGTGGCGGATTATTCCAGCATGGAAGCTTTGAATGCTTTAACCGAACGCTATCGGAAAGCGGGTAAACGACTGCGTTTGAGACATTTGAGCCCCGCCTGCCGCAGCCTGATCAAATCAGCCGGCAGTCTGGTGCTGATTGAAGTGGCGCAAGACGATCCACACTATTTTCCGGCACGCATGTAGCCATGCCTATGTTGCAGTAGCCCCCGCTATTTTGCTGCCTGGGCGCGCAGCTTGGACCAGTACTCAAGGCGCTTTTTGATCTCGCGTTCAAAGCCACGTTCGGGCGGGTCGTAAAATTGCTGTCGGGACATCCCTTCAGGAAAATAGTCCTGGCCGGAAAATCCATCGGCTGTGTCGTGGTCGTATTGGTAGCCCGTGCCGTAGCCTTGCAGTTTCATCAGCGCGGTAGGGGCGTTCAAAATGTGTTTGGGTGGCGTCAAAGAGCCGGTTTCTGCAGCGGCCTTTTGGGCGGCAGCAAAGGCTGAATAAGCGGCATTCGATTTCGGTGCCGTGGCCAGATAAACCAAAGCCTGGGCTAGCGCCAATTCCCCTTCCGGACTGCCCAGGCGCTCAAATGCCTGCCAGGCCGAAATGCAGATGGGCAAAGCCTGTGGATCGGCCAGGCCGATATCCTCTACCGCAATGCGGGTCAAACGCCGTGCGATGTATTCAGGCTGCTCGCCACCTGCCAGCATGCGCGCAAGCCAGTACAGGGCTGCGTCAGCATCCGAGCCGCGCACCGATTTATGCAGTGCGGAAATCAGGTTGAAGTGTGCATCATCGCCTTTGTCATACAAGGGTGCGCGACGCTGGATCAGCTTCATCACCGCATTTGAATCGAGTTGTTCATCTGGCGCAATGTGCTGCGTCAGCAGTTGTTCCGCCATGGTCAGCAGATAACGTCCGTCGCCATCGGCCATGGCCAGCAGCATGGTGCGGGCCTGTGCGTCAACCGGCAGGCTTTTTCCAGCATCCTGTTCGGCTTTTTCGATTAGCTGTTCCAGCGCAGCATGGTCCAGGCGGTTGAGCACAAATACCTGGGTTCTGGATAACAGGGCGGCATTGAGTTCAAAAGAGGGGTTTTCGGTGGTCGCGCCGATAAAAACAATGGTGCCGTCTTCAAGTACGGGCAAAAAAGCATCTTGCTGTGATTTATTGAAGCGATGGATTTCGTCTACAAACAGCAGAGTGCCTTGTCCATTGCGCTTGCGAATCCGGGCAGCCTCAAACAGATTGCGCAAGTCTTTTACACCGGAAAATATGGCTGACAATTGCTCGAAATGCAGATCTGTGTGGGTTGAAAGGATGCGTGCCAGCGTGGTTTTACCACAACCGGGCGGCCCCCAAAGTATCATCGAGGTCAGCCGTCCGCTGTCGACCATTTTACGGATGGGTGCACCGGGGCCCAGCAGGCCATCCTGACCCACGATCTCGTCAATGGTGCGTGGACGCAGGCGGTCCGGCAGTGGCTGGTTGACGGAAGGCTTGGTGTTTTGTTCGCGGCCGTGCTCATGGTCAAACAGATCAGACATGCAGATTGCTACTCATCATGGTTTACTCAACGGGCGCCGTTTTACTGAGCAGGTCTTCATCAGAACCGCTGCGTCTTTCGTCCCGCATCTGTTCTTCAACTGACTTGTCGGGCGTGGTGTCAGCCGCTGCTTCAACTTCAATTTCGATTTCAGCAACTGCAGCGGGCTGAACCGTTTCCGAAACTACGGGCAGAGTCTTGGATTCAGGTATCTGCCGCTTTCTGCGCAGGTTCACGTTGTAAATGGGCTCTGGCATGATAATGCCCGCATCATCGAATGCCTCTTTCACCCGTTGCTGCGCTTCGCTACGGGTTTTCTGAAAGTCGCTTTCCCGCTGATCGATCCAGGCCAGAACTTTCAGAATAATGTTGGAATCGCCCAGTTCTTGCACCAGGCATAAGACCGGCGGTGTGTTTAAAACCCCCGGCAATTCACTGACCGTCTTGACAGCCAAAGCGCGCGGTAGCGACAGGTCAATTTCCGAGTCCACGCCCACCAGGAATTCAAAGCGACGCAAGGGATTTCGTGTGTAATTGATGATGGTAGCCTTGTACACCTTGGCGTTAGGAATGCGCAGATGATTGCCTTCCAGGCTCATGAGTATGGTGGCACGCGGAGTCAGCCTGAGTACCTTGCCTTCAATACCCTCGATGTTGATGTAGTCTTCACGTTGGAATGGCTGGCGCATGCTCAGCAACATGCTGGCGATGTAGTTTTCAACGGTATCGCGAGTAGCGAAGCCAACTGCAAGCCCGACAATACCTACAGCACCCAACAAAGAGCCAAGCAAAGCGGGAGCGTCCAACAGCTTCAGCGCAATCACCACACCGGACAGCAGCACTGCGAACTGCAGACCCTGTCGCAGCATGTCCCGCACAAACCAGTTGGCAGCCATACGATCGAATAGCTTGTCAGCTCTACCAATGAGCCGTGCCAGGAACAGGGAGATGGCAATAATCAGCAAGGCCAACAGCAGTAAAGGTGCATTACCCGCCAGATCTTTGAGTTGAGACTCAATACTGTTCAAGGCAGCTTGCATCCGGGTACGCAGAGTCCGATCACGACCAATCTGGTTGATCACAGTGACGGTGCCGGCGATTCGGTTGGCGAGCTTTTCCGCGTTGTCCAGCGACTCGGTGTCATCCACCGTGCCGGTCAGAAAAATAACGCCCTGGCTGACATCAACCTGAACGTCATCCATACCCGGCAGATTGGTATAAATATCGGTCAGTCGTTTTCTGATCTGGTCATCACTTGGACGCTCGTCTTCATCGGTTTCGATAATCTCTGCCGCTGGCTGAGACTTTGGCTCTGTCGCAGGTTCCGTGATACCGGGAATGGATTGCGCCCATGCTGAGCTCTGCCAACAGAGCAGCAGTAGCAGACCAAGAAATACGTGCCGGTACGGGCTTTTGCGGCTGACCGCCATGTGAGTTGAAGTGCTCATGCGGCTTTCATGGTGAATTCAATGCCAACTGAAATCAAGCGGCTGAAATCAAGCGGCTGAAATCAAGTGGCTGAATCCTGCATGAGCTTTTCCAGAGTTTCACCTGCGCATTGAGTTCATGGCAGGCAGTTTGGCACAGGATGGCGGGCCGGGCGTAGCCAAAGGCGAATAATTGATTCGACTGGTAGCCTTGAGCGTCAATCGTACCGTCGAAGAAACTCAGGATCCGTCCAGACCCTGCATCTCAAAGCTGATTTCCTACACTGACCGCAGTAAATTCCGATACCGCATTTCAGCTGTAACGCTCAATCTACAGGTATTCAGGTCACTGCAACGTCTGATCCTTTTATGTAGGTAGCAGACACACCTTGATGACCAAATCGTTGGATGTCTGTCAGCATGAGCCCAACCATATTAAGAATTGGCGGATACCGCCTCTTTTTCTTTTCCAGGGAAGAGTCAAGGATGCATGTTCATGTAGTCTCGGGGGAGGGTGAAGCCAAATATTGGCTGGAACCGTCGATTTCCCTGGCCAAGAGCTATAATTATTCTTCAGGCCAATTGCTGGCGATTAAATCACTTGTTGAGGTTCACCAGAATGAGCTCATTACCGCATGGAAAAGATACTTCGCCCGTTGAGGTAACACATGTCTCATCACAGGGTGTTTGGCTATTGGCACACGATAAAGAACTGTTCATGTCCTATGAAGATTTTCCCTGGTTCAAAGACCATCCCATCAAAGCCATCCTGCGCGTAGAAGAACCTTCTCCCGGACATTACTACTGGCCGGATATTGACGTTGATCTGAGCTCAGAAATGATTGAACATCCAGATCGCTTTCCACTTTGTGCTCTTGGTACCGGGTGAAGACTGCTCTGAAAGAGGGTTGGTATGATGTGGTGTTACACCCCGGCGTAAGGTTCAAAGGTAAATAGTGGCATTTTTTATTTCCAAAGAGCGCTTCAGGATTGTTCTCAATCGCTTGCGTGAACGTCTTTGGGTGAAGCCACTGGCAGTCTGTTTGTTATCCATTGTTTCGGTTTTCCTTGCCAAGCTTGCAGACGGAGCACCTTTTGCCGGGTTCGTACCGCAAATAGACTCGGACACCATTACAACACTTTTATCCATCATGGCTTCCAGCATGCTGGTGATTGCTACCTTCTCGGTAGGCGCGATGGTGTCTGCATTCGCCTCGGCCAGCATAACGGCTACCCCACGCTCATTCATGCTGGTGGTTGCTGATAACGAATCCCAGAACGCACTTTCGACTTTTGTTGGCGCCTTCATATTCAGCATCGTGGCATTAACGGCCGTTCTGAATGGCTACTTCAAACCCGCAGGCCTGTTCATACTTTTCTCACTCACCGTGCTGGTGTTCGCGGCCGTCATTTTTACGTTTTTGAAATGGGTTGACCGCATCGCCCGGCTGGGGCGTATGGGTTCAACCATCGACAAAGTGGAAAAGGCTACTGCTGATGCGTTGAGGCGAAGGCAAAACGCGCCCACTCTGGGCGGCGCGCCGGTGGGTTCGCCGGAAAAAGGACAGCCGGTGTTTGCAGCCCGAGTGGGCTATGTGCAGCACATCGATGTCGCGGCGCTGCAGTCATGGGCGAAAACATCAGAAGCGCGGGTGGTGGTTGCGGCGTTGCCTGGCACATTTATTACGCCCGATCGCGCACTCGCCCACATTGTATATGACGGTGAAGTCCCGCAAGAGATTGAGTTGGGGCCGCTGATTGCGTCATTCCAGATCGATGGTGACCGCCTGTTTGATGACGACCCCAGGTTTGGATTGGTGGTACTCTCGGAAATTGCCGGGCGCGCCCTGTCGCCTGCTGTAAATGATCCGGGAACGGCGATTGATATCGTTGGAACGCTGATACGCTTGTTTACACAATGGAGTGAGCCGCCGGAAAAAGTCGACGACGAGCCAGAGTTCGACCTGGTTGGTGTGCCCGAAATTTCTGTTCGCGATATGTTCGACGATGCCTTCACTGCTATTGCACGTGATGGAGCCGGTATGGTTGAGGTTGCTGTGTGGCTACAAAAGGCGCTGCATTCCCTGGCATCGATAGGTGACGAAAAAATGCAGGACGCTGCAAAATACCACTCAAAACTGGCTCTGGAACGTTCCCGAATGGCGCTGGCCTTGAAAGAAGATCTGGCAGCAGTTCAGAAAGCTTCGGGGTCAAGATGAGTGAGCTCTGAATTATTCAGAGTTTCCCTGACTGTCTCCTCATTATAACGGCCGAAACCACCAGGCCAGGCACGGCTTTGCCCACCTCAATGCGAATGGATTCGTTACGGATACGGATCTGTGAGAAGCCGCATGCCTTCAATACGTTTTCAACATACTCAGCGCTGTGACTGTAACGGCCGGCAGGATGCAGGCTGTAATCCTTGCTGTTCTTTTGCGCAGGTGATGCTTCCAGTGTGAACAACAATGTACCGTTATTGCCCAGCGCATGGGCTGAAGCACGCAGTACTTCTTCGAGAGCACCGGAATAGATCAGGGTGTCGGCATATACCACCAGATCGAATACAGACCGGTGTTGTTGCAGGAAGCGGGTCAGTTCTGATTCAAGCAAGTCATCGTAGCATTCTTTGCTACGGGCCTTTTCCAGCATGGCGCTGGAAATATCAACACCGGTCAACGTGCTGGCCCAGGGCCTGAGTGCGGGTGCACACAGTCCGGTGCCACAGCCGCCGTCCAGAGTTCTTAATGAGGCGGTCGGCGGCCCAAGCAGCTCCTGCAGCATGTGGCTCAGTTGCTGCGGCAGCGTATAGTCCAGACTGCCGAGATGTTGTTCAAAACTTTCGGCAAACTGGTCGAACATGTCACGCACAACGGTATCCGGTGCACGCTTGAGCTTCTCGTCGCCACGTATTGATTGCAACATGAATCGGGCCATGATGTTATCGGGCTCACATGCCAGCCATTGCTCGTAGGCATTGATTGATCTGCTGAATGACCGTTCGTCTTGCTGCGATCGGTGTTCCAGTTGAAAGGTCGATTGGCACAGGCCGTCGTGAGCCAGTGAGAAGTCGGGTTTGAGCTCGATAGCGTGTTGGTAGCAAACCACAGCCTGATTGAATTTCTGAGCCACCCTGAAAGCATTGCCCAGGTTGTACCAGCCAACCAGATGTTCCGGGTCCAGTTCCACCGCTTTGCGACCCACGCTGATGGCTTCATCAAACCGCTCCTGTCGACGCAGACAGACGCCGAGATTGCCAAGGGCTGATACGTTTTCAGGTTGGTGTGCAATCACCTTGCGGTAGCAGTCTTCTGCCTCGCTGAAGCGCCGTTGTTCCTGAAACACATTGCCCAGGTTCATGATGGCATCAATATAATCCGGCTGCTGATGGATCGCCTGGCGCATCAGCCGGATGGCCGCCCCACCATCACCCTGTTGATGGTGGATCACACCCAGATAGAGCAGGGCGCCAGGGTGCCCGGGCCGGGCTTTCAAAATGGAACGATAGAGTTTGCCGGCTTGCTGTTGTTTGCCCTGTTCGTGCAGGTCAAGCGCATGCCTGAATTTGGCGTCGAGTTTGACGGCGTGACGGTTAGACATGATCAGGGTCCGGTTTTTGGACCCGCTTTCTGGGTCAGGTAAAATTGCAGCGTAGTTTCAAAGCCAGCATCAAAAATCAGCTTTGGTTCATTCGGGCAGCCGCATATCGGTGCAGCGGCGCCATCCTCTGCGGTGGCTATCGGAGCATGAATCGACTGCATGAACCCATATTGCCGCGAGCATTTTGCACCAGTTCTTAGGCTCTGGCAATTTTACTCAACCTGAAAAAAAGTTGATCTGAGTCATAAAAGCAGCCTGACTTTTCACAAAAGAGGCGTATGCTAATTGGAAAGAATGCCGTTTCAAATGTTCGCCCCAAAATGTGTGTTGATTGCCTTCCTGTGTCGGTTTGGCCTCCAGCCTGACTGCTGCGAATGCTTTTAACTGGATAAGAAAAGGAGAGACCAGCATGATATTGAGATCAAATAAAGTATTGAGGGCCTGCCTGGTTACACTAACAGCCATGCTGTTCAGTGTGGTTGCCGTTGGGGCAATCGAAACCACCGGACCAGAGGGCGCGCCTGGTGCCACAACCACCATCAGTGGCAAACAATTGCCGGCACCCGACCCGGCGTTTGGCGGTGAGATCAAAAACGAAGCACTGCAGTCCAAAGCCTGGTGGGCACCACGCATTGTACCGCCGGCAGAAGCACCGAATATTCTGCTCATCATTACCGACGATTCGGGTTTCGGTGTACCCAGTACCTTTGGTGGTGTGATCCCGATGCCTTCCATGGATCGTATTGCCAATGATGGCTTGCGCTATAACAATATTCACTCAACGGCGCTGTGTTCACCGACCCGTGCGGCACTGATCACCGGGCGCAATCACCACTCGGCCGGTTTTGGCGTGATTTCCGAGCAGGCTACCGGCTTTCCCGGGTACAACAGCATTATCGAAGACGACAAGGCCACCATAGGCCGGATATTGCTGGAAAATGGCTACGCCACCTCATGGTTTGGCAAGGATCACAACACACCGGCCTTTGCTGCCAGCCAAATCGGACCTTTCGATCAATGGCCTATCGGCATGGGTTTTGAGTATTTCTATGGCTTTGTGGGCGGTGACGCCAACCAGTGGCAACCCAACCTGTTCCGCAATACAACGCAAATCTATCCGTTTGAAGGTGACAAGGATTGGAACCTTATTACCGGTATGGCTGATGACGCAATCGATTACCTGAACCGTATAAACCAGATCGACCCCAGTAAGAAATTCTTTGTCAAGTATGCCCCGGGAGCAAACCATGCTCCACATCACCCCACCAAAGAGTGGGTTGAGAAAATTCAGGCCATGCATTTGTTCGACGATGGTTACGAGAAGGTCCGTGAGCGTATTTTTGAAAACCAGAAGAAACTCGGTGTCATTCCCGCTGATACCCAAATGGAGCCATGGCCCAAAGACCTGTTGACACCGTGGGATGAGCTTTCTGCTGATGCGAAAAAGCTATTTATCCGGCAGGCTGAAATTTTTGCAGCTTACGTAACTTATAGTGACTACGAAATCGGCCGCGTTATCCAGGCCGTTGAAGACATGGGCAAGCTGGACAATACCCTGGTCATTTATATCAATGGCGATAACGGTACCAGCGCCGAGGGTGGCCCGCTGGGTACACCGAATGAAGTCGCTTTCTTCAATGGCATCAACCAGATGCCTATCGAAACCCAGATGAAGTGGTATGACGTGTGGGGCACTGAGGAAACCTATAATCACATGTCGGCTGGCTGGTCCTGGGCTTTTGATACACCGTTTTCCTGGTTCAAGCAAAATGCCTCCAAGCTGGGCGGTATCCGCCAGAACATGGCCATCTCCTGGCCTGCAAAAATTACCGATAAAGGCGGGTTGCGCGAGCAGTTCATGCACGTGATCGACGTGGTGCCCACCCTGCTTGAGGTCAGTGGTATTGCTGCGCCCGAGGAAGTGGATGGCATCAAACAGGCGCCGATCGAAGGCACCAGTTTTGCCTACACGTTTGATAAAGCAAACGCCAAAGCACCATCAAAACATACCACTCAGTATTTTGAAATGATGGGGCAGTGGGCTCTGTATCACGAAGGCTGGTTGTTGAGCACCAAGGTCAATCGTGCGCCCTGGGAAGCGTTTGGCAAGGCGAATCCTGATCCACTCAATAATCAGGTGTTGGAGCTTTATGACCTGAACACGGATTTCAGCCAGTCAAAGAACATCGCGGATGCGCATCCGGATAAAGTTAAAGAAATGAAAAAAATGTTCATCGAGGAGGCCAACAAGTATCAGGTCTTCCCCCTGGATGCATCGGTAGCTGCCAAGCTGGCTCAGCCGCGCCCGAACATTACCGCCGGTCGTAGTGAATTCGTTTACACCGTGCCCATGACGGGCCTGCCACAAGGAGATTCTCCGTCAATACTGAACAGTTCCTACACTATTACGGCGGATATCGACGTACCCGCAGGCGGCGCGGAAGGCATGATACTGACATCGGGTGGCCGATTCGCCGGCTACGGTTTCTATTTGCTCGACAGCAAGCCGGTATTTTTGTGGAATATGATTGATCTGGAACGCATCAAGTGGGCCGGTCCCGATGCACTTTCAGCTGGCAAACACACGCTTGAATTCGACTTCAAATATGACGGGCTGGGTGCGGGAACCCTGGCGTTCAACGACATGAGTGGTCTCGGTCGCTCGGGCACCGGTACACTGAAGGTAGACGGCAAGGTGGTGCAAACCCAGGTGATGAAGAATACCCTACCCATGATACTGCAATGGGATGAAGCTTTTGATATTGGCTCTGATACTTTGACGGGCGTTAACGATGCGGACTACCTGCCGCCGTTTCCTTTAACCGCCAAGCTCGACAAGCTGACGATCAAGATTGACCGTCCGCAATTGTCGCCGGCCGATATCCAGAAGCTGCAGGCAGCCCAAACCAACAACTCCTCCAGCGAGTAGTAAAATCCATCCGGGAATCACCCGGGCATTATCAACGGGGCCAGAGTATTTTCTCTGGCCCCTTATGCCGTTGGTTGTCACACCATGACGCGGACATTACACTTCAGATAACCTCACATACAGGTATTCCAATGAACAAGTTGCTTATCGTTGTGGCGTTTGCCGCCATCTTCTGCATGTCTTTCAACAACGTGGATGCGTCTCAAGCCAACGCGGCCGAAGCGACGGTCTATGTCAAGGCAGGCCATTTGCTCAATCCGGTCACCGGCAAAATGACCCCCGATGCGGTTGTCACGATTACCGGCGAGCGCATTGTGGCGGTAGGCGATGGCAATACTGCCATTCCAGCGGATGCTGAGGTGATCGATTTGTCCGATTCCTATGTGCTACCGGGTTTGACGGACATGCACACTCATGTAGTGGGCCATCTGGATAATTATTTCTTTGCCGGCTACTTTCAATCGCCACATCGGGCCGTGATCGGTGGCGTGGTGAATGCAAACAAAACCCTGCAGGCCGGGTTTACCACCATTCGGAATGTAGGCGCCGCTGATTTCCAGGATATCGCCCTGCGCAACTCGATCGATGCCGGTGAAATTCCTGGCCCCCGTATGGCGGTATCCGGCCCGGCCTTGGGCATAACCGGTGGCCATTGTGACAACAATTCGTTGAATCATGAGTTTGAAGAGCGGGGCGACGGTATTGCCAATGGGCCCTGGGAAGTGCGTACCCAGGTGCGTACCAATGTGAAATACGGTGCCGATGTCATCAAGTTCTGCGCCACAGGCGGGGTTTTCTCGAAAGGCACCATACCCGGACAAACCCAGTATACTTTTGAAGAAATGCAGAACCTGGTGGAAGAAGCCCATACCCATGGACGCAAGGTTGCAGCCCATGCCCATGGCACCGATGGCATCAAGAAAGCCATCAACGCGGGTGTGGATTCAGTCGAACACGCCAGCTATCTGGACGATGAGGCCATTGCCCTGGCCAAAAAGAACGGTACCTACCTGGCCATGGATATCTACAACACCGAATACACATTGGCTGAAGGCGAGGCCAATGGTGTGCCGGAAGAAAATATCGCCAAAGACCGGGCCGTAGGCATTGCCCAACGTGAAAGTTTCAGCAAAGCCGTAAAAGCGGGGGTGAAAATGGTTTATGCCACCGATTCCGGAGTCTATCCGCACGGCGACAATGGCAAGCAGTTTTCCCGCATGGTGGAATTTGGCATGACGCCCTTGCAAGCGCTTCAGTCTGCAACCATTCATTCTGCCGATCTGCTGGGCTGGCAAGACCGGGTGGGGCAGATACAGCCGGGCTTTTACGCCGACCTGATCGCAGTCAAAACAGATCCGTTGCAGGACATCAGTGTGCTGGAGAATGTTGATTTCGTCATGAAGGGCGGCGTGGTGTACAAGGGCGAATAGCCCTTGGCCACCAACAGCCTGGAATATTCCTGTTTAAAACGGCTTAGCGGGTTTTGCAAGCCGCCTCAAATCCAAACAGCTTGTGCAAGACCCAGGCGGCAGGACACACGCCGGTGAATGCTTGCTGAAACAGATTGGCACCAATAAAAACCGTCAGCCAGACAAACCCCGGGTGCACAAAATAGGTCAACAGAACTGAAAGCAGCACCATGAAGCCTGCAAAAGCCTCAACGGCATGTTCAAGCGACATCTGTCTTTTCATCTTGGTATCCTCTGTAATAAATTGTTGGTAACCCGTCTGATTTCAAAGTGTAGTCAATCCTGGGTATTCAGACGCTGTCTTAAATCAGCTATTCCTGCGATACGGGTGCTCTTGCCAATCCCATCAGGAGAAAACAATGACCATCAACACCAGAATCAATTACATCGAATTGCCAGCACATGATCTGGATGCCGTTGAAAGCTTTTACAATAAAGCGTTTGGCTGGCAGTTCGTGGATTATGGACCGGAATACCGTGCCTTCAATGACGGGCAAATGAATGGCGGGTTTTATCGGTCTGATGCATCATCAACCACCCGTAACGGCGCAGCACTGGTGATACTTTATGCTGACGATCTGGAGCAGATCCGAGAGATTGTTGTGAAAAACGGCGGTGTGATGGTGAAGGAAATATTTTCCTTCCCGGGAGGTCGGCGCTTCCATTTTGCAGATCCGAATGGAAACGAATTGGCCGTTTGGTCTGAAACGTGAGTAAAGCGAAAGCTCAGGCTTGTATTGGGTCATCGGTGGTGCGCAACATGTACTCAGCGATTGATACATTGACTTGCCTGGAAGTGCAGTCAGCTATGATGATACCGGCATCGTCAGGAGTTATCCTCAGGGTTCTGAAATGAAGCAAAAGCAGAAAATGAAAATCAGCTGGCAAGCCCGTTTATTCAATTGGTTTTTGCGAATCAAGGTGCGCAAGCCACCCGGCCGCAAAGACGTGCACGATTTCAGGCGATTCGTAACGCGCACGGATCAGCGTTTTCAGCGCATACCCGAGGGAGTGGAATGGCAAGAAAGCAACCTGGGTGCCATTCCCGCGCGTTATGTCAAACCCCGTAGCGGTGAAATGAAAGGCACCATTTTTCTGCTGCATGGCGGTGCATGGTGCCTGGAAACGCCAAACGCCCACACCACACTGGCTGCCCGCTTGGCGCTGGGGTTGGGCATGGATGCATGGATACCATCCTATCGGCTGGCTCCGGAACATCCTTTTCCGGCGGGTCTGGATGATTGTTTGACCGCCTGGGATGCGCTGCTTGAAACCGGAGTAAAGCCGGCTGATGTGGTGTTGTCGGGTGACTCGGCCGGCGGAGCGCTCAGTCTTGGACTGTTGGGTTTGTTACGTGATGCGGGAAGGGCCATGCCTCGTTGTGCACTGCTGATTTCACCGGCAACCGATTTGGCCAGTATGGGCCGGTCGATAATCGACAATGAGGCGTCCGACAGTATGTTTCGCCTGTCCACCGTCATGCTGTTTCGTCATTGGTACCTGGGTGAGACCAACCCGACCAACCCTCAGGCCAGTCCTTTTTGGGGTGACTTCAGTGGTTTTCCCCCTTTGCTGTTTCAGGTCAGTGGTGCCGAGGTGCTGCTGGATAACAGTGTGCTGGCGGAAGCCAAGGCGCGCCGGCAGGGCGTGACTACAAAGATCAGTATCTGGCCCGGTATGCCGCATGATTTTACCCTGTTTGACTTCTTGCCCGAGGCGCGTAAGGCATTGATTGAGTTGGTGGATTTTGTCAAAGCCCATCAAAATGACAATCCGGGAGTCATTCGGAAGTCAGATAAAGAGTCAGGAATGCCGTCCAGGGCTGATAAACTGGAAATCGAGGCGTAGGCCGCATCCTGCCGCACAGGCAACGGCCGAAGCACTGGTGCAATGAAATGAATGAGGAAGATATGAAGAGATCAATACGTGTATCCCTGCTGGCTGTGATGGCTGCTACAGGATTTTCAACAAACGCCTCTGCCCAGGCTCCTGTCCCCGGCTGTGCTGATATTGTGTGGAGTCAGGCTTTGCTCGAAACAACGCCCACCATTGCCGATCATTGCCTTGAAGTGGTTCAGCGCGGTAGTGAATGGTATGCCGTGGTTCAATCAAAAGTCGTTCGGCATGGTGCAAACTCCACCGTGGTTCGTTATCGCCAACCCGATGGCAGTTGGAGTGCTGCTGAACGCGCCTACCCGCCACGTGGCTTTACAGCTGAAATAGGTGGACAGGAAGTGTTGATTTCACAAACTGCACCGGGTCAGGAACTGAATGTTTACGCCAGCAGTCAGGGCGGTGAGAACTTCACCATTCCCATGTTGGAGGCTGAAACGCCAGCGGCAACACCTGAGTAAAAGATTCTGAGTAAAAGTTTCTGCGTAAAAGCTTCGCAGGTTTTCGGGATACGCCAGGCAGAACGTCAATACTGCACTGCCTTTTTATAATCCTGGCAAAATCATCAAAAAGCCAAGCGGAGACTTGTAAATCGCGGTGGTCACCACCCATAAAAAGCAGGCGATGGCTGAAGTAAAGAAAATCAGGGAACGCATGGGGCGTGGTGTGCTGCGCATAGAGATTGCGCCCAAAAGGATGTAAATCACCATACCGGCCAGCTTGGCTATCAACCAGCCTGGCAAGGTGCTTAAAAGTGATAATTGCCAGGCCAGTACCAGCCCGCTGGCCAGAAACAGGGTATCGATCACATGGGGCAGGGTTCGTGCGATTCGTGTTTGCGTCCATAAAGCCTGTCGCATGCGGCCCACCCAACGCAGGATGAAACCGGAGACACTGATGATCGCAAGTAACTGATGGCTGGACTTGAGGGCCAGGTAATCCAAGGTTCGACTCCACTAAACAGACTGGTGTTTGACGCCCAGTATAGCTTCCAGTTCTGCAGCGGGGTGCAAAAGATCTTCCAGGGTATGACTCTGCAGGCTTTCCATGTAAGCTTGCAACGCTTTTTGTAATATGCCTCGCAAACGACACACGGCGGTAATTGCGCAACGTCCGTTGGGGCAGAAACATTCAACCATATTCAGGTCTTCTTCCATGTCAGCTATCACATCAGCCAGATTGATTTCTTTTGCCGGGCGAGCCAGGCTGATACCGCCTCCAGGGCCACGCTGTGCTGCGACATAGCCGAGTCGGCTGAGGTTGCTTACCACTTTCATCAGGTGATTTCGTGATATTTCGTAAGAGTCAGAAATTTCCCGGATCGTCACCCTGCCGCTATTTTGCAGGCCTAGATAGATGAGCACCCGTAATGAATAGTCAGTAAATCGTGTCAGTTTCATGGGTCAGATTCAGTCCATTGGCAACTACACAGGAGTCAAGGTTTCAAAATAGCCACTTCCAATGGGTCGGAATCTGATCCAGATCAACCCGACTTGGTATTCAGTCCAATATGTCGCTTTGTTTGCGGGATTGACCCACATCATAAATCATGCACCAGAACGCATCTATTCTTCGCCAGCACAGACAATTCAGAGTAAGCTCGCCAAAATCATGCTATTCAATCACTTGCCAAAAAGATTAACGCTGTACTTGGGAGCGTTTTTGCTCTCATCTCCAGCCCTGTATGCGGATCAGCTTGCAGCTGAGGTCGATGCCCCTGTTGTTCTTGACCCCATCGTGGTCGTGGCCAGCAAACGGCCACAAGCGTTGTCCACCATCGCAGCTCAAGTGACGGTGATCGGCGCCGAACAGATCAGTCAAAATCTGGTTGAAGACATCAATGGCCTGTTGCGTTATGAGCCCGGTCTGGAAGCACCATCAGGAGGTACCCGGTTTGGTGCCACCTCCATCAACATTCGCGGTATCGGTGGTAACCGGGTTGCGATCGAGCAGGATGGCATTCCGGCACGGGATCGCATTGTGCTGGGGGCTTACTCCGATGGTGGACGTGCCATGCTGGAAACGGATCGTATCAAGCGGGTGGAAGTGTTGCATGGGCCGGCATCGGTGCTTTATGGCTCCAATGCACTGGGTGGCATTATCAGTGTCACCAGTTGGGATCCGGAGGATCTGCTGACGACCACACAAGGTCAGGTTGCCGGTCGTCTGCGCAGCGGTTATCAAAGTATGAATGACAGCTGGGTCGGCTCGGGTATTGCTGCCTGGGGCGAAGGCAAACATGGATTACTTGCCGCAGCCACCGTGAGAAAAGGGCATGAGCAGGACAACCAGGCGCCGGCTGACATCCCCGATGACCCACAATCCTGGGACAGCCAGGACTTCATGTTGCGCTACACCTTTGATACAGCAGCAGCCAACCGCCTGCGCCTTACCGCCCGCACCCAACAACGCGATGTCGATACCACCATCAATTCATTGCTCGGCTATGGCCGGCGTTTTCGCACCACCACCGAGTTGTTGGGCTCCGACCACGACGACAGTCAGCTGATTTCAGCCGACTATGAGTTTGAATTTGGCGGTTGGGAACAGGGCGTGGTACGGCTGTTTCATACGGAATATAAAACGGATCAATATACTTTCGAAACCCGTGGCAAAGCCAACCCGCCGCTGGCGATAAACCGACGCTTCTTTTATGAGCAGCAGCACGATGGTATGAGTCTCAATTTGTTTCGCAGCATGGTCAGCGCGGGTGCCACGCACGGTCTGAGCATGGGGATGGAGTGGTTGCAAACCAAAAGTACAGAGTTTCGTGATGGGTTACAAACCAACCTTCTTACCGGCCAAAGCAGCACCGTCATTTTAGGCGAAGAAATGCCGGTGCGTGATTTCCCGAACTCACGCAGCCGCGAACTGGGGTTTTATATCCAGGATGAGATCAGCTTTGCTGACAGCCGTTGGGAACTGGTGCCTGCCTTGCGTTGGGACCACTATGAGCTGAAGCCCCAGGTAGATGAAATGTGGCTGGAAGACTACCCTGATTTTATTGTAACCGAGGTCAGCGACAGCCAATTCACCCCCCGCCTGGCCGCACTTTATCGCATGAGCCCGTTTTGGAGTGTGTATGGGCAGTATTCTGTCGGGTTTCGGGCGCCGCCCTTTGAGGATGTGAATATTGGTCTGTACATTCCCCTGTTCGGATATCGCGCCATTCCAAACCCGGACCTCAAGGCCGAAACGTCCAATGGCATAGAACTGGGCAGTCGCTGGATCACCGCAAACACGCAGCTGAGCATGGCACTTTTTTACACCGATTATGATGATTTCATTGAATCACGAGCCTTGATTGGCATTGATCCGGAGTCCGGTGACCTGATATTCCAGTCGCGCAATATCGATCAGGCACGTATTTTTGGTCTGGATATCCGCTATGAACAGGACCTGTCGGGCTGGAGTGAAAACCTCCAGGGCTGGTATCTCAAAGCGGCAGCATATTGGTCTGAGGGCGACAACCGGCAAAACGATGAGCCTTTGAATTCCATTGCTCCTCCACAGCTTGTGTTCGGTACCGCACGGTATTCTGCTGATGAACGCTGGAATATGGAACTGATTGGCACCCTGACTGCTGCGAAAAAAGCCGATGACATAGACCAAAGCCTGGCGGGACGATTTGCCACGGACAGCTGGTTCAGTCTGGATTTAACAGCAGGCTGGCGTCCGCTTGCTGATTTGCAGATTCGTGCGGGAGTTTTCAATCTTACAGATGAACGTTATTGGCGCTGGTTGGATGTGGCGAATTTGGAGGCCGATGACCCCATGATCCCCATACTTTCCCAGCCAGGAAGAACTTATTCCTTGAGCGTCAGCTACGCGTTTTAACGGGTTATTTTGCCTTAATGCAGGATTTGCATGACATGCGTCAAGCGATTGCATCATTACAAATTTTATAATTAAGGTAGACTTTAAGCATCTATATCCGGCAATCATATCCACGGAGCCCAAAAAATGAAAATTCGCAATTCCTTCATCCTGGCCACGGCCATCCTGGTTTCGGTTTCTGCCTGCGGCAAGAGTACTGATCAGGCAGCCAGCCAGCCCGCTAGCGACAAGCCAGCTACCAACCAGGTTGATCCAGCGCTGGCCGTGCATGCGGCTGAGGCGTCCAGTGTTTCGCTGGAAGATCGTATAGCCAGTGGCAAGAAGCTGTATGCCACTCATTGTTCTGCGTGCCATCAGGGTGAAGGTCAGGGCCTGAAGGGTGCTTTTCCCCCATTGGCCGCATCGGATAATCTGGCTGAAGGGCCGGCACAACTCATACACAACGTTCTCTATGGATTGTCAGGGCCCATTACCGTTAATGGCGTTGAATACAATTCGGTCATGCCGGCACTTACTTACCTGAGTGACAGCGAGGTGGCAGATATAGCCACTTTTGTCATGAACTCCTGGGATAACCCGGGTGGTGAAGTGCAGGCCGCAGAAGTGGCGGCTGCGCGTGGTGGTGTAGCCATAACGGGGCCTTCCGACCACCCGGTGGCAGACAGTGAACAGATCGCTTATTCCGGATCGCCTACCGCGATGACCGGTGAGATGGCCAGAGGGTTCATCGACTCCGAAGGGCCACAAATGACCATGGCTGAGTTTGACACGGCCACGGAAATCTACTTCCAGCGTTGTGCCGGTTGTCACGGTGTATTGCGCAAAGGCGCCACAGGCAAACCGCTGACCACCGATATCACACGTCAGAAAGGCAGTGATTATCTGAAAGCCCTGATTACCTATGGCTCGCCAGCCGGTATGCCCAACTGGGGTACTTCGGGTGATCTGACCGACGAGCAGGTCGATATCATGGCCCGTTTCCTGCAGCACGAACCACCGACTCCTCCGGAGTGGGGTATGGAAGAGATGATGGCCAGTTGGAAAGTAATGGTAAAGCCGGAAGATCGGCCAACCAAGCCACAGCATGATCGCAATATTGCGAATTTCTTTGCGGTTACACTGCGCGATGCAGGCCAGGTGGCCATCATCGACGGCGATACCAAAGAAATCGTCAACATCATCAAGACCGGTTATGCGGTGCATATCTCCCGGCCTTCAGCCTCAAGCCGTTACGTGTTTACCATTGGTCGTGATGCCAAGATCGATATGATTGACCTGTGGATGAACCCGCCTGACCTGGTTGCAGAAATCAAGGTTGGCCTTGAAGCCCGCTCGGTTGAAACCTCCAAGTACAAAGGTTACGAGGATAAATACGCCATTGCAGGAGCTTACTGGCCACCGCAATTCACCATCATGGATGGTGATACGCTGAAACCGCTGAATATTGTTTCAACCCGTGGCATGACGGTGGATACACAGGAATACCACCCGGAACCCCGTGTAGCGGCCATTGTGGCCTCCCACGCGCATCCGGAGTTTATCGTTAACGTCAAGGAAACCGGCAAGATCCTGCTGGTTAACTACGAAGACATAGACAGCCTGAGTATTACCACCATCAATGCGGCCCCGTTCCTGCACGACGGTGGCTGGGATTCTACCAAACGTTACTTCCTGACGGCTGCAAACAACTCGGATAAAGTTGCCATAGTCGACTCCAAAACACGCAAGCTGGTTGGCTTGCCCGAAGTGACCAAGATTCCGCACCCGGGTCGTGGCGCCAATATCATCGATCCCGATTTTGGGCCGGTATGGGTCACCAGTGCGCTGGGTAGTGCCAATATCACCTTCCTCGGCACCGATCCTGAAAAGCACGCTGATAATGCCTGGAAAGTAGTGCGGGAACTGGACGGTCAGGGTGGTGGTTCCCTGTTTGTGAAATCACATCCCAAGTCTACAAACCTGTGGGTTGATACCACGCTCAACCCGGATCCGGGCATGTCGCAAAGTATCGCGGTGTTCGATATCAATAACCTTGCAGCCGGCTATGAAGTATTGCCGATAGGCGAGTGGGCTGAACTGGGTGAAGGACCGAAGCGTGTGGTGCAGCCTGAATTCAACAAGGATGGCGACGAAGTCTGGTTCTCCGTCTGGAGTGGCCAGGACCAGGAATCTGCCATTGTTGTCGTGGATGACAAGACCCGGAAGCTTAAAGCAGTTATCAAGGGCCCGGAAATGGTCACCCCGACAGGCAAGTTCAACATCTACAACACAGTTCACGACGTTTATTGATTGTGTTTGACCCGGGAGGAACTCTCCTCCCGGGTCACTGATTCAAAGCCTGCTGAACTCGCAGGTATCCAGGAGGATTGATATGAACACCCAACGCAAGCTGCTTGCCCTATCGGCAGCAGTTTTCGCGGCTGCGTTCGCCACAACGATGGAACCAGTCCAGGCTGCTGAATCGTTTACCGAAATGTTCACCCAGGGTAAAGCGGGCGTTGCACTTCGCTACCGCTATGAATGGGTCGATCAGGATAACCTTGCCAAAGACGCACGAGCATCCACCCTGCGCGGCAGGCTGAACTTCAAAACCGATGACTGGAAAGGTTTTGGGGCTTTTGCCGAGTTTGATTACGTCACCGATGTGATCTGGGATGATTACAATGCGGGCGGCGGTAATACACCGAACAAAACCCAGTATCCAGTGGTTGCTGACCCAACAGGCCCGGACCTGAACCAGGCATTTTTGCAATGGCAAAATGGTGCCGCTGGCAGTCTGGTTCGAGGTGGTCGGCAACGCATCATTTATGACAATGCACGTTTTGTCGGTAATGTAGGCTGGCGGCAGAATGAGCAAACCTATGATGCGGCATATTTCCAACAAAAAGCTGCGGCACTGGATTTTCAGTTGGCCTATGTCTGGAAGGTCAATCGCATTTTTGGTGATGACGTACCGGCCGGTGAAAACGATAATTCCACGGTGTTGGGCAATCTGGGCTATCAATTGGACGGCCTGGGCAAGCTGTCGGGCTATTACTACGATATCGATAATGATGATGTCGCCGCTTTCTCAACCCGCACCTACGGTGGGCGTTTTGCCGGCTCGCACACCTTTGGCGAAAATGTTTTTGGTTTTGCGTTCGAATACGCACACCAATCGGACGCACACAACAACCCGGTAGATTTCAGCGCCAATTACTACCGTATGGATGCCTCGTTGGGCATCGGAAAAATAACGCCTTACGTGGGCTACGAATCGCTGGGCGGTGATGATTCCATGGCGGGCGCTTCATTCCGCACGCCGCTGGCCACTCTGCATGCCTTTAATGGTTGGGCTGATATGTTTTCGAGCACCCCTGATGCCGGTCTGAATGATCTGTTTGTGGGTGTGAAGGGTGCGATTGGCCCGTGGAACTGGGATGCGCTTTACCACGACTTCGATGCAGAATCGGGCAGCCAGTCATTTGGTTCCGAAATTGACGCTTCGATCGGTCGTAAGTTTGCCGAGAAGTACAGTGTGTTGTTCAAGGCTGCGTTTTTCGACGCTTCGGCCTCATCACCCTATCCCGATACCAGCAAGTTGTGGGTGCAATTAACGGCTGATTTCTGACCTGTCGTCTGTAGGAGGCAGCCACGCTGCCGACCAGGCTTTGTCGCGAGCATGGCTCGCTCCCACAGCATGGCTTGCTCCCACA
>CAZRTG010000005.1:24576-44720 GCA_964602895.1 uncultured Wenzhouxiangellaceae bacterium
TCGCTCCCACAGCATGGCTTGCTCCCACAGCATGGGTCGCTCCCACAGCATGGCTCGCTCCCACAGCATGGCTTGCTCCCACAGCATGGCTCGCTCCCACATGTAGGAGGCAGCCATGCTGCCGACCAGGCTTTGTCGCGACCATGGGTCGCTCCCACAGCATGGGTCGCTCCCACAGCATGGCTTGCTCCCACAGCATGGGTCGCTCCCACAGCATGGCTTGCTCCCACATGTAGGAGGCAGCCATGCTGCCGACCAAATAACTTCCTTAGATCTCCACCACGCCGCGTGGTGTCGCCATCAGAACAACGTCCGCTGGCCGCATGGCAAACAGGCCACAGGTCACCACCCCGCTGAGGTTGTTGATGCGTTGCTCGATGCCGATCGGATCCACCAGATTCATATTGTGAACGTCCAGAATCTGGTTGCCGTTGTCGGTGACAAAGCCTTCGCGCAATACCGGTTGACCGCCGATGGCCACCAACTGACGGGCCACGTAACTGCGGGCCATGGGGATCACCTCGACGGGCAGGGGAAAATTTCCCAGCACGCTGACTTTTTTGCTTTCATCAACAATGCAGACAAACTGACGGCTGGCTGCGGCAATGATTTTCTCACGGGTCAGCGCACCGCCACCCCCCTTGATCAGGTGTCGGTGTTTGTCGAACTCATCAGCACCATCGATATACACATCCAGAGTACCGGCCTGATTCAGTTCCTGGACTTCAATGCCTGCTTCTTGCAGGCGGGTAGTAGTGGCTTCTGAAGAAGACACCGCCGCAGAAATACGCTTGCCGCTGTTGGCCAGAGCATCGATAAAGCAATTCACCGTACTGCCGGTGCCCACCCCCAATACACTGTCTTCCTTCACCCAGGCCAAAGCCGCTTCGGCAACACGAACTTTCTGGGTCAGTCGTGGATCGGCACTCATGCAGCTTGCTTTTCCAGTTCGAGTATAAAATCCCAATGTGCTTTCTCCACCGGCATCACCGACAGACGGTTGCCGCGACGTATCAGAGCAAAATTTTGCAACCGGTCTTCATGCTGTTTGAGTTCTGTCAGGCTGATCAGGCGTTTGGTTTTACGCTTGTAGCGTACGTCAACCATCATCCAGCGCGGGTTTTCCGGGTCACTTTTGGCATCAAAATGATGGTCATTGGGGTCAAAAGCGGTGTGGTCGGGATAAGCTGTTTTGGATGCCACTTCAGCGATACCCACGATACCGGGTGTTTTGCAATTGGAGTGGTAGAAAAAGATCAGGTCGCCTTTACGCATGTCATCGCGCATGTAGTTGCGTGCCTGGTAATTGCGCACACCATCCCAATGCTCGGTTTTGCCTGGGGCATTTTTCAGATCATCGATGCTGAACGCATCCGGTTCGCTTTTCATCAGCCAATAGCGCATGTCGTGGAATATCCTGTTGGTGCAATGAACGGCATTGTCCCGGATCAGGCCTTGAAGGTAAACCGCTGACTGTCACTGATCAGTTCGTGCAGTGGCACATCGTATGGGTCGGTTGGAATGTCGCTGCACCGTTGTACATCAAAAGCAATGCCGATGCGCAGTGGAACGGATTGATTTGCAAGCGACTCCAGCGCTTTGTCGTAGTAGCCCGCACCCATGCCCAGACGGGCGCCACTGCTGTCCCAGGCAACCAGTGGCAGCAGGATCACACCCATATCGGCCGGTTGCACTTCTTCGCCCAATGCGGGTTCAGCAAATCCCATGCTGTTTTCGGATAAGACATCGTCAGATTGCCAGTGCCGGAAAATCATCCGGGAAGCCGAGCCCTGTTTTTCAATATACGGCAGGGCCAGCTGAAATCCGGCTTCGCGCAACGGGCCAAACGATGCAGCCAGATCAGGCTCGCCATCAAAGGCCAAATAAGCGGCAACCGTACAGGGGGGTATCTGCAACAGGCGGCGTAACAGGGTATCGTTCAGTGAAACATTGTGTTGTGCGCGTAAATCTGCAGCCAATTCTCTGCGACGTGCACGCATCCTGCTGCGCAGCACTTTTTTCTGTTGCTGAATCAGTGCTGGCTCTAGCGACGAAGGTGCCATGTGAAATTTTTATTGTTGGACAATTAAGAAAACTCTGGCTTATTCCGAACTTCTTTGGCACATGGATCTGCCAAAATTTCCAATGACATGCAGTTATTGGAAACGAAGCAAAACAAAAACGATACTTTTTGTTTTGCGTGCTCTGAATAATGCATGGATGCATTATTCAAAGCTTCAGTAAAAAGGAATGGGCAGACACCCATTCACCCCGGGAATTCAGTGCCCTCCAGGATGCCGCTGCAGGCCGGCGACCTTGAACCATTGGTTCAGGTGGGGTAGTTGACTGGGCTTCAGGCTTTTCGCAAATTGCGAACATGCACAACGGCTCTCAGCTTCACCGCCCCTAGGTCAAGATTAAGGGACAAGGGCTTTTCGTCCCACTGGCAAACACCTCAGAGGGCTGGAATGAGTATAACAGGACTGACCGGCAGGGGCATGTCCCTGTTCGAAAACTGAGACGAAACGATTGGATCAGCAGCAAGCGTCCGATATTTCAGCGCTTGAGTTCCTGCTCCAGTTCATCGGCCAGCATACGGATGCGGCTGTCGATCTGGTCTTCACGCACAGCGGCAATGCGCTGCATCTTGAGCAATTCGTCGCTGAAGTTCAAAGCCGCTTGCAATGCAATGCGTTCAAGCGACACCAGACGACCGCTTTCACGGATATCTTTCATGCGCTCGTCCAGCACCCGGGCAGCTTCGATCAGGTCTTTGCGTTGATCTGCGCTACAGGAAAATTGGTATTTCCGATCCAGGATGGTAACGGAAACAGGTTCTGCTTGGACACTCATGATAATTCCTGTGGGCTCAAGCCGATCTGGTGGACTTGGCTGTCTATTTTGTTGGATGTCTTAACTCAGCCCTGTTCCAGGGCTTTCAAGCGGTTGATCATGGCTTCAACCTTGATGCGAGCTTCCTCATTCTTGGCCACCAGGCTGGCGCGCTCGGCAACCAGTGAGTCCTGACGGACCAGCAAGGAATCGTTTTCTTCGCGCATCTTGCGGGTCTGCTCCAGCAATTGCCTTAATTGCTGCTCCAGGCGCTTTAGATCTCTGCTGGTCTGTTCGAGGGATTCCATAGGGTCACACTATATGTTGAGTAGCCAAAATCGTCAATTGGCCAGCAGCTTGCTGCGGTGGTGCATGTCCGGGTGGTAACATCACGGTTTTTCGGAGGACTCTCATGTCTCCTGACCCAATGCCCGATTTCCAACATGCCTTGCTGCTGAGCCGCGGTAACCTGGATGCCGCCGAATTGGCCGAATGTCACGGTGTGCTGTGTGGCCTGATTTGCCGCAATGGTGCCGTAACACCCGATGATTACCTGGTACAGCTTGCGACCTTGCAATTGGTGGTTGATCCAGGCCAATCCCTGGCTGAATTGTTTGTGGAAGCGCACGACAGCACCATCCAGCAACTGGCCGATATCGACCTGGGTTTCAACCTGTGGCTGCCGGACGACGATCAGCCTTTGAATGAACGCACCGATGCCCTGGCCCAATGGTGTACTGGCTTTTTGGCCGGAATTGGTTTGGGTGGCGAGTTACCCAGCCTGTCCGAGGAAGCGACTGAAGCACTCGATGACATGCGGCAAATTGCTCTGGCTGCCTATCCATCGGTAGCCATTACCGATGCCGAACGTGCTGAAATGCTCAGGATTGAGGCAGAAAACATGGAAATGCAGGAAGCCGGTCAGGAAGCTGGCCAGGATGAAGACCAGGAAGCCGGCCAGGATGAAGACCAGGCAGAAGGCGAAGAAGTGGACGAAAATGCTTTCATGGAAATAGTCGAGTACGTGCGTGTGGTTACTCTCATGCTGTGCGAGGAAATGCGTGGTCCGGGAGTCGAGGATCGTATTCATTAAAGCCATCAGTTGAACCGTAAAAAACGCTGAGAACAAGAACCGGTAACAGAGAACCCGTATGATCAAACCAAAAGAATTTGCCAGGCGGCGCACACAATTGATGCGCATGGCAGGAGAGGGCTCCATCATCATCCTGTGTGCTGCATCGGAAAAAATTCGCAACAGTGATGTGCATTATCCCTACCGCCAGAGCAGTGATTTCCTCTACCTGACCGGCTTTCGTGAACCGAAAGCGGTTCTGTGTCTGATTCCGGATGAGAAAATGCCACGCAGCATCCTGTTTTGCCGTGAACGCGACCCGGAGCGGGAAATGTGGGATGGTCCCATGACCGGCCTTAAAGGTGCCATCAAACATTTCGGCATGGATGAGGCGTTCGATATCGATGAGTTGGACCTTCGTTTGCCGAAACTGCTGCAGGACCGCGACCGGATTTACTACGATCTGGGTCGTGCACCCCTGTTCGATCAGCGCCTGATAGGCTGGTTGAACGAACTGAAAGACAAACCTCGCAAGACCTTTCACGCACCGGAAGAAATACATGCACTCGACCACATGCTGCATGATCTGCGGCTGTATAAAAGTCGCGAAGAAATTACTGCCATGCGTCGTTCAGCTGCAGTGGCTATCGAAGCCCATGAGCGTGCCATGCGGGTGTGCCGACCCGGCATGAACGAAGCAGAGATTCATGCCGAGTTGATTTATGCGTTCACCAGGAACCAGTGCGAGGCCTCCTACAGCGCCATTGTGGCTGGGGGCGCCAATGCCTGTGTGCTGCACTATATCGCCAACAAGGACACACTCAATGACGGCGACCTGCTGCTGATTGATGCCGGCGCTGAGTATGACGGTTATGCCTCGGACATTACCCGTACTTTTCCGGTCAATGGCAAATTTACCGCCGAACAGAAAGATCTTTACGATGTGGTTTTGGACGCCCAAATTGCGGCCATCGATAAAGCCAGGGCTGGCAATCAATGGCAGGACGTACACACTGAAGCGGTACGGGTGGCTACCCAGGGCATGATCGATCTGGGCATACTCAAGCTCAGCCTGGAAGAGGAACTGGAGCAAGAGGGCTACAAACATTTCTACGTACACAACACCGGCCATTGGCTGGGACTGGATGTGCATGATGTGGGTGATTATCTGGTGGATGGCGAATCGCGTCTGCTGGAGCCGGGCATGGTGATGACGGTGGAGCCGGGTATTTATATTCCGCCCAACGACACCAGTGTGCGCAAGGTTTTTCGCGGTATCGGCATACGTATTGAAGATAACGTGGCGGTGACCAAGGGTGGGCCGCTGGTGTTGACGGCAGGGTTGGCCAAGAGCACGGCCGATATCGAAGCCCTGATGGCCGAATGAACTCAGCAACCACCTCAGTCGATCCGGATTTCTTTGATGTTGTCATCATAGGTGGTGGGTTGGTGGGTGCCAGCCTGGTCTGTGCACTGGCACCACTGGGTTTGAAGCTGTGCCTGCTCGAAGCCGTAACGCTGTCTGCTTCCGAACAACCCAGTTATGACGATAGAACCTTGGTTTTGAGCGCCAGTTCCTGCCGGATTTTGCAGGGACTGGGTCTTTGGACCGGTCTGCAAGCCCATGCCACGCCCGTACGCGAAATTCATGTCAGCGAGATGAACCAGCCGGGCTCGGTGGTGTTGGATCCAGCCGAACTGGGACTGGACAGTTTCGGCCACGTGGTTGAAGCCCGTGAGTTTGGTCGGGCAGTTTTGCAACGCCTGGATAAACTGCGTGACTTCAAGTCCGATTTCAAGCCCGGTCTCAGTCTGATCTGCCCGGCGCAGTTCAAGTCAATGCAAACAGACGCAGAGAGCGTGCAGATCCGTTATGTCTCGGGTGATGCAGAAAAAACCCTGCGAACCCGCCTGGTTGTGGGTGCCGATGGTGCGGAATCCGTGGTGCGAGCTGCCCTGCAGATCGAAGTCGAACGCCATGATTATGGCCAGACCGCTATCATCTGCAACGTCACACCTGAGCAAGCGCATAGCGGCAGGGCTTTCGAAAAATTCACGCCTACCGGTCCATTTGCCTTGCTGCCACATCGTGACGGTCGTTGTGGGCTGGTGTGGACGGTGGCCAGCGAGCATGCCGAAGCATTGATGGCGCTGGGTGATGCCGGCTTCATGCAGCAGGCCCAAAGCCGCTTTGGCAACACATTGGGCGTGTGGCAAAAAGTCGGTAAACGCTCTTGCTATCCGCTGAAGCTGGTACGGGCCAAAACCGATTGGCGACGCCGCGCACTGATCCTTGGCAATGCAGCCCATGCCATCCATCCCATTACCGCCCAGGGCTTTAACCTGGGTCTGCGGGATGTGGCAGCTTTGGCAGAAATTCTCGCTGAAGCTCTTGAGCGAAATTCAGGTCGGCGGGCCGAGGATTTTGATCCTGGAACAGAAAGTCTGCTGCGCGCCTACAGTTCCTGGCGCGCGAGTGATCAGGCCGAAACCATTGCTTATACCGACGGACTGGTGCGTTTGTATGCGAACCCCACTGCGCTGGCTGGCGCCGTTCGTCGTTTTGGCTTGCTGGCACACAGGCTGTCGCCGGTATTGCGCCGTCGCCTGGCCATCCAGGCCATGGGTTATCGTGGCCGTATACCCAGGTTGGCTCAAGGGGAGAAATTGGGTGAGAGCTTGGGTGAGAAATCGGCTGAGCCGTCAGTTGAAAAAATGGGAGAGAGAACGGGTGAGTGATTGGGTGAGTGATTGGATGAACAGCGTGGCGAGACCTGAGGCATGAAACATACAGCCGATGTCATCGTGGTCGGTGCCGGCACGGTGGGTGCTGCAACGGCCTGTATGCTGGCGCGAGCCGGGTTTTCGGTGCAATTGATCGAACGCACAAAACCACAGCCTTTTTCAGCCGATGAGCCGGTAGGTTTGCGGGTATCTGCCCTCTCTCCAGGTTCGCAAAACGTTTTGAACGCCGCTGGCGTATGGCAACGCATTGCTGAACTCCGGCATTGTCCCTATCGCCGCATGCGGGTTGAAGATGGTGATGAGAAATTTGCGCTGGAATTCAATGCGGCCGAGTTTGCTCTGGAACGGCTGGGCAGCATTGTGGAAAACGACCTGGTGCACCATGTCCTGTGGCAACAAATGCAGAATCTGGCCAGTGTTGAACTGGTTTGCCCGGCAAGTGTGCAGCACATTCAGCTCGAAGCAAGCTCGGCAAAAGTGATATTGGACGATGGCCGCAGCTTCAGTGCAGCCTTGCTGGTGGGTGCCGATGGGGCAGCTTCTGTAGTTCGCAAGGCCATGGGTGTGGAGCAGGAAGTCTGGACTTACAATCAGCAGGGTATCGTTTGCGTGGTCAACAGCAGCATTGCAAATACGGGCCTGGCCTGGCAACGCTTTATGCCAGGTGGACCTTTGGCTTTTTTGCCGCTGGATGATGGCTCTTCCTCGATAGTCTGGTCACGGCCGGATGTGGAAGCCAAAGATTTGTTGGCTTTGGACGATGAAGCATTTCTGTCACGCTTACAAACTGCCATGGCCGAATCGGAAGGTGCAGAAGGTTTGTTCGGGACGCTGCAATCCTGCGGCCCCAGGGCTGCTTTTCCTTTGGGAATGGCTTTAAGCGAATCCTATGCCGGGCAAAGTGCGGTGCTCATGGGCGATGCAGCACATGTGGTGCATCCGCTGGCCGGGCAAGGGGTCAACCTGGGATTGCTGGATGCGGCAGCCTTGGTGGAAACCCTGGTGATTAACCGCAAGCAGGGCAAGGATCTCAATGACGAACGCAGCCTGCTGGCTTATTCCCGCGCCCGGCGCTCCGAAACCGAGCTGATGGCACGAGGCATACACGGCATTCGCAGCCTGTTTGCCATACAGCCTTTATCTCCATTGCGGAGGTTGGGGTTGAGTCTGGTAGCACGCAGTTGGCATGGCAAAGAGGCGTTTATTCGACGTGCTGCGGGCCTGAACAGCAACTCGCCTGCGATTGCTCGCGGAATTGAATTGGCGCAGTTGATGCGCTGAGACGCTTATGCTTTTTGGTTATATCCAGATAGAAAACACTTCGTTCACGACCAGCACCGGTAAACCTATGCTTCTTGCAAATTCAACAAGAGGCATTTGGCATGTTCCAGGCACTACGCACCGACAATTCGCCCTTCACCGAGCAGCAGATTGAGCATCTCAATTCAAGCCTGGTCAGCCTGGATTCTTCCCAGTCTGCCTGGTTGAGTGGTTATTTAGCCGGTTGTCTGTCGTCTGCGGCTGAAGCCAACTTGACGCAGCCAGCGACCGGATCAGAGCTGGCGGCGCCCGGGTCAGAGCTGGCGGCGCCTGTTGCCGACCTGTTGCCGCAACAAAAATTCCACGTTTTTTATGCTTCGCAAACCGGCACCGGTGAAGCCATCGCTGGCGAACTGGCAAGCCAATTGCAGCAAACGGGTTGGTCAGTTGAATTGCAATCCATGGGTGCAGTCCGCCCGGCCCAATTGAAGAAACTCCAGCACGTGGCAGTGGTCATCAGCACACACGGCGAAGGCGATCCACCCGACGACGCCATTGACTGGTTCGATTATCTGCAGAGTCCCAGAGCACCCAGACTGGAGTCACTGAACTTTACCGTACTGGCATTGGGTGACCGCAGTTACGAGAAATATTGTGAAGCCGGTCGGCAATTGGAGACTTTGCTGCTGTCAACAGGAGCCCGGGTTTGCTCGGAGCGGGTGGATTGCGATCTGGATTACGCCAGCCTTGCCGAACAATGGTCAGGCCAGGTGCTCGGCTATGCCAAAAAAAAGTTACCCAAATTACAACCCGGTCAGCCACCCACTGCAGAATCGGTCAGCAAACGCGCTTTTGCACAGCACCTGAGCGTTGTGCCCAGCAGCGAACTGTGGACGCGTGCCAAGCCTTTCAAAGCGACCCTGGAGCGTGTGCAGAAAATCACCTCACTTGAATCCGACAAACACGTGTATCACCTGGAGTTGTCGCTGGCCGATTCGGGTATTGATTACCAACCGGGCGATTCTTTGGGCGTTTGGGCCAATAACGATCACGAAGTTGTCAGCCGGATACTGGCCCTGTTGGCTGTTTCAGCCGATGCAGAAATCGTGCTGGAAGACCATGTTCACAGTGCCCACGAGTTACTGGTACGCCATCGGGAAATTACCCGTCTGAGTGCCGATACGGTTCTGGCCTATGCCGCGGCGGCAGGTCAGAACGAATTGCAACAGCGTTTTGAAGCTTTGGATAGCACGGAGCGGCGCGACTTTATCGAGCAACGCCAGTTTGTCGATTTGCTTGAAGAATTCCCGCCGGTGGATGGCAATGCCATCAAGCCTGAAACGCTGGCAGAATTCTTGCGGCCACTGGCGCCGCGTTCCTACTCCATTGCTTCCAGCCGTGCGGAAGTGGATGAAGAAGTTCATCTGACGGTGGCTACTTTATTCAGCAATGCCATCGGCACCGAGCGCAAGGGTGTGGCCAGCGCGTTTCTGAATCATCACCTGCAAGCAGGTGATGAAGTCGGCGTTTTTCTTGAGCCCAACCGCCGTTTCCGTTTACCGGAAAATCGCCAGACACCGATTATCCTGATTGCAGCCGGCACCGGCATCGCGCCTTTTCGGGCTTTCCTGCAACAACTGGCGCAGGAAGAGAGCGATACACCGGTTTGGCTGATCTTTGGCAATCCGCATTTGCGCAGTGACTTTCTCTACCAGCGTGAATGGCTGGAGTGGCGTTCGAAAGGCCTGCTGCAGCATATTGATTGTGCTTTCTCACGCGATCAGGAAGAAAAGGTTTATGTCCAGCATGTCGTTCGTCAACAGGGCGAACGACTGAACCGGTGGCTACAGAATGGCGCACAGATTTACCTCTGTGGCGGTCTGGCCATGGGTAAAGAAGTGGAGTTGGCGGTACAGGAGGTGTTGGCCGAACAGGCTGGCCTCGATGCTGATGCTGCCAGAGAAAAACTGGCTGAACTGCGTCGTCAGGGCCGTATTTTGAAGGACCTCTACTGATGAGTGACGTTACGAAACTGAGCCCGGTCGAGGGCATCAAGGCGCGCAGTAATTTTCTGCGTGGAACCTTGCTGGAAGGCCTGGCTGACACGGCCACAGGAACGCTGGCGGAAGACGATACCCAGCTGAGTAAATTCCATGGTTTTTACCAGCAGGATGATCGTGATGTGCGCGACGAGCGCCGCCGCCAGATGCTGGAACCCGACCACCAGTTCATGCTGCGAGCCCGTGTGCCGGGTGGAATCTGCACAGCGAAACAATGGCTGGCCCTGGATGCCATTGCGGCCAAATACGCCAATGGTACGATCCGGCTGACCACACGTCAGGCCTTCCAGTTGCATGGTGTGGTCAAACGAAATCTGAAGCCCACCATCAAAGCCATCTGTGACAGCCTGCTGGATACGATCGCCGCTTGTGGCGATGTGAATCGCAATGTGATGAGTTCTGTATTGCCGGAACAATCGGCGCTGCATCAGCAGGTTTTCGACCACGCCAAAGCAGTCAGTATGCATCTTTTGCCCAGAACCCAGGCTTACCACGAGATCTGGCTGGATGGCGAAAAGCTGAGTGCGGAGCAGGAAGCGCAACAGGACGAGCCGATCTACGGTCGTACTTATTTGCCACGCAAATTCAAAATTTCTTTTGCCATACCCCCACGCAATGACGTGGATGCCTTTGCTCATGATCTGAGCTTTATTGCCATCGTCGAAAAAGGTGCGCTGCAGGGCTATAACGTGGCGGTGGGCGGTGGCATGGGCGTGACACACGGTGATCCCAAAACCTATCCGCGACTGGCTACGGTGGTGGGCTTTTGCCTGCCGGAGCAGTTATTGGAAGTGACCGAAACCATCGTGAAAATCCAGCGTGATTTTGGTGATCGTACGGATCGCAAACACGCCCGCCTGAAATATACCCTCGATGATCAGGGTGAAGAGTGGTTGCACGAACAGTTGGTACACCGCATGGGCTATAGCCTGAGCATCGCCAGAGACTTTCAATTCACCCATACCGGCGATCGACTGGGCTGGCAACAGACCGACGACGGGGTGTGGCATTTGTGTCTTTATATTGAAAACGGCCGTGTCAAGGACGAGGCTGATGATAAGAACGGGGGCAAGCAATTAACCGGCTTGCGTGAGATTGCAAAAATACTCAAAGGTGAATTCCGCCTGACCCCGAACCAGAACCTGGTCATCGCCAATGTGGCTGATGCAGATCGTGCGGCAATCGACCAACTCGTGGTCAGTCATGGTCTGGACAGTTGGAATCGGCTGACGCCCTTGCGCCAGAATGCTCTGGCCTGTGTTGGTTTTCCGACTTGCGGATTGGCCATGGCAGAGAGTGAGCGTTATTTACCGGAACTGATCGGCCGCATTGAAACCCTGCTGCAAAAACATGGATTGTCACAACAGGCCATCACCCTGCGCATGACCGGTTGCCCCAACGGCTGCGCCCGGCCCTATTTGGCCGAGATCGGTTTGGTTGGCAAAGGTCCTGGTTTGTACAACCTGCACCTGGGTGCAGCTTTCAACGGCACGCGTATGAATTCATTGTTTCGAGAATCGGTACAGGAAGCAGAAGTACTGCAGGTATTGGATCGGTTGTTTGCCGACTACGTTGCCGATAAAACCGGCACAGAACATTTTGGTGATTTTCTTCTCCGGCAGGGGCTGCTTTCAGGCTCTGCCCATTCAATAGCAATCAAACAGGCGTCAGCATGAGCGAACAGGCTTTGAAATTATGCATACCCGGTCCAGGTCAACATTGGAGCCAACAGCAACTGGATGCGGTTAATCCCTGTCTGGAGAAAATGTCGGCGGTTGACCGGGTGCAATGGGCACTGGATTTCCTGCCCGAACAGGTTGTGCTTACTTCGAGCTTTGGGGTTCAGGCCGCGCTGATGCTGCACCTGGTTACCCAACTCAAGCCGCGCATACCGGTGGTGCTGATTGATACCGGATATTTGTTTGATGAAACCTATGGCTTTGTTGATGAATTGCAGCAAAGGCTGGATCTCAACCTGAAAATTTACCGTCCCGAAACGAGTCCGGCCTGGCAGGAACTGCGTCATGGTCGCTTGTGGGAGCAGGGTGCTGATGGCATACGCCACTACAACTTTCTGAACAAGGTAGAGCCCATGCAACGCGCATTGAAGGATTTGCAGGTGGGAACCTGGCTCAGTGGCCTGCGGCGCAGCCAGTCGGATACCCGCAGTGAGCTGGCGGTATTACAACGTCAGGGGAAGGTAGTGAAAGTCTATCCGGTGGTGGACTGGAGCAATCGTGATGTGCACCGTTATCTGCGACACCACGAGTTGCCCTATCACCCTTTATGGGAACAGGGTTATGTATCCATAGGCGACCGTCACAGCAGCCGGCCATTGCAAAGGGGTGAATCCGAACAGGACACACGCTTTTCCGGCTTGCTGCGCGAATGCGGCTTGCATGAAGCCGAACACTTTGTGCCCATTCAGACTGAAAAATTACAGGTTAAAAGTGCCGTTGCAACAGCTTGAGAACCGATTGCCTATGCCGGGGTGTTGATTCAGGGGGCCGAGTGATTCGCCAAAAGCGGGACCGGCACCGCCTTCGGCATGAGCGATGATTTCATCAATACGTTTTCGATCTATGCTCGGCACCATCAATTGTAGAAAGGCATACATGTAGTCACGTAAAAAACGGTCCTTGCGAAAGCCTATCCAGGTTGTGCAACTGGGAAACAGCCGGGTGACGTCCAGAGCCACGAGGTCGCTGTCTCTGTCTTGCTCGTAAGCCATGCAGGCTACGATACCAATCCCCATTTCCTTGCGTACATAAGCCTTGATTACATCCGGATCTTCTGCCGTAAACACGACTTTGGGTTTGCAATTGGCCTTGGCAAAGGCCAATTGTTGGTCGGAGCCCGCATCAAAACTGTGGGTATAGCTGATGATGGGGTAACGGGCCAGATCATCCAGGCTGATGCGTTGCAGCTGTGTCAAAGGATGGTCCGGTTTGACCAGAACCGTGCGCTCCCAATGGTAAATAGGCAAAGTCACCAGGTCATCAAACAATTCACTGCGACCCGATGCGATGGCGAAATCAGCCTCCTGCTCCTGCACCAGGCGTGAAATCCGGTCCGAGGTACCTTGCTGGAGGTTAACGGAAATGCCCGGAAACTGCCTTTGGAAAGCTTCCAGCAGGTCGGGCAAGACGTAGCGCGCCTGGGTATGGGTAGTGGCAACCTGTAAACTGCCGTGTTGCTGGCCCGACATCTCCTGTGACACGGAGCGGATGTTGTCTACTTCGGTGAGGATTTTACGTGCGCGGCGTACCACTTCTTCGCCAGCCTCGGTCAGGCCTTCCAGGCTTTTGCCTTTGCGTAAAAACAGGGTGAGCGACAGCTCGTCTTCAAGCATTTTGACTTGCTTGCTGACACCCGGTTGAGATGTAAACAATACCTGTGAGGCCGCAGTGATGTTCATGCCGGCATCGACTATGGCGATTAAATATCGAAGTTGTTGCAATTTCATAACTTGTTCCCGGTCTCCAGCTTGCTCGGACCGTTCCAAAAACTTTCCGGTTACACATTCATCCGCCCAGCCGACGGGCTGTTATTCTAGGCGATATAACCCAAGGATATAAGGGCGAAAGGAATGCGTATTTCAGCTGTCGCCCCGGGCTGCTTATGATCCAGGCCATGGCTGTCTGGAGATGGTGATGGATTTTTTTCCGGTTTTCCTCAATTTACGTGAACAAACGGTGCTGTTGGTAGGTGCAGGCAGCGTTGCTGAACGCAAAGCACGCATGTTGTTACAGGCGTCGGCCAACGTCAAAGTGGTGGCACGTACACTGAATTCACAGTTCCTGTCCTGGCAAACAGAAGGCAAGATAGAGCATCTGGGTATGGAATACCATGCCCAGGACCTGCAGGGTGCGCGACTGGTATTTGCTGCCAGTAGTGACCGGGAACTGAATGCTCGGGTTTTTGCAGATGCTGAACGGGTCGGAATCCTGGTCAACGTGGTTGATGATCCCGCCCATTGTCGCTTCCTGTCTCCTGCCGTCATCAATCGTTCACCCATACAGGTGGCGATTTCAACCGGTGGCAGTTCGCCATTACTGGCACGGGTGATACGGGGTTGGGTAGAGCGCCTGTTGCCCTTGGGTCTGGGACGTGTAGCTGCCGCTGCCGGGGCCATGCGCACTGTAGTCAAACATGGGCTTCCGGTCAGGCAGCGCCGTCGTTTCTGGGAAAAACTGTTGCAGGAAAAGAGACTGCGCAGCTGGAGTCTGCAGGATGAGGAACAGATACGCCGGCAGATTCAGGATGCGCTGGATGCCGAGGCCGGCGCCAATACAAGTGCAGGCAAGGCAGAACAACGACGCTCACAAGGAAAGGTCTACCTGGTGGGTGCCGGCCCCGGACGTGCTGATTTACTGACGCTGCGGGCGTTACATGTACTCGGCCAGGCCGATGTGGTGCTGCACGATCAATTGGTCAGCAACGAGGTGCTGGATTTGGCGCGGCGCGATGCCGATCGCATTGATGTGGGTAAACGTGCCGGCAATCATCACCGCAGCCAGGAGGAAACCCATGCCTTGATGCTGCGTAAGGCCAGCCAGGGCCGCACCGTGATTCGGTTGAAGGGTGGCGATCCCTTTGTGTTTGGTCGGGGTGGAGAAGAACTGGAGTTTTTACGACAGCACGATATCGCCTGTGAGGTGGTACCGGGCATCAGTGCCGCCATGGCGTGCGGGGCATACAGCGGCATTCCTTTGACTCACAGGGACCACGCTGCAGCACTGACTTTTATAACCGGGCATGCTGCCAGTCCATTTGACCCGGCTGTGCAATGGCATGCCATTGCCGGGAAGGGCAGGACTGTGGTTGTCTATATGGGCCTGAAACAGGCCGGCCGGATTCGGACGGAGTTGTTACAGGCCGGTATTGCCGGTGAGCTGCCCGTCGCCCTGGTGGCCAATGGTACGCGCGACAACCAGCAGGTTTTGCATGGCACGGTGCATGAACTGCAACAACTTGCATCCCGCATTGAGGCCGGCGCACCCACCCTGTTGATTATTGGACAGGTTGCTGCGCTCGGGAGTACTCTCAACTGGTTCAAAAATCATCCTGCATTACTGGAAGCTGCGTGATGGTGAGCAGTAAAATCGTATGCGGCTTAACAATATAACGAGGAAGAGCAAATGATTCATAACAACATTCTGGAAACAGTGGGGCGAACACCCATTGTCAGGATCAATCGCCTGGCCCCCAAAGGGGTTGAAATGTACGTCAAGGTGGAAGCGTTTAACCCCATGAGCTCGGTCAAGGACCGTCTGGCCTTGGGCATTATTCTGGATGCCGAACAACGCGGGGTTCTCAAGCCCGGTCAGACCGTGGTGGAAGCGACTTCCGGCAATACCGGCATTGCCATGGCCATGGTTTGTGCTGTGCGCGGCTATCCCTTTGTGTCGGTCATGGCGGAATCGTTTTCCATCGAACGTCGCCGCGTGATGCGATTCCTCGGTGCCAAAGTGGTATTGACGCCCGCTTCACGTCGCGGAGTTGGCATGGTAACGGCTGCCGCAGCTCTGGCCAAAAAGCACGGCTGGTTTTTGACCGAGCAGTTTGAAAATGAGGCCAATCCGGCCTACCACCGCAATACAACGGGCCCGGAAATTCTGTCTGATTTCGCCGGAAAACGGCTGGACTACTACGTCAGCGGCTACGGTACAGGTGGCACCATCACCGGCGCCGGACAAATGATCCGTCTGGCGCGCCCGGATGTGAAAATCATTTCTACCGAGCCCGCCGGTGCCGCATTGCTGGAAGGCAAGGAATGGCAGCCACACAAGATACAGGGCTGGACTCCGGACTTCATACCCGACGTCATGGATCGCAACGTCGCGCATCAGAATGTTCTGGTAACCGATGATGAAGCCATCGCCACATCCAAAGCCTTGGCCGTGAAGGAAGGTATATTCTGCGGAATTTCATCCGGCGGCACTTTTGCAGCAGCACTGAAAGTTGCCGAGAATGCAGAAGCAGGCACTGTTATTCTGGCCATGTTGCCGGACACCGGTGAGCGCTATCTGTCCACTCCATTATTCGCTGATATTCCGGAAGGACCGGATGAGGGACAGGATCTGCTGGAAGGTCTGGATTATTAAGATTCAATAAAGCTCTGAATAATTCATCCATGAATTCTCAGAGTACGCCCAACAAAAAGCGTGGTTTTTGTTGGGCTTCATTTTCAATGATTTGCAATCATCGAAAATGTTGGCACATCCATGTGCCAAAGAAACTCTGACTACATCAGAGTTTCTTCACCTTTGTTTGCTGTCCTGAAGATTTTACCAGGGTGGGTTAGGGGACCTAATTCATCAAGTCTTCCGTTAACTTACGGAAGATAACGGCCAATTTCTGGTGAAAATTAACCAGAGCCGAACTGCTGCGCCACACCAGGGCGATGGTACGGCTCGGTGCCGTACCTGAAAACGGTCGGGTGACCAGGTTCTCGGTGGCCGCGATCGGCGGCATGACCGCCAACAGGGGCATCAGGGTAATACCGACTTCAGCTGCCACCATTTGCCGCAGGGTTTCCATGCTGCTGGCATGAAAATCCATGCGTTCCTGTGCTCCGGCCAGGGTACAAACCTCCAGCGCATGTTCTCGCAGGCAATGACCTTCCTGCAGTAACAACAATTCATTGCCTTGCAGGTCATCCACACTGACATCCGGTGCCAGCGCCAATTTGTGATTGGCGGGCACCGCCAGGACAAAAGGTTCGTGAAACAGTATTTCGATGTGCAGACCGGCTTCCGGTATGGGCAGGGCCAACAGCGCAACATCCAGTTCACCGCGATGCAGCATGCGTAACAGGTCTTCGGTTTTTTCTTCCGCCAGTTGTAAACGCAATCGCGGGAAATGCTGACGCAGACCGGGAACAACATGGGGTAAGAGATAGGGTGCCAGGGTGGGGAACAGTCCCAGTCGCAGATTGCCTTCCGCTGGATCGGAGCTGCGGCGTGCGACGGTTCGGATCTGTTCGACATCGGCCAGCAGTTTGCGAGCCCGCTCGGCGATTTCTTCACCTGCAGGTGTGAGCATGATGTTCTTGGGGGAACGTTCAACCAGTTGCGTGCCCAGTTCTTCTTCCAGTTTTTTGATCTGGGTGCTGAGCGTGGGTTGGCTGACGAAGCAGGCTTCCGCCGCCTTGCTGAAATGGCGGATGTCGGCCAGTTTTACAAAATAATGCAAGGAACGAAGGTTCATAAGTTTTTCATGGTGCTTATTTCAAGACGACCCTGATTTATTCTGAGCTTTCTTTGGCACATGGATGTGCCAACATGTTCAATGATTGCAAATCATTGAACATGAAGCCATACAAAAACCACGTTTTTTGTATGGCGTACTCTGAGAGTTCATGGATGAATTATTCAGAGCTTGATTAATACCGGTAATCGCCAAATTCCATTTCTACCCAAAGACCGAAACCCAAAGACAATTCGCGCTTTTCAGAAAGGTAAGTGCGCGGCCAGGTGATACTGGGGCCCATGGAGAGAAACATCCAGTCCCGCGTGAACGGCTGGCGCCAGATGAGGTTTAAACCGTAATCCCGCAATGGCACCTCCTCATCGGTCTCTCCGCGTGCAAAGGCCTGCAAAGAAAGTGCGTTCTTGCCACGCAACTGGTGATACCAGGTTTGTGCCGTGTACCAATTCAGTCCTCCGGTATCCTCCGATACCGTGGCAACGCCTTCCCAGCGAAGCACATCCTTGAAGCTGGCCTGGTGCACCAGATTGGCACGACTGGTCGTTCCCAGGCCTTCATCGGTTCGCCAAAACAGGGTTTGGCGAAATTGTAAATCGGTCTTTTCGGTGAACTGCTTGTTGTAGTAGTACTGCACCTTGCCATAAAGATTGGGTGGTGCTCCGAGCCTTAAACCGACTGAATAATCCAGGCCTTTGCGGCGATTCTTCTTGCGTTGACCCAGGCCCAGTAACCATTGGTTGTCCTCTTCGCGTGACAGCCCGGGGTTATACAGGGTTTGCTCCGAGGGTGCTGTGTCGGAGACAAACTCTTCTTCGTTTTCTCGCCCAACGATGATATCCCACCGACTGGTGAGGTTGGGTAGCGGTGCGCGCACACGAAAGCGTGTCCGCAGGTCAAAACCGTCGTATTCGCGATAATCGAAGCCCAACAGCAACAAGCCGTTGACCTGTTCTTCCGGGAAATCCTTTTCGGTGCCGAATAAATGATCCAGCCAGCGAAAGCTGTGACAGGAAATTCCATAAATTACTTGCCGTGACTGCTCTTGCCAGGGCAGGTTGGCCAAATGCCAGTCACAAAAATCCTCGGCCACGCCTGAGTCTGGCTCACCCGCATCCGGTTGGCTTTCTGTCGGCCTGGCCTCGAACTGATCCGAAGATTGATCTGAAGATTGATCCGGGTCTTCAAAACCAAAACGGGAAACAGTGGCTGCAGAGGGTTCGCTGCCGGATGTTTGCACCTGGTCCGCCATTGCATAAGCACCCGTGGCGCCAATCAGCATTGAAGCCAGCACAATCGCAGTCGTCCATAACGTATGCATGGCTTTGAGCACTATATCAAGCACCATTGAATTGAAGTGTAATCTAAAGCGGGTTGGCATGGGCATGTTGTTTCCACTGCAATAAAAGTCCGTTGTTCTCGAACTTCAACCTTTGTTTCACTTAGAATACCGCATTGTCTTACTGCTCCAGCGATACTTACCCAATGCAAAAACCCATTCAAAAACCCATGCAAAAAAGCACAGTCCTCACCGGCATCACTACCACCGGGACGCCGCACCTTGGTAATTATGTCGGCGCCATTAAACCTGCGATACAGGCCAGCCATAACCCCGAGGTACAGTCATACTACTTCCTTGCTGACTATCATGCGCTGGTAAAAAATTCAGACCCGCAACGAATCCGGCAATCCACCCTGGAAATTGCTGCCACCTGGCTGGCGCTGGGACTGGATACCGATACTGCAATTTTCTATCGACAATCGGATATCCCTGAAATTCCGGAACTGACCTGGATACTGACCTGTGTGGCGGCAAAGGGTTTGATGAACCGTGCCCACGCCTACAAGGCAGCAGTGCAGGATAATCTGGACGCAGGTGAGGACGCGGATCTTGCCATCAATATGGGCCTGTTCTGCTATCCCATTCTGATGTCTGCCGATATTTTGATGTTCAACGCCCAACGCGTTCCGGTAGGACGTGACCAGGTACAGCACCTGGAAATGGCGCGCGATATTGCACAACGCTTCAATCATCTGTTTGGTGAGCATTTCGTGTTGCCGGAAGCTGCAGTGGACGAGCATGTGGCTGTATTGCCGGGGCAGGATGGCCGGAAAATGTCCAAAAGTTATAACAACACGATTCCATTGTGGTTGCCGCAAAAGCAATTGCGTAAAGCCATCATGAAGATCGTTACCAACTCGCTGGAACCCGGGCAGCCCAAAGAGACCCATGACTCGGCCCTGTATGCGCTTTATTCAGCATTTGCTTCGGTTGAGCAACGCGCAGCCATGAAGCAGGCCTTCGCCGAAGGAATTGCCTGGGGAGACGCCAAGCAGCGAACGTTTGAATTGATCGATGCCGAGCTGAGTGAAGCCCGTGAACGTTATCTGTCATTGATTTCCCGTCCCGATCAAATCGAAGAGATACTTCAGGCAGGTGCAAGCCGGGCACGCGGCTTTGCCAGTCCCTTTATGGTTCGCCTGCGCAAAGCGGTGGGCATCCAGGCACTCGCCTGATGGTCACAGCATTCATATTGTTACCGGTAGCTGCCACCCTGACCTGGCTGTACTGGTATCTGTTACCGGATCGCAAATGGCTGCTCAAAGACAGCCTGATTCTGTTGTTATTGATTGCTGTTACTGCCGGCTATGTGCAGGTTGTCGGTAAAATTGATTTTGACGGCAGGGGAGTCTTGTGGCCTTATGTGGTTCCGGCAGCGGGTGCCTATTGTATTTTCACTTTGGGTTTGAGTTTTGCTCTGGCCTGGAGGCGGCGCAACCCAAAACTTTGAAGCCAAAACTTTGAAAATTGGCTTGTGATGAGTTTGTTTTGAATTTTGGACTTTCGGCTTTGGTTCCTGGACTGGAATCGGATACAGGGAATTCATTTGCAGTCTGAAAACAACAAAAACCTGAATGATCCGACTCAATCGCCCGGTGCGACGGAGTCGGCCATTACGATTGAT
>CAZRTG010000006.1:0-43160 GCA_964602895.1 uncultured Wenzhouxiangellaceae bacterium
CTCACGCCGCGGCCGCAGCTTGTTCCGCCGCCAGCCCATCCTTGAATCCGTCGCATGGGGAAAGCGGACTGCGCCACCTGAGGGACAGTTGAATCGCCGTTTGGTCGAACAGGCCCGCACGGACCTCAATGAAGTACTGACCCGGTTGGAGACCTCGGCGCAGGGCCTGGACGAGTTGCAGGCCAAGGCCAAGCTGCAAATACACGGCCTCAACAAGGTCGAGCACGATCGTCCGTTACCCTGGGCGACATCTTTGGCTGAGCTACAACAACCCGTTCAACCTGTTGCTGACGGTACTCGCTGCGGTGTCGTTCTTCAACGGCGACATGCAGGGCACGGTGGTGATCGGCATCATGGTTGTGTTGGCCACGCTGATTCGGTTTTTCCAGGAACGGCGTTCCAACCTGGCCGGGTTGACGGTACTGTGCTGGAAATGAACAACCTGGTGTTCATGGGTACCAACGTCATTTCCGGTACTGCCACTGCAGTCGTGCTGGCCACCGGTAACGACACCTATTTCGGCACGCTATCCACCCGCGTCACGCGCACGGCTGATGCCGGCGAAGCCAATGCCCTCCAGCTCGGTGTAGACAAGGTCAGCTGGTTGCTGATCCGTTTTGCGCTGGTGATGGTGTCGCTGGTTCTGTTCATCAACGGTTTCACCAAGGGCGACTGGCCGGAGGCTTTCCTGTTCGCGTTGCACTCGACCACGTCGAGCTGAAAACCGAACTGAACATCGCCCGAAATTACCGCAAAGTCAACGAGATCCCGTTCGACTTCGAGCGCCGGTGCATCGTTGATGCCGTTGCTGCGTGCTGCCGACATTGGCATTTCCGTAGATGGCGCAGTAGACGTCGCCAAGGAGGCGGTCGACATCATCCGCACGCCTAAAATTTGCCTTTATCCAGAGCCGAGCCTCGTGGCAGCTACTCGGCATGACGGTGCTGATCATGGCAATCGGTGTGTTTTTACCCATGGGCCCACTGGCCGGCTACTTCAAGCTGGAGCCTTTGCCGCTGCCTTTCTTCGGCTGGGATTGAGTGATTGACGTCATGAAGAAGCGGATATGTCGATGGTATTGAGTGATACATTGCGCAAAGACCCATTTGATCGCCCACCTGGGCATCTTCGCTATTTTGTAAAAATACCCAACGTAGGACAGGTGCGGCGTGATTATAATTCTTAATCACGCCAATATAGCTTACGATATGGCGTGATTAAGTGCTAAAATCTCGCCATGAGATGGATATGGCAACAGCCCGACTGGCCAGAATTTCGTTATGACACGCGTTCGCTAAATGACCGGGAGCTTGAATTTCGCCTGAACTCAGAGCGTCTGGTCGGCCGCTTTGAAGCAATGTCAAGGGCGTCCCAAGTGGATGCCACGATCGATTTGATGCTTGCCGAGGCCATCAAAACCAGTGCCATTGAGGGTGAGGATTTGAATAGGGAATCGGTGAGATCCTCTCTGCTCTCTTTAATCACATCAGATACGCTACCAGACAATAAAGACCAAAAAGCGGCTGGGGCTGCTTCATTGCTGGTGGACGTTCGAAAGAACTGGCAAACAGCACTGACACAGGATCTGCTGGGCAAGTGGCAATCCATGGCTGTCCCGGAACAACGTTACACAACTGTTTTGCGAGGTGTATATCGCAACGATCCTTCGCCAATGCAAATATTGAGCGGGCCTTATGGTCGGGAAAAGGTTCACTATGAAGCCCCGCCAGCAAATCGGGTGCCTGAAGAAATGGCGAGATTCATCGTCTGGTACAACAAAATCAGCCGTTCGAAAGCTGAAAAGAATATGCCCGGGATCGCCCGAGCAGGTATTGCACACCTCTGGTTCGAAGTGATTCATCCCTTTGATGATGGGAATGGGCGAGTCGGTAGGGCGATTGCTGACCATGCGCTTTCGCAGTCGCTCGGCTATCCGACCACGGCTTGCCTTGCCACGGCGATAGAGGGAGACAAAAAGTCTTATTATTTACAGCTTGAGAGGGCGAGTCGCGGAAGCCTGGATGTTGATGTGTGGCTTGATTACTTTGCTGGCAGTGTCATTAAGGCACAGGAAATTGCCAGGGAAGAAGTAGATTTTGTACTGGCAAAGACCCGCTTCTATGAAGTTTATGGCGACCAGTTGAATGACCGGCAGGCCAGGATGGTATCGCGGGTATTCGCTGAAGGCCGCAAAGGCTTTGAAGGTGGAATAACCACCAGAAAATATGAAGCAATCACCAAATGTCCCAATAGAACGGCCAGCCGTGATCTTTCTGACCTGGTTGCCAAGGGTATGATCATCCCGTTACCGGGTGGCGGCAGAACAACCCGCTACGAGTTGGTTGTTGTCGACCCGACCAGACCTTCCTGACCAAAAACCGTTTGTAAATTGGGTTAAAACCAATGGCACCTTCAACTGATACAAAGCGTGAATTGGTGATTGGAAAATACTACAACCTGGGTTTTTTGCTGCTGTTGCTTTTGTGTGGTTGTGCCACAAGCAAGCCAGGCTTAACGCGGGAACCCGCGCCGCTGATCGAATGCCGGACCCTGTTCAATGACATCGACCTTGCGGTGCAGGGGGCGGGGGTGCGTGATCAGGGGCCGGTGAGAATCGAGGGTTTTCCTTTCCTGAGGGCAGATCGATTTCTGGCATCGTTCGCAGCTGAGCTTGCCACGGAAGAACAATGGAGGGCCTGGCTTGCGCATCTTGCGCAGCTTGATACGGAAGCGCGAGTGCTGGAAATTCGCAATCTCGGCCGGGCCAATGCCGGTCCACCCGCTCAGTCCACCCCGGAAGCACTGGAAGACTGCCGTGACCTGATGGTGGCCAAGCTGCTTGCTGATCCCCGGCAGCGAACGCAACTGATCAAAGCGGTACAGGTTCCGGATGACTATGTGACCGGTTGGCGGATAGCCGGTCTGTACCCGCTGACATCTCCGTTCGTTGCCATGGGTGTCCGGCGCAGTCAGCAGGAAAGCAAGAGGGTATTTGCCCAAGCGCTGGATTCGCTGCCTGTAAACGGTCAATTAAGACGGTGGCAGAGTGCTGCTTTTCCGATGGACCCGGTATTCAACCCCACTCTGGACCCATTGGGTATTCCACTGCTGACCAGTACTCAGGCAGACGAACTGTTTCGCCGTCACGCGCCGATCTGGGAAGTGGACGTGGTAGACGAGAATGATGTGGTCGGGACTGCAGTCTGGCAGAATGGCCCGGCGGTCGACACCGCTGTTGCGACGCAATACCGGAAATTGTCCTATACGCGCTTCGGCGATCAGGTCCTGCTGCAGTTGAACTACGTCATCTGGTTCCGGGCTCGACCCGGCGACGACATGCTTGCCGGTCACCTCGACGGACTGATCTGGCGGGTAACCCTGGGGCCGGACGGTAAGCCCTGGCTCTACGACAGCATTCACAGCTGTGGCTGTTATCACACTTTCATACCCACCGGGCATCTGCAGTTGCGCAACGATTTACCCGTGTGGAATTTCGAGCCGCCGCTGGTACCGCAGCAGGCCCCCGCGTATCCCCTGGTCGTGCGTTTAGCCAGCGGCACACATTATTTGCAGCGGGTCTATACTGAGATCGAAGCAGACGAGAACGATCCAAACAGGCAACTGACGCCACCAATAGAGAAACTAAAAGTGAGAAATTACAAACAGCTGCGCTCACTTTCTGATAAAGAAGATTATAAGAGCTTTTTTACTGAGCACGGCCTGGTTGCGGGCAGTGAGCGGGGAGAGCGGTTCATTCTCTGGCCCATGGGCATACGCTCACCGGGCGCCATGCGTATCTGGGGTCATCACCCGGTGGCCTTCGTCGGCCGCCGGCACTTTGACGATGCCTGGTTGGTTCCATCCTTGTTTGTTCGTACCAGTCCATGACCAGGAACCATAGTTGCGCGACAATTCGCGTGATGGCGCTGCTTTTGGTTTTTGGCATTTCGTTTGCTGCCTCTGCCCAAAAATCGGATGTGGCGCGCTTTTCCCTTGCCGATCTGAGCGGTTGGGAAAAAAAGGCCTTCGCCGGGGAGACGCTTTATGAGTTGCGTGAGGATGGCGACAGGCAAGCACTCTATGCGCACAGTAGCGCGACGGCTTCCGGCTTGTTCCACGAAATCAAAGTTGACCTCAATCGCACACCTTACCTCCACTGGTCCTGGAAAATCGAAAATCTGATTGACGGCGGCGACGAGCGTAGCAAGCAGGGTGACGACTACCCCGCCAGAATCTACGTGGTGTTTTCAGGGGGACTTTTCTTCTGGCGCAGCCGCGCAATCAATTACGTCTGGTCAAACAACCAACCCGTAGGCAGCACCTGGCCAAATGCGTTTACATCGAAAGCGCAGATGATCGCTGTGCGCTCGGGTCCCGAACAGCTGGGTCAATGGCTGAGTGAACGGCGGGATGTCAAAGCCGATTACCGGCATCTTTTCGGCAGCGAACCGGGTGATATTGCGGCGGTCGCCCTGATGACCGATACGGACAACACCGGATCAAGCGCAGCGGCCTGGTACGGGGATATCTGGTTTGCGGTGGATTGACTGCATCTGAGTGATTTGACCCAGTAAAATACAAGTGAGACAAAGCATCAGGTCCATCCGTAGGGAATCAATGGCCCACGGCGCCAACTTGGTAGCCAACCACATACTCATTTGCTAGACATGATCCACGCCGAGAAACAGAGCATCGATCACAGGACATTCAGGCACGTTTTTCCTGCTGCACGAGCGCAACGTTTGGCCCAGTGCATTTTCAATGCGCTGCAAATCAGTGATCTTTTGGCGAACAGATTCAAGATGTATTCGGGCGAGCTGTGAAACTTCGCTACAGGATACAATTTTCCTGTCCACGAGCTCCAACAGGCTTTTCAGGTCCTCTATTACGAACCCCAATTCGCGTCCCCGCATGATAAATTGCAGGCGTTGCTTGTGCTCTGGGTTGTACTGGCGATATCCGGTAGCCGAACGGGCAGGCTCCGGCATCAGCCCTATCTTTTCGTAATAGCGGATCGTTTCCGCATTACAGCCCGTCTGCTTGGCCAATTTGCCACGTGTGATACCCGGGTACATTTCATTCATAGCCATCAAATTTATCGCTTGACCTTGTAGTCACTACAGGGTCTATCTTGTAATCAAGAGTAGAAAATTGCAAGAGAAACCCATGGTCGAAACCGAGATGAATAACGAGCAAAGTCAAAACAGAAGCAGATGGTTTGCGGCGGCGAGTGTCTCGACAGCGCTGATCGCATCTTCGTGCTGCGTTGTGCCGTTACTTCTGGTGACGCTTGGTATCAGCGGTGTATGGATTGGGAACTTGACTGCTTTGGAACCCTACAAACCCTATTTTTTGGGCATTACGGTTTTACTGCTGGGGTTCGGCTTTTGGTACGTCTACTTCAAGCCAAAAAAAGACTGCGAAGATGGAAGTTATTGTGCCCGCCCGTCTTCAGCACGTATTACCAAGTCCGCACTCTGGATCGCCACGGTACTCATTCTTTTGTCTGCTACCGTCGATTTTTGGGCACCATTATTTTATTAGGAGGTTATCAAGATGAAAAAAACAGTACTGTTTCTTGGCGCATCAGCGCTGATGGTTACTCTGTCTGTGATGGGTATCAACGTCATTCCAGTCGCACAAGCCGTGAGTGCAGCCGAATCCGTGGCAGCTCAGCAGACGTCAACATTCAGCATTGAGAAAATGACCTGTGCCGCATGCCCGATTACTGTCCGCAAAGCAATGGAAGGTGTCGAAGGCGTTCAAAAAGTTACTGTTGATTTTGACCAAAAGACAGCGACCGTCATTTACGACCCGGCCGTTACGACAATAGATCAAATTGCTGCCGCATCAACCAATGCCGGATATCCCGCAACACCAAGTAAATTAGTGGATTAAACAGAATGTCTGATGGTTGCTCAACAGAAGGTGCTGATTCCAGTCTGAACGCAGAAACCAAAAAGCCTGACCTGCTTGTCATTGGCGGCGGTTCCGGTGGATTTTCTGCAGCGATTACGGCAGCAGAAATGGGAGGCAATGTTGTGATCGCCGGGCATGGCATTATGGGCGGCACCTGCGTCAATGTGGGCTGTGTTCCTTCGAAAACCCTGATTAGAGCGATGGAGGCCCTCCATGACGCCAGGCAGGTCGGGCGTTTTGACGGTGTGGAAGGAAGCTCGGAAATTGTCAGCTGGAAAGCGCTGGTTGCCCAAAAGCAAAAGCTTGTCGATGAATTGAGAACATCAAAGTATGTAAACATCCTGCCTTCATATCCAAATATCACCTATGTAGATATGAAGGGGAAAGCCCGTTTCACTGGCAATGAAGCGGAAGTTGACATCGATGGCGTTCTCTATCAGCCCAAAAAAATTGTTATTGCTACGGGATCATCTTCCGCGTTGCCACCCATCAACGGTATCCAAAGCGTTCCCGTGCTGGATAGTGAAACGGCTCTTGAACTTGAAACACTGCCCGAATCTCTACTGGTGATTGGCGGCGGTGTGATAGGCGTGGAACTGGGACAGATGTTCGCCCGCGCCGGAGCCAAGGTCACAATATGCTGCCGCTCGCGATTACTTCCCGACGCAGAGCCTGAAATATCCCAGGCACTGACGGCTTATCTGCGGGCAGAAGGTCTGACTGTCCGTGATGGAATTGGCTATCAGAAAATCGAAAAAATGCATGGCGGTATCAGATTGGTCTGCGTGACAGCAGAAGGCCCGGTTGCGATTGAGGCCGAGCAGCTTCTGGTTGCCACAGGCCGTAAGCCGAATACGCGTGGCCTTGCTGCGGAAAAAGGCGGCATCAAGCTACTCGACAACGGCGGTATTGCAGTCAACGAATTCATGCAGTCTTCCCATCCTGATGTTTACGCCGCAGGGGACGTTACCGGCAGGGATATGTTCGTCTATATGGCAGCATATGGCGGCAAGCTCGCAGCCAGGAATACACTTGAAGGCAATAACCAAAAATACAGCAACAAGGCCATGCCATCCGTTGTTTTTTCCGATCCGCAGATGGCCATGGTGGGTTTAACTGAAGCTCAAGCCAGAGCAGCAGGCCACGATGTCAAGAGCAGCACTATTACACTCGATCATGTGCCACGCTATATCGCGGCAAGAGATACGCGAGGGCTGATCAAGCTGGTGGCCAACAGGGAGACCGATGAACTGCTGGGTGCCCATATACTGGCACCGGATGGTGGTGAGCTTATTCAAACCATGGTCCTGGCCATCAAGGCGGGCATGACGACGGACGATTTGGCCAACACCCTCTTTCCCTACCTTACCGGGGTAGAAGGCCTCAAACTGGCGGCCCAAACTTTTAAAAAAGATGTCAGCATGTTGTCTTGCTGCGCCGGCTAACGAGTCCGCTGAGACCGTTGGGGTTGGTTGAGCGCTGTGTGTCATGGCGCTGAGCTACCGGGAAGGCGGATGGCGGTGACGATGGCCTTGAAGAACGGAAAATAGTCTGGTGTGCCGTAGTGGTTACCGGCAAGGACACGCGCCGGAAGCCGATAACCTTCAAAATCCTGGAACTCCGACAGATCGCCACCAAAAGGCTGGAATTGGTGCTTTCTTTCCCGGTTTCAGTCATAGCTGTCAAAGCCTACAGATTACGACGCGAAGAAAACATGTCGATAAACGTTGTAATGTTCTTATATGTCTATTAGTCTAGACATATGGATATACAAGAAGCAACTACCCTGTTTGATGCGCTTTCTCAGGAAACCCGACTGAGAGCGTTCCGCCTGCTCGTGCAGGCTGGCCCCGATGGTCTTGCTGCTGGCGTCCTGAGTGACGAGCTGGGCACGCCGCATAACACCATGTCATTTCACCTCAATCACCTTTCGAACGCCGGAATTGTCTGCTCGCGTAAGGAGGGACGTTCGGTGATTTATTCTGCCAACTTCGATGTTACACGCGACCTGATCGGCTTCATGGTCAAGGATTGTTGTAGCGAAGAATTTGCCAGCATCCGCGAGGACAGAACAACTGGATGCTCAATTATCGAGCTTGCCAACTGCTGTGACCCAAACCAAAAACCAGGACTTAAAGAAAGGTCATCTTGATGAAACGAATGCACATTCATGTAGGTGTAGAAAGCCTTGATCAAAGTATCAAATTCTACAACGCACTTTTTGGAGCGTTGCCCGTTAAAACCAAAACGGATTATGTCAAGTGGATGTTGGACGATCCTCGAATCAACTTTGCTATCTCGACTCGTTCGGGAAAGGCGGGAGTAGATCATCTTGGACTGCAAGTAGACGATGCGGGGGAGCTGCAAGAACTACGCGATCGGCATAAGAGCGTGGACCTGTCCATCTTTGTCGAAGGAGAGACGGTTTGCTGCTACGCCCGCTCCGACAAGTCATGGGTAGAAGATCCCTCCGTCATTGCATGGGAAGCCTACAAAACGATGGAGGGCGTTCAATTATTCTCTACGTCTGCCTCATCACAGGAGAGGGCTTGCTGCACGCCGGAAACGAGAGATCCTCCGCACTGCTGTGCGCCTTCTGAGAAAACAGCGGGATGTTGCGCTTGATGAAAAATGTGCTTGTTCTTTGTACTGGAAATTCCTGTCGTTCCGTGATGGCCGAAGCCCTTATTAATCATTTGGGTAAAGGACGATTCAAAGCCGTGAGTGCAGGCAGCTTTCCTGCTGGCTATGTCCATCCCAAGTCTGTAACGACGCTGCGGCGTCATGGAATCGATGCGGGCGAACCACGAAGTAAATCGTGGGATGAATTTGAAAATCAGCACTTCGATCTTGTCATAACGGTCTGTGATCAGGCTGCCAGAGAAAGTTGTCCGGTATTTCAGGGTGAATTTGAAAAGAAACACTGGAGCACACCCGACCCTGCCAGGGTGGAAGGTACAGACGAAGAAACAGACAGGGCATTTGATGAGGCGTTTCAGATGCTCAAAGACCGGATAGAAACAGAACTGTTATGAGTATTGATACCGCATCCCCAATGGGATTATTTGAGCGTTATCTGTCATTGTGGGTTGCCCTGTGCATTGCGATTGGTGTCGGATCAGGCGTTACGTTACCGATGCTTTTTGAGGCCATTGCGGGTATCGAATATGCCAGAGTCAATCTGGTGGTTGCCGTATTCATCTGGGTGATGATCTATCCCATGATGGTCAACGTCGATTTTGCCTCTCTGAAAGACGTAGGCAAAAAGCCCAAAGGTTTGTGCATAACCCTCGTGGTAAATTGGCTGATCAAGCCCTTCACCATGGCAGCGCTGGGCATTTTCTTTTTCGAGTATGTATTTGCCGGATGGGTTGACCCACAAACGGCCAAGGAATACATCGCCGGTATGATTTTGCTTGGCGTTGCTCCCTGTACCGCTATGGTTTTTGTGTGGAGCCAGCTGGTACGGGGCGACGCCAATTACACATTGGTCCAGGTCTCCATTAACGACATCATCATGGTGTTTGCCTTTGCGCCACTGGCCGCATTATTGCTTGGCGTCACGGACCTTGTCGTGCCTTGGGAAACCTTGCTGCTTTCCGTTGTGCTCTATGTCGTCATTCCTCTTGCAGCTGGGTATATAACCCGAAAAATACTGGATGGCGCTGGTAACGATGAGCGTATCAGCAGTTTTACGGCCAGGGTCAAGCCATTTTCTATTATGGGACTTCTGGCCACAGTGGTTTTGTTGTTCGGCTTTCAGGCGCAGACCATTTTGGACAAACCCCTGGTCATTGCCCTGATCGCCATTCCGCTTTTGATTCAAAGTTATGGCATCTTTGTCATTGCATATGGATGGGGCTATTTCTGGCGTGTGCCGTTTAATACCGCTGCCCCGGCTGCATTGATTGGCACATCCAATTTCTTTGAATTAGCTGTTGCAGTTGCGATCAGTCTGTTTGGCTTGAATTCCGGTGCCGCGCTGGCGACTGTGGTGGGTGTGTTGGTCGAAGTACCCGTGATGCTTTCGCTTGTGGCGTTTGCTAATAGAACACGTCGGCATTTTGCTTATCAGTAGCATGAAGGCAATTCATGCGATTAGCGTCATCGGCAGGATGGCCTGAATACTGATCGTGGTGAAGTTGAGCGCATTCATTGTGCTGAGCCATCCGGAAGGCGGATGGCGGTGACGATGGCCTTGAAGAACGGAAAATAGTCTGGTGTGCCGTAGTGGTTACCGGCAAGGACATGCGTCGGAAGCCGATAACCTTCAAAATCCCGGAACTCTGACAGATCGCCACCGAATGGCTGGAGTTGGTGTTTTCTTTCCCGGTTTGTATCGCTCCAACGTTGAAAGACGACTCGCACCGGAGCACCCTCAGCATCCACGTGCACGTCTATCGCCTGTTCAAGTACGCCATTGTGCATTGTGACGCGTGCGCTATTCTCGCTCGGTGGTTCCCAGGAGACGCCGTCTCCGGGCAGCATGCTGGCGGGTGCCCAGAACACACTGTCGGCCACGAGTCTGCCAAAGGCAGAGCGTTGATGATCAGGTCCGCTGGCCCGCGCTACCGGAATGAGGTTGAAAAGCCAGAATCGTGTCCATGACCCTTCTGGAAGTACGCCGTCCGATCCGCTGATGGCACCCGACTTCAGTGACCAGATGAAGCCATGTGGCGGGGAGAGAATCTGATGCGCCCGCATGGGCCGGTAGTTTGGCGCGGCCTTGGTACCCAGGCCAATCTCGCCTGTCATTTCAATTTCAACGACGCGTGTCAGACGGGTCCCGGCTTGAATCGTGTAATTGAAATAGCGACGTGCGGGCTCGGGAAGATCGGCGACAAGGGCCGGATCGAAGGTCTGCCTTTGATCAGAATCCAGTTCGATCAAACGCTTCCAGGCGGTCTGATCAAGTCTGATATCGAGTGCTCTCCAGCCTGCCATAACGACAAGCAAAAGAAATACCAAACCGATGAAATATCCAAGCCAGATCATGATGGGGTCAGCGTAAAGGTACAGAGTAAACTTGGCCAGGCCTTAACAGCTTATAGGGCACAATCGATCAATTTACTCTGTCCCTTTACTCTGGCCCCATTCTTTCGTTGTGGCAATTCACGAGGGCTATGGCTAATCCACTTCGCCTTCAATTTGCACGCGCAGTCCGGAACGTTTTTGCGGGAAATAATCCCATAATGCGAGATGTTGGGTACAGCGATTATCCCAGAAGGCGACGGAATTCTTTTGCCAGCGAAAGCGCACCTGAAACTCGGGTTTTTCACAATGATCAAACAGATAGGACAGTACTGCTTTACCTTCGAGTTCAGGAAGTTCATTGATATGTGAGGTAAAACCACGATTGACATAAATCGTTTTCCGTCCGGTCACCGGGTGTGGCCGGATAACCGGATGACTGGTTGTATTGTATTCCTTGTCCGGATTGAATCTCTTGAATGCGAGGCCGCCATCGTGAGTTGCAGTCAAGCCTTCAAGATAGGTTTTCATGCGAGCAGATAATTCATCATAGGCTGCGTACATGCTTGCAAAGACGGTATCGCCGCCAACCGGAGGCAGTACTTTTATATTCAGGATGCTGCCCATCGGTGTTACCGGATCGCAGGACAAATCGGTGTGCCAGACTTCTCCCGACACATGCTTGGAGTTCTCATCAGCACTCAGTGCACGCACTTCCGGATATTCATCCATGCCTTTCATCCCGGAATGGATATGCAGCTTGCCAAAATACATGCCGAATCGTTTAAGGCTTGCCGGGTCGAAGTCCTGATCGCGAAAAAAAATGACCTGGTGCTCAAGCAAGGTATTGCGGATCTCCTCGACCACGGCTTTGTCCAGCGGCCGGGAGATGTCGATACCGCTGATTTCCGCACCAATGTACGGTGTTAGCGGCGTAACGGAAATAGATTTATGTTGCATGTCAATTGCTACTGTCCTCTCATTTATTTGTCAAATTCGGGAATCAGGATGCATATCTCATACCTGATTATTCACACCGGATTGCTGAAGGGTTATATGCTTTAACCGCCACTGACAGCAGGAATGAACACCACTTCGTTTTCTTCTGACAGGGGTTGAAGCAAGCCCAGTTGGCTGATCTTGCCATCCAGCATAATGGCTATACCAGGTTTTAGCCTGTCTTGCTTCACCAAGGCATCTTTTATTCCCGGATAGTTTTTTTCCATTTCACTTATGAGTTCTCGTACATTTTTACCGCTCGCCTGCACAGCTTCCAGGTTTTCTGTATACACCTGCATTGGCCGTGGAATTCTGACTGTTGTCATATATCACCTGTAAAGAATTCAACCATTGTGCAACGATCAAGTATCAGCAGCCTGTTTTTGCTTTATGGCAGCACACACCTTATGTGGCGCCATGGGCATTGAGTTCATACGGACACCGACTGCGTCGTGAATTGCATTGGCGATGGCTGCCGAGGGCGGGATGATGGAATGTTCACCACACCCACGGACTCCAAACGGATGCAACGGATTGGGCGACTCAAGTATTACTGTTTCGATCATCGGGATATCCAGTGTTGTTGGCATGCGGTAGTCCAACAGGCTTGCATTCTTCAGATGCCCCTCAGCATCGTAGAAGTAACCTTCATTTAAAGCCATGCCTATCCCCTGAACAGTTGCTCCTTGCATCTGCCCCTCAACATAGTCCGGGTGTACTGCCTTACCTACATCCTGAAATACGGTATAACGCAGAATATCCACCTTGCCTGTTTCGGTATCCACTTCTACATCAACCAGATGCGCGGCGGTGCCGGGAATGAAACTCTGGGGCGACTTGCTCATGTTCACGGTGATGGGTCCACCGGTCTCATGTAACTTGCCACACAGGTCGTGAAAAGATATCGACAGGTTCGAATCTTCCTTGCAGCTGAAAATGCCATTGTCTACGCTGACAAGTTCGGGATCGGTTTCCCATAGCAGCGCAGCTCGTTCTGACATTTTTTTCAATACTTCCTGTGCTGCGTAATAAATTACGGCACCGGTAGCGTAGGTAGTGCGGCTTCCAATGGTAGGTAAGGAAAAATCGGTGGAGTCGGTATCTCCAACCGATGCGGTAACATGTTTCACATCGATACCCAACGCCTCGGCTGCCTGCATTGCAAATGTCATACGCGTGCCACTGAGATCCGGACTGGCGGTCATTATTTGTACCGAACCGTCGGGGTTTATCGAGATTTTTGCGCTGGAGGCTTCGCCGAGATTAAACCACAGGATATAGGCCAGACCCCGCCCCTGATTTTTGCCCGTGAGGGGAGCTGTATAATGTGGATGTGCTTTGACTGCTTCCAGCATGCTAACGGTATCAATGGGTGTCAAGGGAAAGCCCGGCACCAGCAGATCACCCGTTTTTGTGAGATTTTTCATTCGGAAGTCAATGCCGTCCATTTCTAGCATACGGGCCAGTTCATCGATTACCTGTTCCACCGCAAACACGGCCTGAGCCGCACCCGGCGCCCGGTAAGGACGCATCGTCGGCTTGTTGACGATGACGTCAAAGCCGTTAATCTGAATATTCGGAATGTTGTAGCGAGAGGTCGAGGAAATTGCGCCGAGGAAAATCGGACCGCCGGCATATGCGCCTGCTTCATACGCAAGGTGCAGATCAGCCGCGACCAGGGTGCCATCTTTTTTTACACCAAATTTCACTTTTATATAGGTGCCGGAACAGGGTCCGGTCGCACGAAATACTTCGTCGCGTCGAAGTGCAATCTTGACCGGTCGACGGGACTTTTTTGACAGCATGGCGGCGATCGGTTCCAGATAAATGCGTTCCTTGCCCCCAAATCCACCACCGATTTCCATGGGAATTACCTTGACTTTGGCCATCGGCACCAAAAGCACTTCGGCCAGATGATCGCGCACGTGGAATGTTCCCTGTGTTGCGGTCCACACGGTGATGTAGTCGTTACTATCCCAGTTCACTGTGCTGATATGGCTTTCAATATAACCCTGGTGAATTGTCTCCGAAGTGAATTCTCTTTCAATAGTGATGTCAGCCTCGGCAAATCCCTTCTCCAGATCACCACTTCCCAATTGCATACGGGAAGCGTTTGGCAGGTATTTCTTTGTCTCAAAAATAAAGGCGCCAGGAAAATAATTCTCATGTATGACAGGTGCACCAGCAGCCATGGCAGTCCGAACATCCATAACCGGTGGTAAGAGTTCATATTCTACTTTGATTAAGTTTGCTGCTTCCTCCGCGATATGCGAGTTTTCGGCTGCTACTCCAGCTATGGCGTGGCCGTCGTACAGGACCTTGTCCCGGGCGATACAGTTGGCCGCAACATCGGCAATATTGACCATGCCGGCTTTACCCTGACTGATCATTTCACTTTTAATTCGGGGAAAATCGGCACTTGTGACAACAGCGTACACCCCGGGTAAGGCCTCAGCGGCACTGGTGTCAATCGACTTGATTTTCGCATGGGCATGAGGACTGCGCAGGATACTTCCATGAATCATATTGGGTGTATGGAAATCGTCACCGAACAAGGCGCGGCCGGTAACTTTGTCCAATCCGTCCGGCCGGATAGGGCGAGTGCCAAGCACATGAAATTCTTTTGCTGATTGTTCCCGTTTTGTCATTTCAATTCTCCGCCATGCTGTCGGCCGCTATCTTCACCGAACGGATCAGCTTGTCGTAGCCGGTGCAGCGACACAGATTACCGGCCAGCCAATGCCTGATTTGTTGTTCATCAGGTCTGGGGTTTCTATCAAGCAATGCCTTTGCCGCAATGAGAAAACCCGGGGTGCAGATCCCGCATTGCAGACCGGTCTGTTCCAGAAAAGCTTTTTGCAAGGGATGCAGTTCGCCGTTCTGTGCCAATCCTTCGACGGTTTCAATTTCTTTTCCTTCCGCTTCAACCCCCAGGACACAACAGGAATCAACCAACACGCCATCCATGATGACACTGCAAGCACCACAGTTGCCGTCATTGCAACCTTCTTTGGTTCCGGTAAGAAACAATACATCACGAAGTACTTCAAGAAGGCTCTGTCTCGGTTCGCATAGAAAATCAATTGGCTTACGATTGATTGTGGTCGTCACATGTCTTCGTTTACTCATAACGTTTCTCCCCTGGCGCGCTTGACGGCGTCAATTAACACTCGCTTTGTCAGTGTTTCCACCAGTTGCAAACGGTGTTCTACAGTTCCTCTCATATCATCAATCGGGCGAGCTGCATCTCTGGCAATCCGAGCTGCATTCAAAATTGATTCCTCGTTCACTGGCCTGTCAGCCAGGGCAGCCCCCGCTTCCCTGACAAACAGGGGGGTCGGGGCCACGGAGCCAATGGCAATACGGGCGGAGCGAAAGTTGATGCCCGCCTCATCCAGTTCAACAAAGGCAGCCGAGTTTGCAACCGCAATATCCATTTCATTACGTGGAATAAAACGCAGAAAGCGGGCACCTGAATGAGGAACCGGGGCCGGAATAAACAGACTGACCAGGATGGCGTCATCCTCGAGAACCGTCTTGCCAGGCGCAATACAGAATTCTTCAACGGGAATTTGCAGTTCTCCCTTGCCACTGACAACATTCGCTACGGCGCTACAGGCGATCAATGTGGGGATTGAATCGGCACTTGGCGCTGCATTGCACAGATTTCCACCAATGCTGGCGCGGCCCTGAATCTGAATCCCGCCAATCAACTTTGCAGAATCAACCAGTGCAGGATAACTTTTCGCGATCCGATCGTTTTCGTAGATGGTTCTGCAACTGACGCTTGCACCGATGGTCAGGCCGGTCTCATCCATTTTCACTTCGGACAGCTCAGGTATTTTCTTGATATCGATTACCACAGCAGGCCGTTTGCGTCTGGCTCGCATTAAGACAATCAAATCGGTACCGCCAGCCAGCACATTGGTAAAGCCTTTATTGGCAGCCATAAATCCAATAGCTTCTTGCAAACTGTCAGGAAGGTGATATTCGAAATCATGCATTAATCAATTCTCCTTGAATAACGGTATTGCGGCCCATTGGAAAATGTTGCCTGCCAGATATTACTGTAGTACGATCCGGCTGTGTACACATAATACATAATAAATTATTCACTGATATCTTAACTTGTTTCGTTAACTTATCAACCGCTAATTCCGTTGGGAAAGGGATCTATGAAAAAACAGTTCCGGCCAGGTTACTTCGTGTCCATTTTTACTCTCGCAGCGACAGCATTATTACCAACCGCTGCACATGCAGAGAAAATGGTGTTGGAAGAGGTTCTCGTTACAGCAACGAAGCGAGCAACACTGTTGCAGGACACCAGTGAAAGCATTCAGGCACTTTCATCCCAGATGCTCAACGATATTGGGGTGAGTGATTTTAATGATTATTTCCGCCTGGTCCCGAATTTATCCCAATCAAATAATGTCGGTCCCGGCAACAAGCGGTACGCGGTGCGTGGTCTGTCATCAGGGGGAGAACCACTGGTGGGCGTATATTATGACGAAGCACCGGCAATAGGCAGTCCTGGTGAAACGCTTGATCCAGGCGCATCGCAGCCTGACATAAAATTATGGGATGTTGAGCGAATCGAAATTCTGAAAGGTCCTCAAGGCACACTTTATGGTAATGGATCCATGGGTGGCACCATCAGGATTATTACCAACAAGCCCGACGCTACAGGATTCGATTATGCGGTAAAGGGCGACGTCGGTACGATCAAAAGTGGCGGACAAGAATACAATGCCAATGCAATGGTTAATATTCCGCTGATCGAAGACCAGCTTGCGATTCGGTTGACAGGTTATTATGTCAAGAATGATGGCTTTATCGATGACGTGCTGCTGGGGGGAAAAGATGTTAACGATGAAGAAACCAAGGGTGGTCGTTTTGCTGTCCGCTGGACACCGAACGACCGTTTTGCACTGACCTCAACGACGTTTTATCAAAAGACGGAAACCGGCGCCAATTTTGAGGTTTTTGAGGGTTATGGCAGTAAGGATTCGCCAGCTGCCGCGCAATTAACGCGTACACCATTTGACGACAAAATCCTGCTGTCCAATACTACCTTTGAATACGGCTTCGATTCCGTCGATTTACTCTATTCTTTCTCCTTTCAGGAGCGTGATATAAACCGCTTCGACGATCAGACGCGGTACATTATTTTTGGTCTGGCCGGGCTACCCCCGTTTTTATGCCCGGATTCGGCACTGGTGGATGGCTCCTGTTATGACATGGTCAACGCAGGCCCATTTGGTACTGTTGTTCCAGCAAATTCTGCAGCCGTGGAAAGTAATACCTCTCGGGTTCACGAGGTACGCCTGACCTCCTCCGCTGACGGCCCATTTGACTGGAATATTGGTTTTTATTATGAGGACCGAACAAGTTCACGAAGGGGGCAGGTCGCTGTTACCGACGCTGATGGAAATATGGTTTTCGATGAAGATGGAACAGCACAGAACCGAATATTTGCACGTGATAACAAGGGATTAAGAGAGCACTATGCGGTTTTCGGGGAAGTGGCTTATGAATTCAAGCCGGACTGGACAGCTACTTTCGGCTTGCGTTGGTTTGAAACAGATCGCACCGAAGAACAAAATCTGATTCAGAACTTTGGTCCTGGTCCGACAGGACCCTTGCCGGTAGAGAAATACTCCGAGGACGATGTGGTTACACGTTACAAACTGGCATGGGACGTAAATGAAGATTTACTTTTGTATGTGCTGGCCAGCGAAGGTTTCCGGGTAGGTGGCCCAAATCAGCCTGTTGGCTTTAATGCAAGCGCGCCGCCGTTTGAATCGGACAGCCTGTGGAACTATGAGTTGGGCTGGAAATCGTCATGGATGGAGCAAAGGGTTACGCTAAACGGTGCTGCGTTTTACGTTGACTGGTCGAACGTGCAGTTTGCTACCACTGATAACAGTGGGGCATTTACCTTGCTTGGCAATGCTGGCGACGCCAAGGTTGTTGGTTTTGAACTTGAATTGCAGGCACTGCTGACCGAGCGGCTTGAGGTCAGCGCCGGTGTCGGTTACAACCACGCCCGGTTTGACGGCCCGCAACCGATACAGGGATTGATTCGAAACCAGACACTTGATGGAGACAGGCTTGAAGGTGTGCCTGACTGGTCGACCAGCCTGTTTATGCAGTACACGCAGCCATTGGCCGGCACATGGTTCGGCGGCAATACCGACGCTGTTGTGAATGGCGATTGGTCATATCGCAGCAGTAAAACAACCGGTTTCAGACCCGCTGCCGGAAACTTCAGAGAGCTTGATGGCTATCACCAGCTGAATCTTCGAGCCGGAATTGTTACTGAAAAATGGGATGCATGGTTGCGTGTCAACAATGTCTTCAACGACCTGCCGGAAGTGTCGGGTCGCATTGTGGATAATGACCCGTTCAAGTACGCAACACTGCAACCCCGAACCATTGGAGTTTCGCTTGGCTATCACTTCTGAGTGAATTCCTATCGGAGGGGTGGAGAGGCAACCGTTTTACTTGTGCACTGCAAAATCAGACCGGATTTATAGGAACCCTGATTTATTCAGGGATTCCTTACAGGACGATCAGATCAAGCGGGTCTTCGGACAGACTTTCGCAACCGCGTTCTGTTACCCGCACCGTGTGACCTGGACAGGCAATCAGCTCTGCCTCGGCATCAATAAGGATGGTCTGCAAGAAAAACACCATGTTGGGACGCAGAACAAGATCACCGCCGGTACGCAAGAAAGGCCAATCCATCCAGCTTGGTGAGAAGGTCGTGCCGAGGGAATAACCACAGGCAGAATGTCCGGGCTCCAGTTCGGCCTGTCTGCAGGTTCGTGCGTAGGCATCATAGACGTCGCCATTCGTATTGCCCGGGCGCATGGCCTCCATCGCAGCGTGAATGGCATCCAGCGCAACCCGGTACATGCTTTTCAGCCGGTTTGGTACCGGACCGATGCGAATGTTTCGCTCAATACATGCGTGGTAGTGCCGGTACACACCTGCCAATTCAATTGTCATTTGATCTTCTTCTTCCAGGTACCGTCGACCGCTGGTATACCGGCCAAGCAAGGCAGCGGGGCCTGAACCTATGACGAATTCATTAGCGGGGTAATCTCCGTCCTGTGCAAGTATCTCAGCCTGCATTGCGGCAAGGATTTCACCCTCAAACGCACCTGGATGAATCAGTTTGAGTCCTTTTGCAAACGCTTGGTCTGCCAGTTTCGCTGCACGTCTTACATAATTGATTTCGCTGTCGGATTTGATTGCACGCTGGCGACTGATGATTTTCGATGCATCCTCCAGAGTGCAGAAGTCTTCAAGTGATGCCGTTAAAGCCAGCGCATCATGGCCGCGCAGACCAAAGGCATCGTATTCAACGCCCAACCGTTTGCCACGGCAGTCATATTCCTCAAGGATGTCGCGCAGCATGTTTATGGGGTTGTCGATTCCGTCCCGCCAGATACGAATATCGGTAATGGTAGAGGTATACAGGGCAACATATTTATCGGGCGGACGGACCAGCAGCGTCAAACGACCGTCGGCATGCAAATAGAGACACTGAAATACGATATAGGCGAATGAGTCATAACCGGTCAGGTAATACATACTTTCCTGACGGAACATCAGCAAACCATCCAGACCTTGTGCCTGCATGGTTTCAAGAGTGGCGGTCTGTCGCAGTTGAAATTCGTCCCGACTAAAATGTAAAGGCATTGATCCAGACTCCAACAAGAGTTAAGCCAAGAGTTAAGCGAAAAATTTTGGTTCGATTTGCCAATGCGGGTCGTTAAGGAATTTGAGTGGGTGCAGGTCAGTTTTTTGGTCACCTGACAAACGTTGCTCTGAAGCAGGTGAACTGTACCGTCATGGTTTGAAAACCTGACGGTCCTGTTTCAGGCCTGTTCCATATACGCTACTTTGGCCTTTTGCAACATTTTGACATGCAACATAACGGCGGTCCTGGTTTTGTGTTTGCCAATAGAGTCCACCAGTTGCTTGTTGGAGTCGGCAACAGTTTTTCTGTTTTCTTTCGATGACAGTGTCAGTACACGATAGATCTGCAGGCGATCGCTGTAGAGATTGATGATTTCTTCAAGATACGGGTTTCCTGACAGAGCACACATCAGTTTTCGAAAGTCACTGTTAGCAGCGATAAACTCGGTGGCGTCCTTGTTGTTGACGCTGCTCAGTTCACGTGCAACGCTCGCCTTCAGCAATTTCAGTGAATCATCGTCTATGCATTCGCATACCTTTTTTATCAGTGTGGTTTCCAGCGGGACCCGTATATCCATCATCTGCCCAATAGCTGACTTTGACAGCTTAGGCAGTCCGTAACCCCGTTCAAACTCACACAGCAGGCCGTTACTCACCAGTTGAAAAAGTGCTTCACGTACCGGAGTTCTGGATGTGTTCAATGCTTTCGCGATTCCCGTTTCGGTAAAGCGGGTATCCGGTGCATAAACACCGTAACGTAAATCCGTGCGAATGAGTTCATATATCTGATTGCTCAAACGCGGTCTTCGGATCAGAGGAGTGCCGGTTTTTCTTATTGCGTTTAGTGTCATGGTCAGCTGCACTTATTGCCGGTCGAACGCATACAGGGTGATCGCTCATTGCATCTATGTAGGTATTTGTGAGTGCAATTCATTGTTGTACACACCGGATTGCGACTAATGTACTATGCATACATAGTACACAAAAGCAGATCAATTGGCTATGCATAATTATTTGTCTCGATTGGCGGCAGCGGGCGATTTACTGGTTGTCGACAGGGAAGTCGACCCAAGGTATGAACTGGCGGCCGTCACAAAAAAGGCCCAGGAATCGGGTGATCAGGCGCTGTTGTTCAGGAAGGTCAAAGGCTCCGCATTTCCGGTAGTCACCAATCTGTATAACAGCCGTCAGCGTCTGTGCGACTTGATCAAGGCGCCACCGGACGGTTTTTGCAAGTCATGGTCGGCATTGCTTGAAAAGAGCCGGGAGTGTTCAGTTTCCACTACCCGTGTTGAGGCGCCGGAAGATTTGATAGCAGGAAAATTGAGTGATCTCCCGCTGATTACTTACCATGAGAAAGATGCCGGACCCTATATTACATCGGCAATTTACCTGGTAAAGGATCCCGACACCGGCGTACCGAATCTTTCATTTCATCGCTCCATGTATGTAAGTGATAATGAGTTACGAATACGCCTGGGCAGCAGTCACGACATGGCGAAATATCAGCTTCGTGCAGAAGAACAGGGCCAGGCACTGGAGGCCGCCTTGTTGATTGGCGTTTCTACCGAGCTGTTTTTAAGCGCGTGCACAACGGTACCGATTGACTGGAATGAACTGGCAATCGCCGCGACCCTGGCCGGCAAGCCGGTCGAGACCTACAGGTGCAAAACGATTGACCTGGAGGTGCCTGTTTCTGCACAGATCGTGGTGGAAGGACGAATAGTTCCGAATGAACGGCGTAAAGAGGGCCCATTCGGTGAGTTTCTGGGCTATTACGTACCCGAGGGTGAGAATCATGTGTTTGAGGTTACCCATGTCAGTTGGCGTCGCGACGCAGTATTTCACAGTCTGCTTTGTGGTTCGGCGGAAGATTTGTCCGTTTTGGAAGCAGTTACTGCAGCAAAAACCTATAAACATCTGGTTAATGCCGGGCTGCCCGGGATTATCGATGTGAGTTGTTCCCCCGCTTTTATGAATACGACCATCAAGATCGAGCAGCAATTTGAAGGACATGCAAAGCAGGTGCTGCTGACCGCTTTTGGTGCCGGTATGGATTACAATCGCGCCTGCTTTGTTGTGGATCAGGATATCGATATTACAGACATGAACGAAGTTATCTGGGCCTATCTTACGCGTGGACGCGTGGACACCCGGGTGATGGTAATTGACGATGTACCGGGCTTTTATCGAGACCCGCATAAAGATTTCTGGGGGCGCATAGGTATTGATGCAACCATGCCCCTGAATCGTACGGCCGAGTTTGAACGAAAATCAGTACCGGGTGTTGGTGATATTGATTTGAACGATTATCTCTCTCATGAGGACAGGTCCTGAACAGGCCTTCGGCTTCACTGGCAGGCTCTGTTTTTGCACCATTTCATAACAAAGCTACGGGCTGATCCAACGCTATGGCGGGGCTAAAAGTAACTGTTATTGGAGCAGGAATCGCCGGACTGACGGCGGCGTATCGGTTGCATCAAAAAGGTTTCCTTGTAGAAGTGTTGGAGGCGCACTCGTACCCGGGCGGCAGGATGGCCCAACGCGAAAGTGCCGGAATTACCTATAACACCGGTGCGCGATTGTGCTACTCATTTTATCGCGAGGTTAATAAGCTTGCTGATGAACTTGGCTTGACTGCAGCCATTGTCAGGCAGCCCGCCATGAATATCTTTTGTGGTTCCGGACACGACCGCTATCGTCTTCCATTGTCTCCTGACATCGCTCTGTTATTAAGTCCGTTACTTCCAATTCAGGAAAAAGTAAAACTGTTCAGCTTATTGCCGGATCTGTTGTATGCCCGCGCAAATATCGACCCGGCATGGATGGCAACAGCAAGCAGATTTGATGAAATGACGTTGGCAGATTACATTCAAGAGAAAGTCGGTCCCAAATTTCTGCAGCATTTTATCGAACCCGTATTTCAGGGAACCCGGAACTGGGGTGCCAATGAAGTTTCGGCTGCATTTTTCGTCAGTACTTCAGCGCAGATGTTGTTCGGAGGCTATACCTATAATTTCAGCGAAGGCATCGGGCAGCTTGGCCGCGAGCTCGCAGCGCAATTGAATGTCAGCTATGAGGTCAGGGTTGACCGTGTTACACGTAATAACCGCGGCCGCGAATGTTCCGTGTATTGCGATATTCGTGGTGAAAAACATGAAATCAAGTCGGATCTTGTTGTGTGTGCGGTCGAAGGGAGTCGTGTGCCGGATCTGATTGCCGATCCGGACCAGCAGGAAACGGCATTTTTCAGCAGTGTAAAATACAACTCATTGGGGATTGTTCATGTGCTGTCAAGAAACAGGGAAAAAACAGGAGTCACTTTTTTCCCCCGCCAGCATCCCGGAGGGTTGAGTATTCTTGAAATTTCCGATTCCGGAGCAGATGCGGCCTGGCCATCAAAGCTGTACTGTCAACTGGCGCCGGAACTTGCAGAACAGGCGCAGAATGAAGCCAAAACCGATAATCTTTTTGAACTCATACAGCCGACTTTACTCGCGCAATGCCCCGGTCTTGGCACGGACCGGGAACACATTGTGAACCAGTGGATCGAAAATATGTTGCCGTTGTTTTATCCAGGCTATATCGGCAAGCTCAGCGCATTTTTGCAATATCAGGAAAACACACGCCACCGGATTTATTATTGTGGTGACTATCTTTCGCAAGCTCTCCTTGAAGGTGCCTGCCTCAGCGGGGTTCGAGCTGCGGAAAATATTGCGTTGCACTGGGACTCCGGCCGTAGCAACTGAACGGCATTAATGCAGTCGGCAGGAGGATATGTTAATGGTCGAGAGAGAAAGCTGGTCTTCCAGATACGTTTTTATTCTGGCATCAGTTGGTGCCGCTGTGGGATTGGCCAATATCTGGAAATTCCCATATACCGTCGGCGAGAATGGTGGTGGCGCCTTTATCATAATTTACCTGATCGCTATCGGTGTCATTTCATTCCCTATCATAGTCACAGAATTCCTTCTGGGCCGCAGGGGCCAGGCCGGGCCGGTGGAATCCATTGTGAAAGTTGCCAGCGAAGCGAATGCATCACCACTTTGGGGACTTGCTGCCAGTTTCGGGATTATTGCAGCGGTGCTGGTGATGAGTTTTTATTTCGTGATTACCGGTTGGATTCTGTATTACGCGTGGCAGATGATGGGTGGTCAATTTGCCGGTGCATCGGCAGTTGAAATCGGTGAGATCTTTGAAGATCTCACCCTTAATGAACCCAAAACAGCAGTTTGGCATACTCTTGCTGCAATCAGCACATGGGCTATTGTTGCTGCAGGACTGCATAACGGGATAGAACGTTTTGTGCGCTACCTGATGCCGCTACTGCTGGTATTTTTGCTGCTTATTACGGTTTATGCTGCATTTTATGGCGACCTGTCCGCGGCAGCAGATTTTCTGTTTCGTGTTCGCCTTGAAGATATCTCGGCAAAAACCATTTTGTATGCAAGTGGCCAGGCATTTTTTACTGTGGGTGCAGGTTCCTGCGTGATGATTGTTTACGGCTCCTATTTGCCCGCTTCGGTATCAATCGTGAAATCAAGCCTGCAGATTGTCGCCGCTGACACCTTTGTGGCATTACTGGCCGGCATCGCAATTTTTCCATTGGTTTTTGCTTTTGGCCTGACTCCTGCCGAAGGGCCGGGATTGTTGTTTGTAACGTTACCCGTTATTTTCAGTCAGTCGACAGCCGGCGCGCTTATCGGTGGCATTTTCTTCATTATGGTTGCTATCGCCGCAATCACATCGGCAATTGCAATAGTTCAGCCGCCCATCCTCTGGCTACAGAAGGTTTTACGAACGAATAAAATGATGGCTTCAACGTTAACGGTGTTTGTCATCTGGCTACTTGGCTTTGGGACAATTTGCTCATTTAATTCCTGTTCAGGTTTCTATCCGCTCAAATTCATTCCGTTTTTTCACGAGATGACAATTTTTGCTGTGATTGAAGTGGTGGCGATCAATATCTGCCTGCCGGTAGGTGCATTGATTCTGGCATTGTTTGTAGGCTGGAAAGTTCCGTTTGCTATCAGTGCGGACGAATTGCGAAGCCAGTCAGACTTTCTGATGAAGCTTTGGTTTCTCACGGTGCGGTATATCATTCCGCCAGCAATACTGCTGCTCATGGTATTCGGCTTTACGGTGCCAGACTGACCGTGCTTTTTAGATCCTGCAGTGGTATGTCTGTTACCAGCATATGTGCTGAAGCATGGGTAATGCAGAGCGGTAACTGAGCACCCTGCAACACCAGTTGTGTGGTAACGCCACAGGCCCAGAACACCGGTAATTCGTCGCTTAGCACCCGGGTGTGCCCGATCGACTGCAGAGGCTTCTGCAGATCAGTTATGCCAATCATCTCCGCTTTTCCGATATGCACCGGTGCGCCATGCGCATTCGGATACTGTGCAGTGACGATTATTGCCTTAATGGCATCCGCCGGCCTTAAAGGACGCATGGAGACAGCCAGCTTTCCGGAGAATTTACCGACCGGCCGGGTGTCAATGTTGGAAACAAAAAGTGCGGGGCCTTCGCCGCGGGACAGGTAGCGCAGATTAACGCCTTCATTGATCAGGGCCTGCTCAAAAGAAAATGAACAGCCGAAAGCGAATGTAACAAAATCATCACGCCATAAGTCGAGAATATCACCGACAGTTTGGGTGGCTTTGCCGTTGCGTATCACGGTGTAACCCGGCAGATCGGTTCTTATATCAATATCGATGCCCAGCGCCGACAGACTCGGGTCGCCGGGTTCTGAGCGTGCAAGTACCGGACAGGCTTGTGAGTTCAGCTCGCAATAAAGGGAAAAATCCTCTGCATACTGTTTTGGGAGAATGGCGATATTGCATTGAACGTAGTTACTTGCAATGCCGTTCGTCGGTTTGCAGTAATGACCATCGCGAATGGCACGTCGCACCCTATGTGGTGCTGTATTTGCGTCAATATTATAAATGTCTGACATTATGTTCGGGTGAAGTTTTGTATTGAATCGGCATTTTTCAGGGTTTGGATATTTTTTGTGAGTTTAATGTACAATGTATTCATTATACACTAAAGCGATATTCAATTTCGGTCATTGCGACTGACGAAGACCAGAACAAAAGTGACACCATTTATATGCCTCGTAAAATCAGAATAGGAATTGACGTCGGCGGGACGTTTACCGACTTCGCGCTTGCCGTTGATGGTGAGTTCCATACTACAAAGGTATTGACAACACACCAGGCGCCTGAACAGGGGATCATGACAGGTCTGAAAAGCCTGACGGGTCTGGTGGAGTTCTCACCACAGGATGTTGAGGTGATCATCCACGGAACTACACTGGCCACCAACGCGATTATTGAACGTAAAGGTGCGCGGGTAGCGATGATCACGACAGAGGGCTTTCGTGATGTTCTCGAACTGGGTACGGAAAGCCGCTTTGATCAGTATGATCTGCAAATAACCAAACCGGAACCTCTGGTACCGAGAAACCTGCGTTTTACCGTCCCCGAGCGGCTTGCTGCCGATGGAAGCGTGGTGTTACCGCTTGAACTGGATAAAATTGAAACGATTGCGAAAGAGCTGGTTGAACAGCAGGTTAAAAGTGTCGCCATCTGTTTCCTGCACAGTTTTGTCAATGCCGAACATGAGCAGCGTGTTGCAGAGGAATTACGCAAATACGTGCCGGATATCTATATAAGTCTTTCTTCGCGTGTATCTCCGGAAATCCGTGAGTATGAGCGATTCTCGACCACGGTAGCCAATGCCTATTTACAGCCGCAAATTGATGCATACCTGGAGCGGCTGGAAAGCGACTTGAGGCGTGGCGGCTTTGACTGTCCATTGTATTTGTTCATGTCAAACGGCGCGCTTGCCGAGCTTGAAATAGCAAGGCAGTTTCCGATTCGGCTGGTAGAGTCCGGGCCGGCCGGCGGTGCGGTATTTGCTACCCATATTGCCCGTACGCATGCCGAAGAACATATCCTGTCATTTGACATGGGGGGAACTACGGCGAAGATCTGTCTGATTGACCAGGCACAGCCACAAAAAACAAATACTTTCGAAATGGCCCGTGCCCATCGTTTTAAACGAGGCAGCGGATTGCCCGTGAGGATACCGGTGATAGAAATGGTGGAGATCGGCGCGGGGGGCGGTTCCATAGCGCGATTGGATAATCTCGAACGTATTACTGTGGGTCCGGACAGTGCCGGATCTGAACCCGGACCGGCTTGTTATGGTCTGGGTGGCGACAATGCGACTGTGACCGACGCGGATCTGGTTCTGGGCCGTATGGAGGGTGAAGAATTTGCGGACGGCAGCATGCATCTGGATATTGAAGCTGCAAATACAGTTATTGAGAGGCGATTGGCCGGACCACTGGGGATGGAACTGCCATTCGCGGCTCACGGCATAGTCGAAATAGTTGAAGAGGATATGGCCAACGCCGCACGCGAACATGCGACCGAGAGCGGCAAATCCCTTACCGATCGTACCTTGGTGGCTTTTGGCGGGGCGGCACCTTTACACGCGCTGCCGCTTGCGGCCAAGCTTGGCATTGAACGCGTCATCATCCCGGGCTGTGCCGGAGTTGGTTCTGCAGTTGGTTTCCTGCTCGCACCAGTAGCATTTGAATTATCACGCAGTTGCCGTGTCAGGCTAAGCCAGTTCCGGCATGATGAACTCAATGGATTTTTTCATGAAATGAGTGAGTATGCTCACGGTGTTGTCGCCTCTGCCGCCCCGAACATTGAGCGTACCGAAATCCGTCAGGCGCAAATGCGTTATGTGGGACAGGGTTATGACATTCCTGTACCGGTGCCGCTGCGGAACATAGGCTCCAACGATAGCGAGACGCTGCGTGAAGCATTCAATGATGCTTACCGCAGTCTTTACTGCAAGTTACACGCCGGTATTGATATTGAAATTGTGGGCGTCAGTCTGTTTGTTTCAGCTTTCCTGGAAAAACCGGATATGGTCGGGTCACGAGGAACTGCAGCACAACCACGAGAGGCGATTCCGAATCATGCAGTGCCCATGTTTGATCCAGCAGCTCTTGCGTATGCAGACGTGAGTGTTTATTCCCGTCCGGTACTGCATCCGGGGCATTATTTTACGGGACCCGCACTCATTCGAGACCTGGGTACGACTGTAATGATTCCGAAAAATTACATGGCGTCGGTTGCTGATGATAACAGTGTGATTATTGAGAAACAGGTTACACAATGAGCATGGAAAATCAAAAGTCTTCTCCAGAAGCGTCCCTGCAGATGATCCAATTCCAGGTCATCTGGCGGCGACTGATAGCAATCGTCGAAGAACAGGCCAGGACTCTGATGAAGACGGCGTTCAGCCCCGTGGTACGAGAGTCCGGAGATCTGTCTGCTGCACTGTTTGATCCGCAGGGACGGATGCTGGCGCAGGCAATTACCGGCACGCCCGGTCATGTCAATTCAACTGCAGCCGCAGTGCCGCATTTTCTCAAGTCTTTCCCCATTGCCGAACTGCAGCCTGGTGATCATTTGATAAGCAATGATCCGTGGATCGCTTCCGGCCATCTGCACGACGTTACCGTGGTGTCACCGGTATTTATGGATCGGCGTCTGGTGGCTCTGTTTGCCTGTACCTGTCACCAGCTTGACATCGGCGGCCTGGGTCAGGGCCCTGACGGGAAATCTGTTTATGAAGAGGGTCTGTGGATTCCGGTGATGAAGCTTGTGAAGGCCGGTGAACTGAACGAAGACCTGATGTCCATCATCCGGACCAATGTAAGGACACCGTATGAGGTGGAAGGTGACATCCTCTCCTACGTTTCAACCAATGAAGCCAGTGGTAATAAATTGCTCGTCATGATGGCTGAGTACGGGCTTCCCGATCTGATCCGGATCGGTGATGAGATCATCCAGCGCTCACGTTCCGGCATGATCGACGAAATACAGCGGCTGCCCCGGGGCACGACCCACAACACAATTGTCCTTGATGGCTATGATCATCCGGTTGAAATTGTCTGCGAATTGACAGTAAACGATACAAGTATCGATATTGATTTTTCCGGCAGTAGTGCGGCAAGTACCAAGGGGATCAATCTGGTGCTGAATTACACACAAGCCTATGCCAACTACGGCGTGCGTTGTGTGATTGGATCGCATATTCCGAATAACAGTGGCTCGCTGTCAGTAATCAATATAACCGCGCCGGAAGGCTCCATTCTGAATGTACAGAAACCCTGGCCGGTATGCGCGCGGCATATTATCGGTCAGTTCCTTCCTGATGCGGTAATGGGCTGTCTTGCAGAAATAGTTCCCGAGCGGGTGCCGGCGGAAGGCGCGTCGTGTTTGTGGGGGGTGCAGATGCGAGGTGGTCCGGAAGTCGATGCGGCGTGCGATTTTATCAGGGAAGATAACAACGCCAGACACTATGAAATTTTGTTTTTCAACAGTGGTGGCACCGGTGCCGGTCCGGAGCAGGATGGTTTGTCAGCAACGGGATTTCCCAGCGGTGTGCAGTCAATGCCTGTCGAAGTGGTTGAGAACATGGGGCCGGTCATAATCTGGCGCAAGGAATTGCGGCCGGACTCCGGTGGCGATGGCCAATGGCGCGGTGGGCTGGGCCAGATTGTCGAAGTGGGAACGACGGATGGTAGTCCGTTCCTGTTATTTGCCATGTTCGACCGGACAACACACCCGGCTCGTGGACGCAGGCAGGGTGAAGTGGGTGCTTCCGGGTCGTTACGAATTAAGGGTGGTGTAGCCCTGGCCCCGAAAGGAACACAGCTTATTCCACCGGGTGAGCGGCTTGAATTACGGATCCCAGGTGGTGCCGGTTATGGCCCGGTACAACAACGAAAATCAGAACTGCGAACACGCGACAAGCTGTATGGCTATGTCAGCCGGAAACAAGACTGAATTAGTCCAAGTCCGAACAATCAGTTGGCAACTGCCTGGCATCCATCGCCCTGGACCTTGAAGGCTATCTTGCCCATTACTTTGCCCGAATCGATCCATGCATGCGCTGCCGGTGCATCCGCCAGGCTGAAGGTTTTGCTCACATCCGCGACAACACCGGAGCGGAAACATTCGTACATCGCCTCATTTGCGCGCTTCATTGCGGGGCCGCCAAGAAAATCATTGGCAGAAAAACTTTTCACCGTCAGGGTTTTATTGGTTATCCATGGATTGAACTTGCTGCGGCCACCAGCGTAACCGTAAATAATGATTTCGCCAAAAGTTTTCACCGCATGCGCATCTTTATCCAGTGTGTCACCGGAGACACCGTTGAGTGAATAATCAACACCTTTTCCACCGGTGATTTTCAGAACTTCGGCAACGTAATCAACTTCACTTACGTTAAGGCTGTAGTTGGCGCCATTGGCACGGCAAAACTCCACTTCTTCGGCTGTGCGCGATAGGGCGATGACGTTATTGCCGTTTGTGCGGGCAATCATTGTCGTCACCGAGCCGAATCCGCCGGCGGCGCCATGTATCAGGACCGATGCCGAAGGAGGAATGGCTACATAACCATGGAACAGAATATGAGCCAGCCGGTAATTGATAAGATAAACCAGGCCCTGACTGAACGAAACAGTGTCTGGCAGCGCAAGAATATCGCTGGCAGGAACAGCGGTTCCGTCGGGTAAAGTATGTTTTTTGGTGGATGCATGTACGTATTCCGCGTAGCCGCCGCCAGTCAGCACCATCGCCATGATGCGTTGTCCGGGTTTCCAGTCCGTTACATTGGCACCAATTTTTTCGATGGTGCCACTGACTTCCCGACCGGGAAAATGTGGCAAGGCAGTCGGTAAATAATAGGTGCCCCGTCTTAATTCGGCGTCCGCATAAGTCAATCCGGCACAAGCCACTTTAATAAGTATGCCGTTCTCATCGATTTCAGGAATCGGCATATTGACCAGTTTTAAATTTTCCGGCGGACCAACCTCATCAAGGCGAATAGCTTTCATCAGATATCTTTACTCTTTTAAGCTGAGTTGTCTTCAGGTTTCCAATTCAAACGATGGTGGCAGGATGCCATCCGGATCGTATCGTTTATGAATACTCGCAAGGCGCTGCCAGCTCGCTTCTGAATAGCATTTCCTGGCCCAGTGGGGACGACGAATAAAATCCGTTTCGTTAACATAGCAGCCGCTCATTACATCCTCCATTGACGCGGCAACTTCATCCATCCACTGCATATGTATGTCATCATCAGTTGCTGAGTCCCAGCGCGTGGACCAGTTCAGGAACAGGGGCCCCGTCACCGACATTGCGGCATTCTCCGGCATGTCCAAATGGCTACGAAAGTTGGCGATCACCACAGTTTTTCCGGACGGAGCGGTCAGAAAATGCCTGACCATGATTCGTAAAGCGACACTCGGCGTTTGTGCCCAGGCAGTTTCATTTGCAAGGCGTTTTGGCTCTGAAGTGAGGGTCAATGCAAGTACTTCTGTAAAGTTCGAGGGTTGAATTTCCTTTGCGAACAGGCGGCCCTGTTGGGGGATGTCGTGCAACAGAACATCCAGCAAAGCTCTGCCTTCATCCGGATCGTCGGCAAAACAAACGGCTGACAGTACACATTGTTTTTCCCCATTATCACTTTCCATGATCAGCGACAGTTCAATTTTTGCATCCTGGTGTGGTCTGGCCTGCTCAAGCCAGTTGATGATCCGGTCCATCTGGTCAATGGAAAAAATGTAGGTGCTTTTGGTGATGGCCTGAGGCAGTGGAAAAACCTTCAGGTGATAACGGGTGACTATGCCACAGAAGGCCGGACCGGCACCCTGCGCAGCCCAAAACAAATCCGGGTGTGAGTTGCGACTGATTGCCAGTCTTTCACCTGCGGCGGTAATGACATCAATGGCTTCAATATTGAAACAGGCAAAACGATTCCAATATTCACCATTCCAGCCCATGCCGCCGCCGAGAAGATAGCCACCCAGTGCGACCGTGGGGCCGTGCGCTACCGGAAATGCCAACCCGTATCCGGCCAGGATGGCGCTGAACTCGGCACCGCGGATACCGGGTTGTACATGGGCCATACGATTATTCATGTCGATTTCAATATCACGCAACTGCGCCATATTCAAAAGGATACCGCCCTCACGAAGATAGCTGGCCACATAATTGTGACCAACTCCCCGTATGGCTACCTGCATTCCCTGGTCTCTCGCGTACTCAATCGTTGCAATAACGTCATCTTCTGTTTTTGCATTTACGATCAGTTGTGGATGGCGATTGGGTTTGATGGCCTGCCACACAGCATTCCGTCGTGTCTGTTCATAATCCGCATCACCGCGCCGGTAGACATCACCGCTCACTTTGAGCCGATTTTGGGCTGCAGTGACCTTCATGCTTTCATTGGCGTGAAGCAACGATGCTGTAGAACCACTTACAACAATACCGCCGAGTCCGGCCAGAAATGATCGTCGTGTTTTGTGGGTATCGGTCATTCGATTCCTGTCCTGAAACCATAAAGGTGCCTTGCTTGCATGCTCCTGCTTACAGCAGAAGCCGGCTCACCTGATTGACTGTAAACGCGACCGTACCAGGCTTCTTGGGTTGCTTGCGTTTCCCAAGAACATGAATTGCCGGTTCGATTCAGGGAAGATTCGACGACGATATAAAATTGGGTTAAGATTGTCAATAATATCATTTACATTTATGTATCCGCCTGTCTCGTTTGTGCAAAAAATAGAGATGATTGTGAAACCTGCCTGCGGCAATACATGGATCCGGATATTGATAGGCAATGGCGCGTATTGCCAGATTGTCAATCAATGAAACCGATTGATCCGATAATGAACTTGAAGCATTTGTTGGTAGTATGTCCAAAGCTTCCATATCGGGAGTTTGCATCTTTATTATGCGGATCACAGGGATAACAGGAACGATGAATGAGACTGTAGCAGGGAAGGGCAAGGGAATTTTTTTCGGATGGTGGGTTGTCGGCGCGACTGCTGTGTGTATGTCCACAGGAACGGGACCATTTGCCTTCGCAGCACTTGGCCTGTTTGTGTTGCCGTTCACTGAAGAGTTCGGGTGGAATAGAGCGGAAATCAGTTTTTGTTTAACGCTGTTGATTGGCACTACAGCAGTAATTCTCCCTTTTATCGGTCGCCTGGTCGATCGTTTTGGATCGCGAGTAGTCATGATCCCTTCCATGGTTTCACTGGCGCTTTGCCTTGCAGCCATCCCGCTATTCGTCAGCGAACTGTGGCACCTGATCGTGGTATTTCTTCTAATCGGAACCATAGGGGCGGGTACCAACAGTGTGCCGTATATGCCGATAGTGTCTGCATGGTTTCTCAGAAAACGGGGTTTGGCCATCGGCATAGCTATCTCCGGTATCGGTCTTGGCTACACCTATGTGCCATTGCTGGTACAGTTTTTCATTGATAACTATGGCTGGCGATCGGGTTGGTATGCCCTGAGTGCTGTAATCCTGTTCATTGCCATACCAGTGGCCGCCATCTTTCTCAAAGAGTCGCCAGCATCAATGGGCTTGCAGCCTGATGGCATTACGACCAATGTTGCTGCGCCCAGAGCGACACGAAAAGACGTTGGCTTGACAACCAGAGAGGTCCTGCGCCATCGTGAGTTCTGGATCCTGTGTGGTATTTTTATTGTGTTGTCATTTGTGTTGAATGGCATGCTGTCGGCCCTGGTACCCATGCTTATTGACAGGGGTATGGATACAACCACAGCAGCAGCCGTTGCAGCAACGACAGGACTTACCGTATTTGTCAGCAGGATAGTCATTGGTTTTCTGATAGATCATTTTTTCGCACCTTATGTTGCTATGTTTTTCTTCACCCTGTCTGCAATAGGTATTGGTATATTCGCACTGGGTGCCATCAATGTTACGGCGTTTCTGGCGGCTATTCTGGTTGGCCTGAGCCTTGGTGCGGAGGTGGATCTGCTCGCTTACCTTACCGGGCGATACTTCGGTCTGCGGTCCTTTGGCGCAACCTATGGATTGTTATTTGCAGCCATATTGACCGGTACTGCATTGGGGCCTCTGGCATTTGGGATCGGTTTCGAATCCACCGGCTCCTATACCCTCATTCTCATCATCAGTGTGGGCATTAATATTCTGGCCATTGCCCTGACCGCCATGCTTGGACAATACCCGGATTGGGAAAAGGTCGAGGAGTAACATGTCGGCTATTGATGACTGCCTGACATAGAGCCCGGAGAATAAGGATTGTCACTTCAGTGCCGGCTTTTCCCGGGGTTGGAGTTTGCCCGCTGCTTTTGGGGTAAAACTGGCGATGCCGGACCGCCCGGTTGTGGGTCCGGTTTCGGTTGGCAGTTTTCTGCTCGGCGAACCGCAACCCGGGGAAAACAACTGCTGCGGGGGCTTTGCACAACCTGTCATGACCTGGGTCGAATTGTTACGACACGCAGGGGTCGGGACGGCTGTGTAAAAATTACACCATGGAGATGCTGCTACAGAATGAAATCAGTATTGCCAAAATTCAGCAGGAAGCAATGGTGTCCTGTCTGACTGTCTGAATCAGCATTTCGGTAAGGCCGAAGCAAGATAAAGGTACTCTCACCATCAATATGATATTCCCTAGTGGGAATCAAAGATGGTCTGATACCTGGCAACGGCAGATTTCACAGCCTCGCGCTCTGCAGTCGTTGGGTTTCGAGGATCCTTGGCGGGCGGCAGACTGCCAAATTTGAGCAGACAGGCGGTGAGCAGCATGCGTGCCTTGGTGGCGGTCAGGTTGTTACCGGCGATAGCCGGACGGTTTAAATAGTAGATAGTTGGTGTTGAGCCACCGGCATTTCCTCGCCCTGTAAACACGACGGGCATGCCACTGAATACGGCGATTTGAAGTGCGCTCTCCGGCGCGCGAGTGAGCATGCCATAGGGTGCCAGTCCTTCTGCGACAAAACCTGCCAGCGGATTCTGTTTCAGATTTTTGTCAATGCGGGCCATGATATCGACCTCGTCATCGGGATTCGGAATCAGGCTATCCTGACTGAAGTATCCATATTTGACGATGGATACTTTGGGGATGTTTTGGCCGAGAAGAAAACCGTTCTCATCTTTGATGTGAACCCTGCTTTCTTTGAATTCACCATTTTGCCACAGTACACCATTGACAAAGTCGGGCAGTTCCGTCAGTCGCACATCGGATTGCCAGGTATGCTTCATGCTGGGTTTGAAATATATTTGTGCGGGGCCAGGGGCACCCATTGTGCCGAGTATACCGCCGTGATCTCCGGTCGCTATGTAGCCGCCGGGGCGTGCATCGGATTTTTGCACCTGCCTTGCTGCAAAGATCTGTTCTTCCTGGATCAGAACGGCTCCCAATTCATCGTTATTATCAGAATCGCTCCAGACCTTTGAGATGATGTAATCGACAGAGTCGACGATGTTATGTGGTCCATCGGCAGAAACCGTACGGTTAACCCGCTGAGCTGCATTGCCGACAATGGGAATTTTGGTGTCGATGAGCAGGTTCAACCAATAGATCGTATCTTCCACCGTCGGACTGCCCTCCAGCCAGATGGCCCCCATATAATCGCCCGCCATCAAAGTCCGTTGCACTTCGTTGACAACGGTGGCCAGGTCCTGGTGGCGTGTCGAGGTACGGAGGTGAGGAGGGTCGTAAGCAAAAAAATCCTCGCCCATGATCTCCGCTGGAATATCACCCGTGCCCATATCGGTACGATCGCTCTCTGCCAGACCCTGTTTGTATCCTCCCGAAGGCAGCGCACGGTAGAAATCAAAGTCTGCTTTGGATGAAAGAACGTTACCGGTGCCATCAACATCAACTCCATATAGCCCACGGTCGATTTCTTCAAAAATTCGGGAAGCGTCCGGGAAAAAAGGCTGCCGGCACAGTTCTGCAGCAGCGTAGGGATGTTGACACTGTTCATCCCACGGTTTGCCATCAGCTTGCCGGGCCATATAAGGCAACAGATAAAGTCCATCTTCCGGTTCGAGGAACACGCGGTACACCGGCTTGTCCGAGGGGTTGATCCGTTCGATGTGAAACGTGCCGTCTGCATCGATATATCCGTCCGGTGGACCGTACAGTTCAGCAGCATCCTGTTCCAGAGGATGTCCGCTGTAGGCTTCTATGAAAACCTCTACCTTTGCAGCCAAACGTTGTGGTACCAGGTGGTCGTAAGCCGGCAGGCTCCCGTCGGGGTTTTTCAGCAAAGGCAAGCCGTACGTCTCGCGGGCCTTGTTACTGGTAACCAGCGGTGCACTGTTCTGGATAGTAGCACCCGTTCCGGAGAATACTGCAATCCTGGGTTTGTCACTTGCTGCCGCCCAAGGTGGCAAGACCAACATTGTGACCAGCGACACCACCATGAACTTAAAGACAGTCATCGGCAGTGTATTGACTGGCGTCATCGGAGCTTCAGACCCATTCGGTTGAATCTCAGATCTGGATTGTGATTTGTGCATGCAATACAGCCCTCTGTTTACGCCGGTGCGATACAAATAAATGCAGATCAATCAGTGCCGCCTGACTTGCAGGCTGCACTCAGGTTTACGATCTATAATAACTAATATTGTAAATAATATAGTTGACCATTATACTGAACTCGCTTGAAAAAAGTAACGTCATCAGTTTGCTATGTCTTGTAGCGATAGGTACCAACAGGCTCCGCCGAGCGTGGTTTGCGCGGTTGAGATTGAAATGTCAGGTTTCTGATACACGGGGATTTAGAATGAAAACACGACAGAACACACTTTTCATCACCAACCTTATTGTGGCCTTGTGCCTCATTACACCATTGAAGATCATGGCTGACACTGCCTTGGAAGAAGTCATTGTAACTGCGACCAAACGAGGAGAGGTTTCGGTACAGGATGTCGCCGGGGGCATTACTGCGCTGCCCGGTAAGTTCCTGGACGAGCATAATCTGCGGACGTTTGAAGACATCGCCCGGCTTGAACCATCTTTGCAATTCGGCAAAGCGGCCGAGGGAGACTTGCAACCGATTATTCGCGGAATTCAGTCTCCTGGGGTTGGAACCGTTGGTGTTTATTTCGATGAAACCGTTATTACCGGAATGAATTTCGATGATGGTGGCGGGCGCACACCGGATATTGGTGCCTATGACATGCAGCGAGTGGAAATTCTGAAAGGACCGCAAGGCACCCTGTTTGGTGCCAGTTCGATGACCGGTACAGTGCGCTTCATTTCCAACAAGCCGGATACGAGCGGATTTGATGCCAACATTCGCGTCGGTGCACATACGCTAAAAGACGGAGACCCGGGTTACAACGCCGATGGCATGATCAACATACCGGTGGTCGAAGGCGTATTCGCACTCAGAGGTGTGGCCTGGCAGGAAAAGCGTGGCGGGTTTATTGATGAGTATTCAGGCCTGAACGCTGTCACCTTGAGAAAGGATGCCGACGAGGTCGAGAAGACAGGCGGGCGCATCATGGCGCGTTTTACGCCGAATGAAAAGCTGACATTTGACGCCTACTACCTGCAGCAGGACGTTGAGGTGGATGGTCCGGTCGGCTTCTCACCGGTACCCACCGGCACGGCTCTGCCGATTACTATCATTGCCGGCCCGCCGTTCGTCGTCGGCCTCACGGCGCCGCCTCTGATCGGGTACTCGGGCAAGCGGATCATCACCGTGCCGTCGCACGAGGAAAATACCAATGATATCGAGATGTTTGGTGCGACCATGGATGCCGACCTGGGTTTTGGATCTATTGTGGCGACCGCTTCAGATTTCAAACTCAAGAGCTACAGTGCGACCGACACGACGGCGATCGCGACAAATTTTGGTCTGATTGATGTGGGAAGATTTTTTGGCACCGGAGAAATTGCTGTTCCGGCACCAAACCTTTTGTCCCAAAACCAGGATCGGGAAGTAAAGGTTGCGGAAGTCCGGTTCAGTTCGGATTTGGACGGACCGTTCAACTTCGTGGCCGGTTATTATTATCAGGAAGACAAGATGGAAACGGAAACTCTGGTCGTATTGGCCGATACCGTGACGGGTGTTGGCTTGTGTCACAAACACGCCGAGTGTATTGCCGATCCGACATCGCCAGCGGCCTTTTCGATTGTGTATGGCACTGGTACCGATATCAAGATCAAGTCGCAGGCGTTTTTTGGGCATGCTGACTTTGAACTGAACGAGGCCTGGACTCTTGGAGCAGGCATTCGGTATTTCGATCTGAGGCAGAGTACCGTTGATTCCACAATGCAGGCCTTCCAGGGAAGTATACCCTTCACGGTCCCGCCTGCTTTCGGTGGGCCGGTGCAAACTGTTCCCGTCATAAATCCTGCCTACAAAGCAGACGATTCCAAGGTCACTTGGGATACCAGTTTGGGATACCAACCAGATGATAATCACCTCTACTATTTCCGGGCGGCTACCGGATTCAGACAGGGCGGTGCCAATGACGTCAATACTGCAATGCAATTGGGTGTTGTCATCCCCGAAAGCTATGATCCCGATACGGTGCTCAGCCTGGAATTGGGCGCCAAGACTACACTGCTTGATAACCGCCTGACACTCAATGCGGCTTACTTCAAGATGTACTGGGATGACATACAGGTGCCTGGGCAGGATGCAACAGGTGCCATGGAATTCATCGCCAATGCCGCCAAGGGCCAGATTGATGGAATTGAGTTGGAAATGGTTGCCCGCCCGACTGAGCAGTTGTTTCTGACATTTGGACTGACATGGCTGAATGCCGAGCTTACTGAAGATCAGACGCTGCTCGATCCAGGCTCTTATACGGGCCAGGAATTGCCACCTCGCGGCCTGGATGGCGACGATCTGCCCAAGGCCCCGGAGTGGGCTTTTTCCGGTAGTTTTGACTACACCGTACCCGTGTCCCTGATGGGCAGTTCCGATCTGGCATTCCGGGGCGATTTTTCCTACACAGGCAAATCGGACCGGTTCTTCAACGATTCCTTCGATAATAATATCGAAATTGGTGACTACTTCCTGCTCAACCTGAGTGCCAATCTGTTGCGCAATAATTGGGTGTTCAGTGTGTACTGCAATAATGTTACCGACGAAGACCCGACCATCGATGTTTTGGGCAACGGTGCAGATGCCCAGCATCTGGTTACCGCGTTGCCACGCGCATTCGGTGCACAGATGCAGTGGAGATTCAGGTAGGAAAATATCCGGACTTTGACATTGGCAGGGACTCCCCCTGCCAATGTCTCTGGAATACAGGTTTGTTCAATCCGGACTCCTGCTGTTTATAAACGGTCTGCATATTTTGCAGCACCCCAGGCGAATACGCCCGACAATAGCGCGAACACCGTCGCGTAGACACCCACCCAGAAGTATCCGCCGCCCGCCAATAAGGCCATGCTCGCGATAAACGGCCCGATCGCAGTGCTCACGGTCTGCACGACTATGGAGGCCGCAGCAAGGTTCCCCACCGGATCAAGAACCGCCGTCAAGGCGCGATAAACAGGCACCAGGAACATCAGGGCAATATTGAGGATCACAAACGATACAAAAAACACCGGATAGGTTTCCGCACTACCAAACATGAAACAACCCACTGCCTGGATCAGTACTCCAAATATAACCAGCTTGCGATAACCCCAGCGGCGTTTCCAATAATTGGCCATGACGGGTCCTATCCAGGTAAATAGGGAAACGGCCAGGAAAGCCTTGATGATGGCGTGATGATCCAGGTCCAGGGCAACTCCTATCCGCTCGGAAAAAGCCCATAAGGAATTGACGCCCATGTACAGACAGGCAATTCCGGCCAGAATCCACGGGAACGGCCACCACACACCACCACGGATAACACTGGCCGTATTCGTCACGGTTTCAAGCCTGGGAATCGCGAAGAGAAACGGCGCACCGATAACCGTTCCGATCAAAACAATATAAAAGACAGCAATCCCGCCGAACAGCTCATGTAAACTGGACCATGACAGGTATATTGCACTCGCTACCAGCACGTAACCGAGAGTAACCAGTGAAAAGGTGCGCTGAGGCCTTAGAGTCCCGGCAGCGGCAGCGGACCCGATCGTCAGCAACGCACCTTCACCGAAGCCCATCGCGACCCGGCTTGCCAGAAACCACGACCACTGGCTTGAAAATGCCGCAACCGCGTGTGCGGCCAAGGTCAATACGACGGCTATCAACGCAAGTTTGCGTCGGTCAATACGGTGTACGGTGAGCATTAATACAAAAGCAGCAACCGACATCGAAGCAAATTGCAATACGGTAACCAGGCCTGCACCGCCAGCGGATAAATCAAAGCGTTCCGCAACACCTCCAATTACAAACGGCATCGTCAGCAGCCCAAGTTCGCCTACACAGACGGCGGCGACGACCGCGGCCAACTCAGGTTTTGTATAGTTCCTTCTTACTGAAGTATTCATAAATCAAAATCGCTATGGTTAATAAAGATTGGCGGGCGTACCTGTTTACGATCCTGATTCAGGCCGTAATCCTGAGGTCCGAGCGTGGCCATGTCAGGGCAGGGATGCAGCGTACATGGCGTAAGATGCATCTTCAATATTCGGTCAGCTTCCAATGGCAATCACTGAATCCATCACTTGTGAAAACAGGTAACCATCGGCCGATTGTCCCCATGAAGTTGACCGGACATATTTGAGTTGATTGACTTTCGTAATTTGAACGGCCATTCCCATGCAGGGTTCCGGCCTCATCGAGAGTGCGTTCCGGTGTGGAGAGTTATTTTTTTATCGATGGTAACCTCGACATTCATATCATCAAGCAAAACGAAATGCTTGAATGTGCCATTAACATCAACAGCATTCGGTTTTGTCTGGCAGTACTCGAACATTCGCACGGGCTCCCGGTGCCGCCCTAAACTCCCCCGGCCGATTCCAGCCATCGACCGTATTCAGCCGTTCTCGCCTCTTTAAGGCTGTTGGCTTTGTCTTCATAGTCGCTGTTGGGGACAAAGATCACCGCATACAGCGACGTCGGCTGCCAGTTGTTGACCTGCCCGGTTTCGCCGGGGCAGTTGGAGATCGTGACGATAAGATCTCTTTCTGCCATGAGGTCGACATAGTCGCCAGGTTTGCTGAGGACCGGCGGGATTTCCAGGCTGCCATCGGGCCGGTACTGGAAATCCATGAAAAACGATATACAGCTGCCCCAGTCGACGTCCAGAGCACAGAATTCCGGGTAACCCGCCATGCGCATGGCCGCGACAAAATTTGCGTGGCAGGTGTGTTGATTGGGCATCCCGCGAACGATCCGTCCCCATGCCTCGTTGCAAAAAGCGCCGGCGAAAGCATGATGGCCTCCTGAGGTGTCATCGCTGATTATGGCCAGCTTGTCGCCGAGTTTGGACCAGATTCCGTCACCGGGTTGCCAGTTATCCCATTTGCGCTCTTTACCCATGCTGACGCTGCAATTGACGCAGTTATAGAGATCGTTGGCGTCATAAATGATGCAGTCGAAACACTGTTGGCCTTCGAGGTCGATAACCCGTATGACCTGCCCCTGTTCAACCAGGCCACCCCAGTTGCCGCGAGGGGGAAGAAACTGATAACTCACGACTTCGCCAGGAACCACAGGCTTGTTTTTCATGAGCTCAAGGTATCGAGCATAGACACTGTCTGCCGGAGAACCGGGAAGTGTTGTTGATTGCGTGAGCATCTCTGCGATTTCCTTACATTATTTAAAATATATAAAATAGTTTGATTAATAATCATGTAATATGCAAGTATGACAGATCGGGTTCGTTAATTGGATTATGTGGGTGATCAAGCTATGAAATACATTCCAAAAACTGTTATTAATCAATCGATCAGAATTACGTCGATAATACTCGCGGCAGTGTCTCCGCTGGTTTGTTCCGCTGCGGTGTTGGAAGAGGTAATTGTTACTGCACAGAAACATGAGCAGAGTCTGGGAGATGTTGATATTTCCATTACCGCTTTTACGGGCAATCAACTTTCTCAATTGGGTTATACCAATACCGTCGATGTTGCAGCACAAACGCCAGGCCTCAACTTCTCGCAGGAACATCCATATGTGACTGGCCTGTCAATAAGGGGGGTCTCACAGCGTGATTTCTCCAGTCACAACGAACCTCCCGTTGCGACCTATGTGGATGGCGCCTATGTCAGTACGATGGGTGCGGCACACGCGCAAATGTTCGACCTGGAACGGGTTGAGGTTCTCAGGGGGCCGCAAGGCACATTGTTCGGGCGTAACGCCACGGGTGGGCTCCTGCATTACATTACGCGGAAACCCATGGAAGAATTTGATGCCTACGCGGAACTGACCGTTGCAGATTACAGCCAGGTGATTTTCCAGGGTGCGATCGGCGGTGCCATTACGAAAAATGTTCTGGGCCGCCTGTCTGTAGCCAGCAACTATCACGATGGCTGGGTCAAGAACCGTATCGGTGACGATCTGTTTGATACGGGAGAATACTCCCTGAGGGGGCAATTGCTCTTTCAGATAAGCGATCAGACGGATCTGCTGCTGAAAGCGCATCACACAAAAGACAGCGCTAACGGGGCTGGTTTCACCCATACTCCGAACGCATATGCACCGGATGGCCTGGGTTACAGGGTAGGCCGGGACGAATTGGCCACCTATTCCGAGTTCATCGGTTCCGGCGCTCTTTTCCAAACCTGCCCGGGCTGTGATGCGTTTGGATACCGTGAACCGGATACGGATCCCAGAACCGGTTCGTATGATCAGGTCGGTGATTTTGATCGGGACATAAGCGGCATCACCGGCACACTTACCGTGGATCTCGGCGGTATAACACTGACTTCCATCACAGACCTCTTCGACATGGAAATGAACGTGTTGCAGGATATAGACGCTTCCCCAATCAAGCAGCTGGACTACTATGTTGAGCAGGACCTCAAGCAATTTTCCCAGGAACTGCGCCTGAATGGCAAATCCGAACGTCTGACCTGGATCACCGGTGTCTACTACCTCAACATCGATAATCAGACAGCAGCCGGGCTCTCGCCGTTCAATATTGCCCCTTTCGTTGGACTGCACTTCCCGGGAGCTTTTGTTCCCTACAACACCGGTTTCACTGCCGATACGGATACGGAGTCGTGGGCGATTTTCGGTCACCTGGAGTATGCCTTGACGGACCAGTGGTCGATCACTACGGCGTTGCGCTACACCGAGGACGACAAGGAGGCCGATTACGTGCTGTCCGATGATATCCCCACCCCGGATCTGTATTTCAACAGGAATACGGCTCCCAATGCGGTGTTGGGATTTGAGAATGTGTCTGCAAAAGTCAGCGTGAACTGGAAGCCTGACGACAATACGTTGGTCTATCTTAGTTATGATCGGGGACACAAGGCGGGGAGCTTCAATTATCCGTTCATCCCGCCAAATGACCTTTCCCCCGCCGGAGTCGCCAGCTTCTTCTCTACTTTGTCATATGATCAGGAAGAGCTGAGCAGTTATGAATTGGGCTATAAGAGCAGCTTTCTGGACGGTCGGGTCAGGTTGAACGCCGATTTATTCTACTACGACTACAAGGACTATCAGGCCTCGTTTTTTGTAGACCTTGTGAATTTTGTGGGTAACCTGGATGCGGAAGTTGTGGGTGGCGAGTTGGAATTATTCATGATCACCACGGTTCGACTGGAACTGGTGTTG